>JBHIBA010000066.1:0-18236 GCA_046758845.1 Nitrospinota bacterium
GATTTCCGCGGAGCCTGCACTGAGCGAAGCGAATGTGCTCAAATCGCGGCTACACTGGGTTTCGCGTAGCCGCAGGGGGGCGGGGCTGACGGAAGGCCGAGTCATTACGCTTTCCCGCTCAGGGTGAGACAGAGAGGATCAAGTTGAGGGCCCGGGGCGCCGACAGGACCTCCCCGGGAGTTTTTTGGGAGCGAGACAGATGGAATGGCCATTTTTCATCCTTTTCGGCCTGGGCATGCTGGTCTCCTCGATTCTGGTGATCACGCGCCGCAACGTGGTCCACGCCGCCCTGTATCTGCTCCTCACGCTTTTCTGCGCGGCAGCCCTTTACGTCATGTTGGAGGCGGAGTTCCTGGCGGCCATCCAGGTGTTGATCTACGCCGGCGCCATCATGATGCTCTACGTCTTCGTCATCATGCTCATCAACGTCCGGGAAACCATGGCGCAGCGCCAGTGGCAGCGGCAGAAGGTGGCGGCGGGCGTCATGGGCGCGCTCTTGGCGGCGGAGCTGGCGGCGATTTTCCTCAAAGGGTCCTTCGCCCCGTCGGCCAAGACCGCCGAGGCGGCCCGAGCGGCCCTGAAGGCCTACGGGGGAAACACCGAAGCTTTCGGGGGAACGCTGTACACCCAGTTCCTGTTCCCCTTTGAGGTCGCCTCGCTGCTGCTGCTGGCGGCCATGATCGGCGCCATCGTTCTGGCCAAGCGGGAGATTCGGTGATGGGCCGGAGATCCTCCAGCCGCCGCTCGGGAAGGAGGCCCTGATGGTTCCGCCTCAGTACTACCTGGCCCTGGCGGCCCTGGTCTTCGTCATCGGCGGCGTCGGCGTGTTGGTCCGCCGCAACGTCATCATGATCCTGATGTCCATCGAGCTCATGCTGAACGCCGTCAACCTGACCTTCATCGCCTTCGCCAAGATCCACGGGAACATGATGGGCCAGATGTTCGTCATTTTTGTGATCACCGTGGCGGCGGTGGAGGCGGCCGTAGGGTTGGCGCTCATCATCTCCCTGAACCGAAGGAAAGCCACCCTGAACGTGGACGAGATCACCCTCTTAAGGTGGTGAAACCGTGAGCGTGGCCGAACAACTCGTACCCTGGGTCGTCGCCCTTCCGGGCCTGGGCGCCCTCGTCAACGGCCTGCTCGGCCGCTTTACGGGCAAGCGCGCCCACCTCGTTGCGGTCGGATCGACCGGACTCTCCTTGGCCGGCGCACTGGTCGTGCTCTACCACTCGGTTTTGCAAGGGGCGCGCATCGAGGTCCGGCTGTTCGATTGGGTCCTGGCCGACGCCTTCCGGACGGAGGTCGCCTTCCTCGTCGATCCCCTGAGTTCGGTCATGCTGTTCGTCGTGACCGCCGTGGGCTTCCTCATCCATGTGTATTCCATCGGCTACATGCACGACGACCCCGGCTACGCGCGCTTTTTCACCTACCTGAACCTGTTCATGTTCGCCATGCTCCTCCTCATCCTGGGGAACAACTACCTGCTGATGTTTGTCGGCTGGGAGGGCGTGGGACTTTGTTCTTACCTGCTGATCGGGTTCTGGTACCACAAGAAATCAGCCTCTGACGCCGGCAAAAAGGCCTTCATCGTGAACCGGATCGGCGATGCGGGCTTCCTGCTGGGCGTTTTCCTCATCTTCTGGACGTTCGGCACGCTTGACTACACGGGGGTCTTCGCCGCCGCCCCGGAAAAACTGCCCGTCGGCAGCGCAACGGCCACGGCCATTACGCTGCTGCTGTTCGTCGGGGCCGTCGGGAAATCGGCGCAGCTCCCCCTCTACACCTGGCTGCCCGACGCCATGGAAGGGCCGACGCCCGTCAGCGCGCTGATCCACGCCGCCACGATGGTCACGGCGGGCATCTACATGGTGGCCCGGTCCAGCGCGCTCTACCTGCTGGCGCCCGTCTCGGCGGAGGTGGTGGCCGTTGTCGGCGGGCTGACGGCCATCTTCGCGGCCACCATCGGCCTGGTGCAGAACGACATCAAACGGGTCCTGGCCTACTCGACCATCAGCCAGT
Source organism: Nitrospinota bacterium (assembly GCA_046758845.1). Taxonomy (GTDB): domain Bacteria; phylum UBA8248; class UBA8248; order JACPRG01; genus JBHIBA01. Next base: position 2,021 of record JBHIBA010000066.1, read on the forward strand.
TGGGCTACATGTTCCTGGCCTGCGGGGTGGGGGCCTTCACGGCGGGCATCTTCCACCTGATGACCCACGCCTTCTTCAAGGGGCTGCTCTTCCTGTGCTCGGGCAGCGTGATCCACGCCCTCCACGGAGATCCGGTTGAGGCCCGCAGGCAGGACATGCGCTACATGGGGGCGCTTCGCAAGCACCTGCCCATCACGGCTGTCACCTTCTACATCGGCGCGCTGGCCATCGCGGGCATCCCGCCCTTTGCGGGATTCTTCAGCAAAGACGAGATCCTGGCCGAGGCCTTCACCACTGGACACTACTTCGTCTGGTCCCTGGGCCTCATGGGCGCTTTCCTGACGGCCTTCTACATGTTCCGGCTCATTTACATGACTTTTTACGGGCAGTCGCGGGTTGCCCCGGAAGCGGCCCATCACGTGCACGAATCCCCCGCAGCGATGACGGTCCCGCTGGTCATCCTGGCCATCCTGGCGGTGATCGGCGGATGGGTCGGCGTGCCGGGATACAATTTCTTTCACGACTACCTGGGGCCCGTTTTCGCGTCCTCAGCGCACGCGACCGCCCCGGCCGGAATCCAACTGGCGGCGGAGGCGGCGGGAGAGGCCCATCCCCCGGGCGCGTTGCTCTGGATTCTGGCCATCGTCTCGGTGGCCGTGGGCGTCGGGGGCTGGATGCTCGCCCGCCACATGTACACGAAGAAACTCGAGATTGCGAACCGTCTCAGCGAGAAGTTCCAGGGGACCTACAACCTGCTTCTGAACAAGTACTGGGTGGACGAGATTTACGACGCCTGTATCGTCCGTCCCGTGCTTTGGCTGATGAGGGCAATGTTTGCGGTGGACGCGAAAGGGGTGGACGGAACCGTGAACGGCTCCTCGTGGGTGACCGTCCGGCTGAGCCGGCTGTCGGGATTGTTCGACCTTCAGACGGTGGACGGCGCCGTCAACGGCATCGCGGTGATCCTGGGCAATTGGGCCCTGGGGCTGCGCCGGTTTCAGACGGGTGCGGTGCAGAACTACGCCCTGGCGATGCTCTTCGGCGTTTTCCTCATTTTGAGCCTGTATCTGTTGTACGGGTAGGGGGCGAGTCCGGGCTGATTCGATGAGCGCCGGTCCAGCGCCACCCGGAGCGAGACGCTCCGGCGGGGTCGGCAAACCTCAGAGGACCGATTTCGATGACAAACGTCTTAGGATTTCCCATTCTCTCGTACCTCATTTTCGTCCCCATTGCGGGGGCCGTCCTGATCATGCTGTTCTTTCCCAGGGAGAGAACGGGCACCATCAAGAACTTCGCCCTTTTCGTCTCCCTCATTTCCTTGGGCCTCTCTTTGCTGCTCCTGCCCTTTTTCGAGCCCGAGAACGTCCAGATGCAGTTTGTGCAGAAGCATTCCTGGATCCCGACCATCGGCGTCGAGTATTTCGTGGGGATCGACGGTATCAGCATCCTGTTGATCCTCTTGACGACGCTGCTGACCTCCATCTCCATCCTGTGCTCTTACGCGGCGATCGAGGAGCGCCAGAAGGAGTTTTACGTGAGCCTCCTGATTCTCGAAACCGGGATGTTGGGGGTCTTCGTGGCCGTGGACCTCTTCCTGTTTTACATCTTCTGGGAAGTCATGCTGGTCCCCATGTATTTCCTCATCGGGATCTGGGGCGGCCCCCGAAAGCTCTACGCGGCCATCAAGTTCTTCCTGTACACGCTGTTCGGAAGCGTCCTGCTCCTGCTCGGATTCCTGGCGCTGTACTTCCTAAATGGGAACCCGGCCTACGGCTCGGGCGAGCTGACGTTCAGCCTCCTTGAGCTTTACAAGATGGCGCCCAAGCTGCCGGAAACGTACCAGCTCTGGATCTTCCTGGCCCTCTTCGTGGGGTTCGCCATCAAGGTCCCCATGTTCCCCTTCCACACCTGGCTCCCGGACGCCCACGTGGAGGCGCCCACGGCGGGGAGCGTCATCCTGGCGGGCGTCCTCCTGAAAATGGGGACGTACGGCTTCGTCCGGTTCAGCCTGCCGCTGCTGCCCAAGGCCAGCGAGACCCTGATCCCGTTCATGGCCTTCCTGGCCATCATCGGGATCATTTATGGGGCGCTGGTGGCCATGGCCCAGCAGGACGTGAAGAAGCTGGTCGCCTACAGCTCGGTCAGCCACTTGGGGTTTGTGATGCTGGGGATCTTCGCCCTCAACTCTCAGGGGCTCCTCGGCGCGCTCCTTCAGAACCTCAACCACGGCCTCTCGACCGGCGCGCTCTTCCTTATCGTCGGCATCATCTACGAGCGCAGGCACACGCGGATGATCGCCGACTTCGGGGGCCTCTCGAAGGTGATCCCCGTGTTCACCGTGATCTTCGCCATCACGATGTTCTCTTCCATCGGGCTGCCGGGGCTCAACGGGTTTGTGGGCGAGTTCCTGATCCTCGTGGGGGCCTTCCAGGTGAGCAAGGTGTACGCCGCCTTCGCGGTGGCGGGCATCGTCCTGGGCGCGGCTTACATGCTGTGGCTCTTCCAGCGGATGATGTTCGGGACGGTGGACAAGTCTGAGAACCAGGGCCTTCGGGACTGCAACGTCCGGGAGGTTGTGTACATGCTCCCGCTCATCCTGCTCATGTTCTGGATCGGGATCTATCCGAAGCCTTACCTCAAACTCATGGAGCCCTCGGTGAAAAACCTGGTGAACCAGATTGAGTTGGCCAAGGCGGGCAAGCCGATTGACGGCCGGAAGGTGGCCCTTCCGGCGAACCCGCCGAAGACGGCCCAAGAGGTCCGGGCCTTGGTCACCCGGTTCTCCGATCAGGCGCCGGGGAAAACCTCAGGAAGGTAAGGGATGCAGCCGCTTCCGCTCCCCAACGTCCAGCTCTGGCCGATCCTGCCGGAAATCATCATGACGGCGCTGGTCTGCCTCGTCCTCCTGGTGGACCTGTTCGTTCCCCGCGAGCGCAAAGGCTTCATGGGGTTCCTGACGCTGGCGGGCGTTGTGGTGACGGGGTTTTTCCTGGCCCAACTGGCGGGAACGGACGTGAAGCTTTTCGGGGGGATGTACCGGGTGGACGACTTCTCCACGTTCTTCAAGTTCATCTTCCTGGGCGTGACGGTCCTGACGGTCCTGATCTCCTTCCGCTACCTTCAGGTCGAAGACATCAACCTGGGGGAGTATTACGCCCTGGTGCTCTTCTCGGCCATCGGGATGATGGTCATGGCCTCGGGGAACGACTTGCTCACCATCTACATCGGGCTCGAGCTCCTCTCCATCCCGATCTACATCCTGGTGGGTTTCATGAAGCGGGACCTGGTGTCCCAGGAAGGCGGCGTCAAGTACTTCTTGCTCGGGATTTTCAGCTCCGGGATCATCCTCTACGGCATCGCCCTGGCCTACGGCGCGACGGGGACCATCTACCTTGACGGTCTCCGGGAGACCTTGGCCAAAACCTCGGGGCGCGACCCCCTCATGACCCTGGCCATCATCCTGCTCACGGCCGGATTCGCCTTCAAGATCGCCCTGGTCCCCTTTCACATGTGGGCGCCGGACGCCTATCAGGGGGCCCCGACGTCCATCACGGCCTTCATGTCGGTGGGAACGAAAGTTGCGGCCTTCGCGGCGCTGGTCCGGGTCTTCATGGTCGCCTTCGGTGATTCCCGCGAGCAATGGACGATCCTCCTTTGGCTGTTCGCCGTCGTGAGCATGACCTGGGGGAACATCGCGGCCATGGTCCAGTCCAACCTCAAGCGGCTGATGGCCTACTCCAGCATCGCCCACGCGGGGTACATCCTGATCGGCCTGGTCGTGGGGACAAAGATTGGGATCACCAGCATCCTGCTCTACTCGGCCGCTTACCTCTTCACGAACCTGGGCGCGTTCGCCATGGTCATTCTCCTTTGCCGCCAGAACTTCCGGGGCGATCAGTTGGAGGACTTCCGGGGTCTGGCTCGTCAGCACCCTTGGCCCGCGTTGGCGCTGCTGATCTTCTTCCTGAGTCTTGCGGGCATCCCGCCCACGGCCGGGTTCGTGGGGAAGTTCTACCTTTTCGCGGCGGCCATCGATTCGCAGTTTTACTGGCTTGCCGGCATCGCCGTTGCGAACAGCGTCCTTTCCCTCTACTACTACTTCCGTGTGGTGATGCTGATGTACATGCAGGAGCCGTCAGGGCGGATCCAGACGTCGAATTCCTTCGCCCTGGCCTTGGGGATCGCCATCATGGTGGCCGGGGTGTTCGCCATCGGGGTCTATCCTTACCCCTTCCTGGAGGCGGCCAGGGTCTCGGTGGCCGGCCTCCTGGGGGCCGCGCCCGCGGTCGCGCTAACCCCCTGAGGCTTCACCGGGAAAGCAACGAGCGGGAGGGTGCAGGGTCATCAACCCTCGGCCCTCCCCTACGGGAAAACGCATTGACCATGAAATTGCACGGCCAGGAGTCCAATAGCCCCACAAACTCCATTTTCAGCATCCTGCTAATGCTCATCCTAAATGCGTCGTGAAAGAAAGTAGGCGTGTTGGAATGAGCGCCACTTCCGGTCGTAACGGCGCACTGAAAGACGGATCGATTGGCAAGTAGGGTCTCGCCGGGCTTACTTTCGCGCATCAAAAGCTCCCTCTAGCGAGTCTTTTTCATGTTAGCCCCCATCGACTGGGGTCTCATCGCAGGCTTTCTCCTCTTCGCCCTCCTGGTTGGTATCTGGGTTTCAAGATCCGCATCGCGAAGCCTCGTCTCCTACTTTCTTGCCGGACGAAGCCTGCCTTGGTGGTGGCTGGGGACCAGCATGGTTGCCACGACCTTCGCTTCGGACACCCCGCTCGTCGTCGCCGGAATCGTTGGAACCCGTGGAATCTCGGGGAACTGGTTCTGGTGGTCCTGGATCCTGGGAACCGTCGGCGTGGCCGTCTTCTTCGCTCCCCTGTGGCGAAGGCTCGGAGTCGTTACCGACGCTGAATTCATCGAACGCCGCTACGACGGCCGAGTGGCGACCGGACTTCGTGTCTTCAAGGCCATTTACTCTTCCCTCATCGTAAATCTCATCGTGCTCGGCTGGGTGTTCCGGGCGATGGGGAAAATCGCCGCCGCTTTCCTTCGCTGGGAAGAGATTTTTCCGGCCCCGATTTGGACGGCCATCGAGACTTTATGGCCGCGCGCGCTCGTCCTCGGAACGGTGAACGAGAGCTTTACCGTGGTGGCATTGGTCATTCTGGTGGGAATCTACTCCAGCGCCGGCGGTATTCGGGGGGTCATTCTCACCGACCTCTTCCAGTTCGGCATCGCCCTGTTTGGCAGCTTTCTCTTCGCCTGGATTGCGGTAGCCGAGGTAGGGGGCCTCTCGTCTCTCGTCGCCAAGCTGCAGGAGACCTACGGCCCAGCGGGGGCCGCCGAGTTTTTGTCCTTTGTCCCGCCCCAGGGGGCTGAGTGGGCGGGCGCGCAAGTGATTTTTATTTATCTCTTCGTCGCCTGGTGGGCTCAGCATCACGCGGACGGAGGCGGATATATCGCGCAGCGTCTATGCACCGCGGCCACCCCTCGCGATGCGCAAGCCGGGGCGCTCTGGTTCGCCATCGCTCATTACGTCATCCGGCCGTGGCCTTGGATCCTCATCGGACTCGTGGGCCTCGTTCTCTTCCCGAAGGGAATGGAGGCCCCCGCAGGCAGCCTTGCCGCTCAGGTCGTCGCCGATCGGGAGGCCGCCTATCCGATCCTGATGGCGAAACTCCTTCCGGCGGGCCTGCTGGGCCTTGTCCTCGTCGGGATGTTAGGGGCATTCATGAGCACGGTGGACACCCATTTGAACTGGGGCGCCAGTTATCTCATTAATGACCTTTACGTTCGTTTTTTTCGGCCCGGCGCAGGCCGGCGGGAGGTCATCGCTGCCAGTCGAATCGGCGTGGTACTCATGGTGGTGGGTTCGCTCGCGGTTGCAGCCCAAATCGGCAGCATTGAGCGGGCCTGGAAGTTCAACATCGCTCTGGGCGCAGGGCTGGGGCTTCCCGTCCTGCTGCGTTGGCTTTGGTGGCGGGCGAACGCCTGGACGGAGATTGCGGGAATGCTGGCGGCAGGCCTGACGGCGGTGGTTCTCCACTGGAGGGGCGATCCGCCCCCCTTCCCGATTCTTCTCTCCGCCGAAGTTTCGATTGGCGCCGTCGCAATGCTTATCGCCACCTACCTGACCCGTCCGGTGCAAGCGGACACCCTTCGCCGTTTTTACCGGGAGGCCCTCCCACCGGGCGCGTGGCGACCGTTTCGGGAAGTCGGGGTCCCGGCTCCTAGGGCGTTTCACCTCGTTGCTCAATGGGTTCTCCTCAGCGCCGCGATCTTCGGTGGGATGCTTCTACTCGGCTCAGTCCTCGTCGGCAAACCAGCGGACGCCATCTTCTACGCGCTGCTTCTTCTGGGCTCACTTGCAGTTCTGTGCCTGATGAGGATCAAGCGGTAGGAGAAGGGGGTGGTACTTTTTACGCCGATCGCTCACTTTAGCGACCTGACGGATTGCCCGCGAGCCGCTTCATCTGGTATAAATAAGGGCATATCCGCTTTTGGGGTTTCCCCGCCAACAAAGGCCGGCCGTTTCACTCTCTTCCGGAAATGCGATGACGTCTAAGACGACTTCCGCCCAGAAATCTCCGAACCCGAAAGGGTCTGCAAAGTCGGACGGACCCCCGCCTTCGGGCAAGACCCGCCGGATCTACCTGCTGCGCGACCTGCCGCCGGAGGTCGTGGCGGTCGCCTTCGCCAAGACGAGCCGGTCGCCCAAGGCCTTTGACGAGATCGCCGCGGAGCTGACCGACGAGGCCTCCGCCCAGTTCCACGAGAAATGGGTCGTCGGCTACGGGCACGCCTCGGTGGCCGAGCACGCCGTGCTTTCCATCGCCATTGAGAACGTCAGCCGCTACGCCACCGAGGTCATCGAGGCCAACCGCCTGGCCTCCTACACCGAGAAATCCTCGCGCTATCAGGTGTTCTCTCTCGGCGACTTTTTCGTCCCGGAAGAGATCGCCGCCTCGCCCCGGGCTGAGGAATATCGAAAGGCGATGCGGTGGATGTTCGAAAACTATCACAACGTCCAAAAGAAGCTGGAAACTTTTCTCCGGGATTCGGGAAGGCTCCCCCGCCGGGAGAACGAGTCCGACCGCGGGTACGCCGTCCGCGTTCGGGCCTACGCCCTCGACCGCGCCCGCTTTCTCCTGCCCATCTCGGCCCTGGCCAACGTCGGGATGACGGGCAACGCGCGCGTCCTGGAGCACGCCATCCGGAAGATGCTGAGTCACGAGCTGAGCGAGGTCCGGGATATCGGAAAGACACTCAAGTCGGTCTGCCAAGAGGTCCTTCCCACCCTGGTCAAATACGCCGATTACAACCCTTACCTGGCCGAGACCCGGCAGGCCCTTCAGCCCCTCGCAGAGGGAACGCTGGAGGCTCAGGCGGGCTCTCCAGAGGAGCCGTATTCGCGACTTCTGGAGTATCCCGAAGAGCCCGAACCCGCCCTGGCCGCGGCCATTCTCTATAAATACACTGACCTCCCTTTCGAGACCGTCCGCGCCCGGCTGCAGGCCCTTGCCAAGCAAGGCAAGGAGGGCATCATCGAGGAGGCCCTCAGGCGTCTAAACCCCTTCGACATCCCCGTCCGTGAGATGGAGCACCTGACCTACACCTTCGAATGCCTCGTGGACCAGGGGGCCTACCTCGACCTGAAGCGCCATCGGATGTGCACCCAGACCGTCCAGCTCCCAACCATCCGTCACGGTTACTCGGTCCCCGAACTCATTGACGACGCGGGCGTCCGCCCGGAGTATCTGGCCGGGATTGAGCGCGCGGAAGCCTGCTACGAGGGCTTCTCCAAGGACTATCCGAACGAAGCCCGGTACTTTGTCTTGAACGCCCATCGCCGCCGGATGCTGTGGCGGATGAACCTGAGAGAGTTGATGCACGTCGTCAAGCTGAGAAGCGGCCCGGGCGGCCATTTCACCTACCGGCGCGTGGCCCAGCAGCTGTACCGGGAGGTGGCCCGCATCCATCCCTTCATCGCACGCTTTGTTCAGGCCAACCTGGAGGAAGCCAGCGGGCATTAGGGTTTGATCGGGCGCAGTCCTTGACTGCCGGGGCCGACATCCCTAAGATTCTTCGGTCTTTTCCCGCGTAATTAGCCGTGAAGGACGCAAACCAGAGAGCTTCGCCCTTGCAGTTTGATCGGTTCGTGATTGCGGCGGCTCATTGATTCTCAAAGCCGGAGGAAGGAATCCATGATCGTTGACATCCACACGCATCTCTACCCCAAGACGTTCATTCCGCGCCTTCAGGAGTTCAGCGCGAAGTATGAATATGAGATCACGTTCAATCGCGAGGGGCTCCCGATCATTTACCGAAACGGCATGGATTATGGCCCCATCGTGGAGCCCGCCTTCGATCCGGCCGAGCGAATCCCGAAGTTGGACGAAGCCGGAATCGACATGCAGCTTTTGACCATCGGTTTTCCGGCCGCGGACCTCCTCAGACCCGAAGACGGCGTGCCTCTGGCCCGGGAGATCAACGATGAACTGGCGGATATCTGCCGGCGGCATCCCGATCGTTTCTCCGCCATGGCCACGGCGTATATGAAAGAGCCCGAAGAGGCGCCCAAAGAGCTGGAGCGGGCCGTGAGGGAACTCGGTCTCAAGGGGCTTTTCACCTTCACGAACATCGACGGGATCCCGGCCAGCGACCGGAGGTTCCGGCCGGTCCTCGCCAAGGCCGCCGAGTTGGACGTGCCGGTCATCTTCCATCCCATGGTGGGCGCCAAGCATGAGCTTCTGAAGGGCCATCACTTCGGGGCGCTGATCGGCTTTATGTTCGAAATCACCCTTCACTACTCTACGCTCATCTATCAGGGGATTTATGAGGAATTTCCGAACCTCAAGTTGGTGGCCACGCATCTCGGCGGGGCGCTTCCTTTCCTGGCCGAGCGCATCAGCTGGGGATACAACTATCCGGACACCGAGCACAACATTCCCAAGAACCCCCACGAGTACTACAAGCTCATGTATTTCGACACGACGAGCTTTTATACGCCCGCCCTGGATTGCACCCACGTCCTTGCCGGACCCGACCGCATGCTCTTGGGGAGCGACTTCCCGTTCCGCATCGGAGACCTGGGACGGGCCGTAAGGAGCATCCGCGAGTGGGACCGCCCGGAGAACGAGAAGAAACGCGTCCTGGGCGAAAATGCCGCCCGGCTCTTCAAGTTGAAAGGTTGAATTGCAGAACGTGAAACGGGTAGCTCGCAAGCATGCGCATCTTCGCGCGAGCCTTGAGGCAGGGATTCTTTCCAGCGGCGCAGGGGCCGTCGCCCAGAGGGGCGGAAAACAAATCGTGATGGGGCGGTCTCGGCGATTTTGAACCGAAGGCGGGCGTCCTTTCGCAGTTTCGGGACCCGAATTCACTTGGGCGGATGGGCCTTATGGGATTAGATAGGGGAAAGGCCTGCGGCCTGACCGGGACGTATCAAGGCGCATTCCTGATCGCCTTCCTGCTCCTGATGAGCGCGTCCTTCCTGAGCTTTCTCGTCCAAGAGACCAGATACCGGGAGGCGGTCCCGGTAGGGGGTTAAGGCATGGCCGCGTCGCAAAACGCAAGTCCGTCCCGCAGGGAGAGCCAGATCTTCTACGGTTGGTTCGTCCTCGCGACACTGACCTTCTCCCTTTGCATGACCTTCGGGACGACGACCTCCATCGGATTTTTCTTCATAGCGCTCCAGAACGAGTTCGGCTGGAACCGAGCCGTTCTTTCGGGGTCGGTCTCGCTGGCCTATTTGGTGTTCGCGTTTTTGAGCCCCGTGGTCGGCCGGTTCCTGGACCGGTTCGGCTCCCGTCCCGTCCTCTTTCTGGGGATTTCGGCCATCGCCGCCGCATTCATGCTCTTGGGTCTGACGAATAGTCTGTGGCACATGTATCTCTTTTACGGTGTGCTCGTGGGCATCGGGGGGGTTTGCACGGCCTTTGTTCCCATCGCCACTTGCGTCATGCAGTGGTTTCGGAAGAGGCGCGGGACCGCCCTGGGGATCGCCAATTCCGGGGCGCCGCTCGGCCAGCTTCTGGTCGTCCCGCTCGCCAGCTATCTCATCCTGCTCCTGGGTTGGCGTACCGCTTTCCCCACGATGGGACTCATCGTCCTGGTCACGGCGCTGCCCCTGGTCTATTGGATCGTCAGAAACAAGCCGGAGGACATGGGCTTGCAGCCGGACGGGGAGCCAGCGGGACATTCAGCCGGAGACTCCTCAGGCGCGAAACCCCAGACTCGCCTCAATAACCTGGAGCACCTTGACTGGCGCGGCGCCCTCCGAACGACTCCTTTCTGGCTTCTGGCCTCCTCATACTTCACGTGCGGTTTCACGGTCATGCTGTTCGCGGTCCACTTCCCCTCCTACGTCACGGATAAAGGATTCGACGTGACGACGGCCACCCAGGCCGTGGCCGTGGCGGGCTTCTGCAACGTGTTCGGGACCCTCTTCTCCGGCGCCATCTCCGACCGGATCGGAAGCAAGAATCCCCTGGCGGCCTCGTATTTCGTCCGGGGAATTTCCTTCCTGTTCTTCGCGATCTGGCAGAACAACATGACGCTTTACATCTTCGCCGTCATGACGGGCTTTTCCTGGTTCGCCACCGTTCCCCCCACGGCGACCCTCACGCGAGAGATCTACGGGCCCCGCAACGTGGGGTTCCTGTACGGGTCCATCACGGGTCTTCATCAGGTTGGCTCGGCGGTGGGGGCCTTCACCGGGGGTTTCGTGTTCGACCTGACGGGCTCCTATACGCCCGCCTTCGTTGTGGCCGCAATTCTCTTGCTGACGGCCTCGGCTTTGAGCTTCAGCATTCGGGAGGGGTACTACCGGCAGCCTGTGCCTGCCGTCACATAGGGGAATTCGAAAGGCCCCGATGGGGTTCTACGCGAGATAAGCTTGAATTCCAGATTGGGGGGCGGCCGAGCAGGGCTCGCCCCGTTTGTTTGACGAGTGAGGGAGAGACATTGCCAATCAAACCGCACGGCGGAACCCTGGTTGATTTGACCGTCCCAGAAGCTGAACGGACGGAGTGGGAGAAAAAGGCCTCGGGTCTCCTCTCGCTGCCCCTTTCATTGATGGAACGCTCCGACCTGGAGCTCCTCGCCACGGGCGCCTACAGCCCGCTTCGCGGGTTCATGGGGAAAGCGGATTACGACGGGGTGGTCGAGGAGGGGCATCTGGCTTCCGGCCTGCCCTGGACGCTCCCCATCGTCCTGGGAACGGACGGCCCGACGGCCGGCAAGATATCCCGCGGTGACGAGATCGCCCTGGCCGATGGATCGGAGCGGGTGACCGGCCTGATGGTGGTGGAGGAAAAATTCGAGGCCGACCTCGAGAAGGAGGCGAAAGAAATCTTCCGCACGACCGATGACGCACACCCCGGGGTTCAGCACATTCGCCGGCGGGGAGAGGTCCTCCTGGGAGGCCCGGTCAGACTCCTCCGGCGGAAAACAGCCCCGGAGTGGAGGAAGAAATACCTGGAGCCCAAGGAAACGCGCCTGCTCTTCCAGCTCCGGGAATGGGACACGGTCGTCGCCTTCCAGACCCGCAACCCCATCCACAGGGCCCATGAATACCTCATGAAGTGCGCGCTGGAATGCGTGGACGGCCTGATGATTCATCCCCTGGTCGGGGCGACCAAAGATGACGACATCCCCGCCGACGTGCGGATGGCCTGCTACCAGGTGATGCTCGACAAATACCTGCCGAAGGAGCGCGCCGTCCTTTCGGTCTTTCCCGCGGCGATGCGCTACGCCGGCCCCAAGGAGGCCATCTTCCACGCCATCGTGCGGAAGAACTACGGGTGCACCCATTTCATCGTGGGGCGGGATCACGCCGGCGTCGGAAACTATTACGGCACCTATGACGCTCACCACATCTTCCGGGAATTCGACCTGGGGGCCATCGGCATCATCCCCCTCTTCTTCGATCATTCCTTCTATTGTCGGAGGTGCGAGGGGATGGCGACCACCAAGACCTGCCCCCACGGCCCGGAAAACCGGGTGGTCCTCAGCGGAACGAAGGTCCGCGAGATGCTGGTCAAGGGGGAGCTTCCCCCGCCCGAGTTCACGCGCCCGGAAGTGGCCCGCATCCTGCTTCAGGCCTACGCGAGCGAAGAACAGGAAGTGAGCCGAACGGCTGACAAAACTCGAGAAGCAAAGGATTGAGCATGGATTCCCCCGCTTTTACAATTTGGTTCACCGGTTTGCCCTGCTCGGGCAAAACCACTCTTTGCCGGATCCTGAAGGACTCTCTGCACGCGCGAAACTTGCGCCACGTCGAAGTCTTCGACGGGGACGAGGTCCGCAGGAACCTCAGCGCCGAGCTTGGCTTCTCCAAGAAAGATCGCGACACGCACATCCTCCGCCTCGGCTACCTCTGCCATCTCCTGAACCGCAACGGAGTCCCCGCCATGGCCGCGGTGATCTCGCCCTACCGGGAGATCCGGGACGAGGTCCGACAAAAGGTGGAGCGCTTCGTGGAGGTATACGTCAACTGCCCGGTCGAGGTGTGCGCGGAACGCGACGTGAAAGGGATGTACGAGAAGGCGTTCAAGGGGGAGATCCAAAACTTCACCGGCGTCTCCGACCCCTATGAGGAGCCCCTGGACCCCGAGGTGGTCGTGGAGACTCACAAGGAAACGCCGGAGGCCTGCGTAGGAAAAATCCTGCGAAAGCTTGAAGAGCTGGGATACATCGAGCCCGGAGATTACGAATATACGGAAGAAGAGGCCCGCGCCATCAAGGCCAAGCTCACCGACCTGGGGTATATCGACTGATTCCCGAAACGCTATTGCTCAGGTATGCCTATAAAGCCGGCGAGACAATCAGGCCCTGGAGAGCAGATTCGCGCTCCTTGGAGGCGCACATCCTCTCCAACGGCGAAAAGGAGGCAGCCGCATCCTAGAGGTCCAAAGCGATGTAGCGCGGGGCGCGGGTCGGTGACCCTTAGCCCCCGTCTCTAAGTCAATCTGCAAACGCAACATCTCTAGCGGAGGCTGAAGCCTCCGCGCTACACCGGGCAGGAATACCGACTCACGGGCAAGCATTCATCCCCCACTTACCGGAAATAAGGTGGGGCGTCCGGCTGCAGGATGGGCCGGCCGATCATCCCGGCGGGTATCGGGAGGCCGAAGACGCTCAGGAGAGTTGGGGCCACGTCGTAGAGGCTCAGTCCTCCCAGCGCCGCGCCCGGCGCGGCCTCCTCTCCGGTCCTGTCCCAGTCGCCCTTGCGGGCCATGATGAAGATCCCGTGGGTGTCGTGGTTGGCGTCGTCGGGGCCGGTGTCGTTCTCGCGGGTGTGGATGGCGCCGTGACCCAGGGTGCCCACCGACCGCCAGTGCAAGCCCCCGAAGTAAACGATGAGGTCGGGCGCGGCGCCCCGTACCTCTCGGTATAAATCTCTGGGAAAGAGCACGCGAGTCCCCAGCGGCTGGCCGGATTCGTCCTTCATCTCCTCCAGGCCCGCTTTCAGGTCGGCGCACACCTTGGGGACGTCTGACGGCGCGATCGCCCCCCTGGGCTCCCGGCCCCGGACGTTCAGATAAATCCGCCCGTAGTATCCCCCCTCTCCCCAGGCCAGCGTCCTGTCCCAGTCGAACTCCAGGTGGGCGGGCGAAGTGAGATGCTTGGGATAGCTCCGCACCCTCAGGAACTTCTCCTTCCTCAGCCATTCATTGAGGCACACGCCCCCTTCCATTCTCTTGGCGCCGTGGTCCGAAACGACCAGGATGACGGTCTCTTCGTCGGCGAGGGCCAGCAGCTCGCCGACCTCGCCATCCACGTAGCGGTAGTATTCCCGTATCACGTCCTCGTACGGGTTGCCCCGCTCGTACTTCACGTGGTCCGGATCCTGGAATTTCCAGAACCCGTGATGCATCCGGTCCACCCCCATCTCCACGGACATAAAAAAATCCCAGGGCTTTTTTCGGATGAGGTGGCGAAGGACGTGGAACCGTCTCCGGGTCATGTCGTAAATGCGGTCCAGCAGGGCGGGCTTGTCGTTCGTGCGGAACCCCTCGACGTCGAAAAAGTACTCCCCCACCAGGTCCCGGATTTCGGTCTGGAGTTCCGGGGGATGGGTGTAGGCGGCCTCGGGGCTTGGGGTCAGGAAGCAGGAAATCAGGTGTCCGTTGACGGGCTGCACCGGATAGGCGGGGGGTACGCCGACCACCACGACCTCCCGGCCGGCCCGCCCGAGGAGGTCCCAGACCTTCTCTTCCTGGACACTCAGGGAGGAGGCGATGCCCAGCGGTCCGTAATCGTAGGACTTTCGGTTGCGAAACCCATAGATGCCCAACTCGCCGGGGTCCCGGCTGGTCATCATACAGGCCCATGCGGGAACGGTGATGGGAGGGTCGCAACTCTTCAGCCGGCCGTAGACCCCTGCGGCCATCAACCGGCGTAGATTCGGCAGGTCGTTGCGCCACCTGTCGAAGACCAAGGTCGGCTCAGCGCAATCGAGCCCGACGAGGATCGCCTTCGTCATCCGCATCTTCCTTTAGGAGCCGAGGACTTCATCAGAGCCTGGTGGCGTGACCCCGGAAATTTGCGAAACAAGTTCGTGCTTTCGGGAATGTCGTTTGCCACTGGCAGCTTGCCTGCCAATGCCCCCTTTTCAATTCCTTGAAGGCCAAGTGGAGGCACGGGCGGACGAGAGGTCACCGACCCCAAGCCGCCCGTGGCACCCCCATCCAGGAATGTCACACAGGTTCAACGAATTCCTGGGACGCGATACCAGTGGTTGGTTGCAAGAATCCATCTCACGTCGTAGGCCCGATCTGAGCGAGGGGTCGCAGACCCCGCGGGCGCAGCCCGTAGCGGAGATCGGGACGGATGCATGGGCCGCGATCTCCGCTGGTGGGGCGCGGCGATCGCCGGGAATCCCCTCCTGAACCCTCTGAGGGTTCAGGTCATCCGGAGACGCCTTCGCCGCTCCCTGGAGCCGTCACGGGACCAGGGAGGAAAGAGAGTTTGAGGATGCTCATTCTGGCCCCTCATTTTACACCTGAGGCGGAGCATCTGGTCACGTCACAACTCTTTCGGTTGACGAAGTTCGGCCGAAGCGTGTAGGGTTTATAATGTTCAAGATGACCTGAGGCGCTGGGGGCTTCCTGTTTCCGAGGTTCCCTGCGGGAAACGGGGCGGGGATTTTTTCCCATTTGCCTGCGGGACGGCGGAGAGCCCTGGAATCGATGTTTCACGACCTTCGCGATTCCATCGACGAACTGGAGCGGGGGAAGTGATCCTGGAGCGCCGGCTTCGGCGTCTTAGGGAAATGCGGCGGGAACGGAAGGTATTATTTCGACACCGATAACCACGGAGGGACGAAAAGATGAAACGGAGTACGTGGAAGGTTTGTTTCGCGGCGCTGGGGACGCTGGTACTCGTCGGAGCACTGGCAGTCGTGCCGGCGGCTTTGGGAGCGGACAGCTACAAGTTCGGCGTCTCGAAACCGGGCGGCGCGTGGTATCCCATCGGGACCGCCATCCAGCGTTTGGCTGAGAAGGGGTACGGCGACAAGGTGACCCTGGACATCGGCGGTGGGGTGGCCAATGCGCTGAACGTCTTGAGCGGCAAGATTGAGTTCGGCCTCACCTTTGCCTCAACGGTGGCCGATGCCCTCAATGGCAGGGGACCCTTCAAGGGAAAGGACGCCTCGGACTTCCGGATTGGCGCCGTTCAGTATAACCAAATGATGACCTGGGTCGTCTGGGCCGATTCCGGCATCACGCACTGGTCCCAGCTCAAGGGCAAGCGGGTGAGCGCGATGCCCAAGCGTTTCTCCGCCCAGGCGATGAACAAGCAGATGCTCCAAGGACTCGGGCTGACCTATGGGGATTTCTCCAAGGTCCTGCACCTGGGCTTCAACGACACGGTCTCACAGATGAAGGACGGCCATATCGACGCCTACCTGGGGCCGGGGGAGAGACAGTACGCTCCGCTCATCCAGCTGGCGGCGCACAAGCAGATTCGCGTTCTCAATTTCTCCAATGAGGACGTCCGCAAGATCCGGTCGGTTCAGCCTGCCCTCGTCCCGGTGACGCTGGAGAAGAAGTACTACAATCAGCCGAAGGACGTCCAGGTCGTTCAAACCTATCAGATCATCGTGACCAACCGGAAGGTTCCCGAGAATCTGGTCTATAAGGTCGCCAAACTGATGTATGGAAACCTGGATTACATGAGAAAGGTGAACCCGAACTTCAAGAGGG
>JBHIBA010000067.1:0-18038 GCA_046758845.1 Nitrospinota bacterium
TTAGTAATGTATGGCGTGAGCCTCAGGTTGGAGGCAAAGAGCGAATAAATGGCTTGCGAGAACGAATGCAATGGAAGTATCGGAGTCTTCATGGGAGTCAGAAGCCACTTCGATTGATTGACATTTGTATTCGATGCTCAACCGATCCGGGTGATGTCGTTTGGGAACCTTTTGGCGGTTTATGTCCCGCGGCTATATCTGCCCACAGACTCGGACGAGCCTCGGTCAGCGCTGAGATCGTGCCTGAATTTTATATCGCAGCCAGAGAGAGATTAGCCACCTATGATCGACAAACAGTCATCCCCGGAACGGATTGAGCCGGCGGACTGGGAGCATTATGAGCTTTGGAAAAAGGTCAAGGAAGCGATCCTTGCGTTGCCTGGCCACTTCAAATCGGTCACGAATATCGAGGGTATGCTGGCGACTGACATTTTCACACTGAATGCCGCGCTTGGGGCGACGATTGAGGAGCAAGTAGTAGCGACACTTAACCAGCTTCGTCCAGTTTGGGATCCCGATCGGCGATATCAGGCATACAGCTTTGTAAGGCAACCTCAGACCTTTCCGGACGTACTGCTTAGGAAGAAAACGGATGGGGAAGAAATTCTTCTGGGAGTCGAACTGAAAGGATGGTACATTTTGGCGAAAGAGGGAATGCCCAACTTTAGGTTTACCGTCAGCGCCGAGGCTTGTAATCCGTGGGATCTCATCGTGGTAGTCCCATGGGTTTTATCGAATGTTCTGTCTGGGTCACCTGAAGTTCATCCCGTATTCATTGATTTGGCCCGTTTCGCGGCTGAGCAAAGAAATTACTACTGGAAGTACGAGCGGGAAACACAGGAAGATAGGGGGATAGAATTTGCCAAAGGTGTTGGGCCATATCCAGCTAAGGCTGACAAGATATCCGATAGACCCAAGTCCGATCGAGGGGGAAATTTCGGCCGGTTAGCTAGATATGGAATTATGAGCGAATATGTCAAACAGACCATGCTGGCGCGGATAAGGGGTATCTCCGCCCGGGAGTGGTTGGCCTTCTTCCGAAAGCATGCAAAGGAGTAGTATTGGGCCAGTACTCCAAGCGCAACTTCTCGATCATGCGCTCGCGGTGGCGTAGGAGAGGATTGATTTTCTTCATGGGAAGGCTAGAAAATGATCGTTGACGTTCACAACCACTATATCGGGGAGGCGGCCAAGAAATTCCTCCTCAAGGAGGGCAAGGGCCAGGGGATTAACGCTTCGGAGGACGCCGAAGGCAACCTGTTCATCGATTTCGGTTTCCGCAAGCTTCTGGCGGGGCGGGAGTTCTTTGACCCAGAGGTCCGGCTGGAGACGATGAAAAAATGGGGCATCGACGCCCAGCTCGTCACCTACTCCGCCTCCCACTTCTTTTATGATAAGGATGCGGGATTTGGAGCCGAGTACCTGGCCACAGCCAACGAGGACATCGCAAACCTCGCCCGGAAGTACCCGGGGAAGTTCTATCCCACAGCGTCCGTGCCCCTTCAGGACATGTCGGCCGCCGTCAAGGAGGCCGAGCGGGCGGTCAAGGACCTGAACGCGCGGGCGATCTTCCTGTGCTCCAACGTGGGCGGCCTTCACCTGGATGACCGGCGCTTTGATCCCCTCTATGAGGCCGCGCAAGGGCTGGGAGTCCCCTTGAACGTCCATCCTGCTACGCCGGTCTCCCGCCACGGCATGGACGGCTATCACCTCTTCAACATCTGCGGGTTCATGTTCGACCAGACGCTGAACCTCGCGCGGATGGTCCTGAGCGGGGTCTTCGAGCGCTTTCCCCGCCTCCAGGCGTTCTTCACGCACGCCGGCGGGACGGCGCCCTTTCTACGGGGACGCTGGGACCATGCCTACCAGGCGCGGGAGGACGCCCGCGCGGGTATCCCGAAGCCGCCCAGCGCTTATCATCCGCAGATCTGGCTCGGCACGATGGTGTTCTACCCGCCGACGCTGGAGTTCGTGATCCGCTCTGCGGGGGTGGACCGCGTCTGCCTGGGAAGCGACTACCCCTACGACATGGCGGACCCCGACCCGGTCGGAACGGTCCGCAAGGTGGGCTCGCTGTCCGACGCCGAGGTCAACGCGGTTTTGGGTGGAAACGCAAACGTCCTTTTCGGGCTCGAATCCTGAGCCGCAGGGCGCAGCGGTTTAAGGCTGCATGCGGCCCCGCCGAAGGGATTGGTCCGGGCGGAGAGAGACGGCGCGAAGTCGTTGTCGCCCTGTTCCCTGGTTCACGACGAAGGGGGCTTCACTGCCGTGAACTTCACGCTGGCCACCTTGCCTTCCACGAGAACACGGTCTTCCTTGCTGGGAGGGGGGGTGATCTCTTTGTCAGGACAACAGGCCATTACCTCCAACTCTTCTGGGGTTAGGTGGTGACGGGCCACAATCCGAACCTTGGCAAAGCCCGCTTTGCGCACTGTCCGCCAGTAGTCCTCTTCTGGAATGGCCCCTCCCAAGCATCCCGCCCAAGTGGATTGGAAGCGCTCTCGTAGCTCGAGATCGACTTTCTCTGTGAGGACAATATCCGAGATGGCGAGCCGCCCACCCGGTCTCAATATCCGAAAGGCTTCCTTGTACACCGCGTCCTTGTTGGGACAGAGGTTGATGACACAGTTAGATATCAGTGCATCCGCGAAACCGTCAAAGAGCTGTGTCCTCTCCATGTCCGCCAACTGGAATTCGATGTGTCTTTCTCGCAAGCCCGCCGTAGACACGGCCTGCCTGGCCCGCTCGATCATTTGATGCGCGAAATCTATGCCAACCACCCTCCCAAGCGCCCCGACCTTGTAAGCAGCCAGAATGACATCGATTCCACCGCCGCATCCGAAATCCACAACGACATCGCCGGGCCGAAGGTTGGCGAAACCCGTAGGATTGCCGCAACCTCGGGAAAGGTTGAGGGCAAGCTCCGGCAGCAGGGAAAGTTCCCCTTGGCTATACAGCCCCTGTTGAACGCCAGAGCCCGAACTGGGCTGTCTCTTGCTGGGTCAGCAGGACTCCTTGCGGCCGCCTGTTTCGGCGAATCGGCCGTATCGATGCCTGACCGTTTGCCTGACCTCTTCGATCCTCATTTTCTGACCCTCCTTCAGCCTTGGGCCGTCTCTTCAGACCAATCCCCGCTCCGTTTCATCCGCGAACGGCCGGCTCGAGGAGTTGACCGGACAGCCCGAACCTCACACGGGCGCCGCCGCCTCTCGGACCTGGAAGCGGTCCTCCAGGGTTTCCAGCCGCTCCATGACGCCCGTGTATTCCAGCTCGTCCATCCCCAGCATGGCCGCGCCGAAAAAGCCCTGACGGCGGATATCCAACGCCTTTTGGGAGACGTCCTCCCGGATCTTTTCCCAGAAGGGATGGTCGAAGGCGTCGGCCGGCTCGGTCAGGACCCCTTCGTGGACGCAGAAAGCCAGGGCGCTGACGGCCGGCGGCCCGTCGAAGAAGGACATGGTGCTCCCGCGCTTCACGGGCATCAGCGGCATGGTGTGGCTTCCGCGCATTCCGCCCGAGACCAGGTGGCCGATGGCATAGGGCGAGAGCATCTCTCCGGTTGCGGGAAAGGCGCCCTGCGCTCTGGCCAACATGACGGGGTCGTCCTTGCCCGTATAGGTCCCGGCGATGTTGTGCAGGCGGGTGGTGCTGACGACGACAGCGAGTTCACCGTCGGTGCGCGAACGGACGGACTCGACGACGTAGCGGGACGTGCCCCGGAGCAGGGTGGCGATGTCATAGAGGTCCTCCGGGGCGTCGAGCTCGATGGTGCGATCGGCCTCCGTATGGGAGACGTCCAGGATGGTGAAGCGGAACCCCTTGGCCATCTTCGGGCTCAGGATCAGCCCCGGGCACCACATGGGGTCCGCAAACGCCAGGTAGATGGGAAGGTTATACGCTCCGGGGTCGGTTTTGTCGGCCTGAAAGAAGACGAACGGCTCGTTGGGTCTCTCTATGAAGGTCATCTCGGCGACGGCCGGACCCAGTCCTTTCACGTTCCCGGAGAAGGCGTCTTTGAGGAGGTCCTGGCCCGCCCCGTAAAGCCCCTGCTCCCGCGCGATCCGTGTCCCTTCCGTGAAAGCATCCCAGCAGAGTCGGTGGATGTTCTCATCTCCCGTGCCGCGGGTGTGGCTCAGCAGGATGGCAACGTCATCGCCGGTGGCCCCTACGTGAGCATCCACGACCAGAGAAGCCCCTTCACGGTCCACGAAATCGCGGATTCCCTGAAGAAGTCTTTCCCCCGGACAGATGTGCCCTCCGATGCTTCCAACATCAGCCTTCAATACGCTAAGTGTCAGTTCCATTTCTCCACCCTCCCCCTCGAATATGTGCAAAGACAGCACTGTTCGAGGAAATTTCTTAACAATCTTGGCCTTTTTTCACCCTACGACTATGATGTAGATCACTGGCGGCCTTGAAGGTGGGCGTCGGGGCGCGTGTCTCGCGGTCTGTGGTCACCGGGCGGCCCTTGGAAGATTCATCCGAAGGCCCGTGGAAGGGCGCTGTGGAGCACTTTTCGTATTGGTTCCAGCAGATGAGGGCCCCTGATTTTCCGTGTCATGGACTCCTGCGTGGTCTGGACCTAGAGGTTGGCCGATTCCCAACAGAAGGGCGCAATGGCCGTGGCCCCGGAGGGGCGCGTTTCGGCCTCTGAGGGGCAACTCGGTGTCTCCCCGGCCCAGGTGAATCTGGTCTTGATGGGGGTCGCTCTGGGGACGTTCCTTGCAGCCCTGGACATCACCATCATGGGAACGGCCATGCCGACTATCGTGGGCCTGCTCGGCGGCATCCACATCTACAGTTGGGCGTTCACGGCTTACTTCCTGGCTTCCGTCGTCACGACGCCGATCTTCGGCAAGCTCGCGGACATGTACGGAATCCGACGCCTCTTCCTGGTGTCCATCGGGATCTTTGTGGCGGCCTCGGCGCTTTGCGGGCTCTCTCAGAACATGCCGCAGCTCATCGTGTTTCGGGCGCTTCAGGGGGTGGGGGGCGGCTCGCTCATGGCCCTCAGCCTCACGGTCCTCGGCGCCCTCTTCCCCCGGGAAAGGCTGGGCCGCACGATGGGGGTCCTGAACTCCGTCTGGGGAGTCGCCGCCATCATGGGGCCCCTGATCGGAGGGGTTTTGGTCACCAAGATCTCCTGGCGGTGGATCTTCTACCTCAACCTGCCGACGGGTGTCGTTTCTGCGGTGTGTGTCCTCTACGGCCTGGGCAGTGCGGGGAAGGGACGTCAGCGGCGGCGTCCGGATTATTTCGGCGGAGCCACCCTCCTCGGCGGTGTCGTCTCCCTGTTGCTGGTTGTAGGACATGGGGAGCCCAAGCCGTTCGGGACGCCGGAGGCCCTGCTTCTGGCCGCCAGCGTAGTGCTTCTGGGACTTTTCGTCTGGAACGAATCCCGGGCCGAGGAGCCCATCCTTCCCCTGGCGTTGTTTCGGATCAAGAACTTCACGGTGGCCAGCATCCTGGGGTTTTTGTCAGGGGCGGGTTTTTTCACGGCGTTGGTTTTCGTCCCTCTCTTTTATCAGGGCGTCGTTGGCTCGACGGCCATCGGGGCGGGGGCCGTTCTGTTGCCGATGAGCCTGGCGTGGTGCCTCACCAGCGCGTTTGGCGTGAGTCTTCTGATCGGCAGATGGGGGGAACGGAGGCTGCTCGCCTTGGGTTTCGGTTTTCTGTTCCTTTCCTACTTGATTGACGCACAGCTTGGAACTCGGACCCCTTACTGGGTGATCGCGGGCGCCATGTCCATCCTGGGGCTCGGAATGGGTTTTGTCTACACCGTGGTCATCACTCTCGTTCAGACGAGCGTCCCCAAGGCGCATCTGGGTGTTGTGACTTCCTCCACCTTTCTCTTCCGGCAGTTGGGGGGCTCGATCATGGTGGGGATTATGGGCGGGATCATGGGGCGGGGCCTGACTGCCCGTCTGGCCGTGTTGAGCGCCGACCCCGCCCACCGGGCCGTCTCTGAGGCCATCGCCAATCCTCGAGACCTGATGCGCCCCGAGGTGATGGGGCGGTTTTCGGCGGACAGCGTCGCCGCCCTCAAAGGGGTGTTGGCCGGTTCCCTGTCCCCTGTCTTTTGGATCGGCCTGGGCGTGGTGGGAATCGGCCTGCTTGTGAGCGTTTGGTATGTCGCGACGCGAGGGGAGACCTCCCGACCTTGAAGCGGATTGGAAAGAATCTCCTGTTCGCCGCCGTCGTCCTCCTGGGTTTGTTCGTCCTCGCCGAGGGGGGTCAGAGGGTGCGGCTCGCCTTGGGGAGCCGGCCGGGCCACTGGCTGCTGTACGGGTTCCAGTGGAAATCCAAGAAGCGGTCTGCGAACCTCTTGGCCTACGAGGTTCACGAGAGAGGAGGGTATCACGTCCTGAAAGGGGGGATGCGCAAGGTCGAAGACCCGGGCCCTGACTCGGGCGTCAAGATCAACCGTCTCGGCTTCCGAGGTCCCCAGATCCGGAGGAAGAAGTCGCCCGGCGTCTATCGCATCGTCGCGCTCGGCGGCTCCTCCACCTTCGGCGCCATGAGTTCCGAGGAAGAGACCTATCCGGCGATTTTGCAGCAGGCGCTTCACCGGCTTTCTCCGGCCGGCTTCGAGGTCATCAACGCAGGGATTCCCGGCCTCGCGCCGGCCCATCTCGCCCGTCTGCTCCGCCGGGAGATCATGCCCTTGAAGCCCGACCTCGTGGTCATCATGAGCATGTTCAACCATTATTTCGTGACGACCGAAGAGGGCTGGCGCCGTCCCCTCATCCGTCTTCGGAAAACGCTTGAGAATCGAAGCGTTCTCTTTCTCACGCTCTCTGAGAAGATTACGTACTTTACCGACCCGGACTCGCTGCTCGGAAGGCTCTTCGTGCTCTTCGCCGATTACCGGGGTTACCTGGAGGAGATGATCGACACGGCTCAAAGGGGCGGGAGCAGGGTGTTCTTAATCAAACAGCCCATCCTCCAGAGAGGGGCTCGAGGAAAGAACCTGATCCCCGGCTCCACGGCTCCTGAGCAGGGGTGGGAGCCCCGCTTCTATCGGAAGGTCCTGCAGTTGGTGGATGAAGTGGCCAAGGCCAAGGACGTGACGGTGGTGGACGCCTCCACGCTGACGGGCGGGTTCTCCCAGGACCTGTTCCACGACGCCGTTCATCTGACGCCCGAGGGGAACCGGGAATTGGCCAAGGGCGTCCTGCGAGCCATGATGGAGGCGGGGATTCTCCGCGAGGCCGAGGCCCACGGGAGGTCCGATGCGCTCCGACTCACGGTGACCGGAGGCCGCAAGGAGTAACGGGAAGGAACGCATGAGCGCGCTGGCCTCTTCTTCTCGGTGGCGGGCCGTCGTCTATGGAAGCCATCGCCGGCGCGAACGGTCGCAAGGAAGCCGCCGATTGAATGACTACAAGGCCATCGCACCCGGCCGCGACGGTATAGGGTCGCCCATCGAGGCCCACCCAGTCCGAGGCTTTGTAGCATGACAACTTACGCGTTGCGCCTATTGGAAGACCATGCCCAGCCGGGTTCCAGGTTTTCCGGTTCTCTGGAGGGAGGACATCGCATTCTCTACGTTGTCGAAGGGGAAGTGACGGTCAGCGCGGGGCAAAGGTCGCAAAAAGTCCCGGCGAACAGTGCTTGGTACGGCGCTGGCTCCTGTTCGATCCATTCCGGTGCGGAAGGGGCGCGTCTTTGGCGGTGGGAACTGGTGCGCGCTCCGGCATCCAACGAGGGCCTCGCGGCGGGGGAATCCGTCGTCTCAACGCGCAAGCTCTCTCACGATGTCATCCTTGACCCCCAAAGCAAATATCTCATCCGCTGCGATCGCGTTGATTTCCCTTTAGGCGGAGTCGCCTATACGCATACCCACCAAGGTCCCGGTATCCGCTGCCTGTTGCGAGGTGGGTTCCGGGTTGACGTCGGCGGCAAGACGTCAGTGATTGGCCCCGGCGAGCCGTGGTTCGAAAAGGGGCCGGAGCCCGTCTGCGCCGCGGCTTCCGAGCGCGAACCGACGAGCTTCGTGCGCGTCATGATCCTGCCGGCGACGCTCAAGGGTAAAAGCTCGATCCGCTACGTAAACCCGGAAGACCGGGATAAGCCGAAGCTCCAGCAGTACAGGGTATTCTTGGATGAATTCATGGAGATCTAGATCGTGAGTGATATCATATCGGTAAGAGAGCGGCTGTGGCTCAGGAGGAGATCGTGGCCTGGTCAGACAAGCTTTACGACGAGCTGAAGGCGAGCGGCGTTCGCCTCTGTACAACCGTGCCGGACTCGTGGCTGGCCGGCCTCATCGCCCGCATGGGGTCCGACCCGGAGATGATCCACGTCCCCGTGGCCCGAGAGGAAGAAGGCGTCGGCGTATGCTGCGGCGCGGTGGCCGGCGGTATGCGCGCGGCGATGGTCATCCAGAACGTGGGGGCCATGAACAGCGGCGGGGCGATGGCCACATTTCCGATCGCCTACGGCATCCCCTTCTTGATGATCGTCTCCCACCGGGGCCGGTTGGGGGACAAGTTGTTCTACGACGTGGAAAAGGGAAGAAGCGCGGAGAGGATCCTGGAACAGGTGGGCGTTCAGTGCTTCCCTCTTCCCCCCGACTTTTCCGAAAGGGGAAGCGTCCCGGACGCGTATGCGCTGGCCGAGGCCGCCCAGAAGCCGGTCGCGCTCCTCATCACGAAGGAGACCTTTGGAGCCGGCGGATGAACCAGCGGGAGGCCCTGGAGACGCTGGCGGAGCATGTCAGTGACCAGCTGGTGGTCAGCGGCATCGGTTCACAAACCCAGCTCTGGCATTCCGTGATGCACCGGCCGGGAAACTTCTACCTCAGCGGACCGATGGGGCAGGCCGTGCCCGTCGGACTGGGGCTGGCCTTGGCGCGCCCGGCCCAACGGGTGATCGCGATTGAAGGCGACGGCAGCCTGCTGATGAACCTGGGGAGCCTGGCCTCTGTGGCCCAGCACCAGCCGGACAACCTCGTCATCTTGGTCATGGACAATAAGTCCTATGAGCTCACCGGCGTTCAGCCCATGGTGAACGCGGGAAAGACGGATTTCAAAAAAATCGCCCAGGGGTTTGGGATTACCGGGACGTATCAGGCGTCGAACCGGACCCAGTTGTCAGGGGCCGTGCGGAAAGCGTTGGGAGCAAAGAACTTCACCTTCATCTGGGCGCGTCTGGAACTCCTGGGGGAGAAGGCCCCGCCCTTTCCGTACTTCCCGTATCAGATCAAGAACGATTTCTGGGCGCACATCAAGAGGCTCGACGCCTAAAGGGGGGCTTGAAGCTACAACGCCGATCGGCCCAGGGCCTTCGTGGAAGGAGATGTCGTATGGGTATCTTCTATGACCACGTCGCATTCGCGACCACGGATCTGGATCTTTCCATCGCGTTTTATCGGGACGTAATGGGTTTCGAGTTTTCCAACCGCTACCATCTGGAAGACGGCCGGGAGCAAGCCGTCTTCCACATCGGCGAGGGCGTCCTCGTCCTCTTCCACCATAAAGACGGCCGATACGTCGAAAAGGTGCGCAAACCCCGTTCCGGCGTCCATCACCTGGCCTTCGGCATGGACGCCGCCCAATACGACGCCGTGGTCGGGCGGTGCGAGGCAAAGGGCGTGGAGATTCAGCGTCAGCATGTCAACTCCGGGGCCAAGGGGGAAGGCTACGCCACGTATTTCTACGACCCCGACGGCAACGAGATCGAGATCAAGAAATACGAGGAAGACCCTAACTTCAAAGATTTCGAAGCCCCGGGCTATCACGTCTAAGGCGGAAGGTCACATCCCTGATTCAAGCGCAGAGCCTCTTTTCCCCGGAAACCGGTGAACCCAAGGCGCGGATCGTTTCAAGGCGGCGAAGGCTGAAAGGCATGGCTCGACGCATTCGAAAACCGTGGGGAGGGAGGTTCCGGCAGCGGACGGCGGCTTCGGCGGAGGCCTTCACCGAGTCGGTGTCCTTCGACCACCGCCTGGCCCCTTATGACGTGCAGGGAAGCATCGCGCACGCCCGGATGCTGGCCAAGTGCGGCATCCTCACGAGGGAGGAAGGAAGGAAAATCGTCCGGGGGCTCGAGGCCGTCGCCCGGGAGATCGAGGAAGGGCGGTTTCCGTTCGACCCGGCCCTGGAAGACGTGCACATGAACATCGAGGCCCGGCTCACCCGGTTGATCGGCCCGGTCGGAGGGAAGCTCCACACGGCCCGAAGCCGCAACGACCAGGTGGCCCTGGACCTCCGTCTCTATCTCCGGGACGTCCTGGCCGGCGTTCAGCGGAGAATCCTCCGGCTCAAGTCGGCGCTGCTCGACCGGGCGGAATCCTACCTGGACGTCGTGATGCCTGGATACACGCATATGCGAAGGGCGCAGCCCGTCCTATTCGCCCATCACCTGTTGGCCTACGTGGAGATGTTGAACCGGGACGAGGAGCGGATGGCCGATTGCCGCCGGCGCGTCAATGTGCTCCCCCTGGGGAGCGGGGCCCTCAGCGGAACGGGCTTCCCGGTGGACCGGGCGTACGTCGCCGAGCTGCTCGGTTTTCAGAGGGTCTCACAAAACAGTCTGGACGCCGTCTCGGATCGCGACTTCGCGCTCGAGTTCGCCGCCGCATCCTCCCTTCTGATGATGCACCTGAGCCGTCTGGCCGAGGAGTTGATCCTCTGGTCCGGCGCGGAGTTCGGGTTCGTCACGCTTCCCGAGGCCTACTGCACGGGAAGCTCCATGATGCCTCAAAAGCGCAATCCGGACGTCCTGGAGCTGATTCGCGGGAAGACCGGGCGCGCCTACGGGTCTCTGGTGAGCCTGTTGACGATGATGAAGGGGCAGCCCCTGAGCTACAACCGGGACCTTCAGGAGGACAAGGAGCCGGTTTTCGACACGGCCGACACGGCCCTGGCGAGTCTCTCGATCCTATCGGAGCTCGTGGCCGGGATCACGGTTTCCGAAAAGCAGAAAGAGCGCATGCGGGCGGCGGCCGAGGCGGACTTCTCCCTGGCCACCGAACTGGCTGATTATCTGGCGACGCGGGGCGTCCCTTTCCGAGAAGCCCACGAAACGGCGGGGCGCGTGGTCCGGCACTGTGAGGAAAACGCCACGGCGCTCTCCGACCTGGATCTTCCGACGCTTCGGCGCTTTTCGCGGTTTTTCGAGGATGACGTGCTGGAGAGGCTCTCCTTGGACGCGGCCT
Source organism: Nitrospinota bacterium (assembly GCA_046758845.1). Lineage (GTDB taxonomy): Bacteria > UBA8248 > UBA8248 > JACPRG01 > JBHIBA01. The sequence continues at coordinate 11,162 of JBHIBA010000067.1, forward strand.
TGCGCGCGCGAAGTTTGCCGGGAGGGACGTCACGGACTAATGTGAAAAGGGCAATCAAGAGGGAGAGAAAGCGGTGCGCCGATTCATTGTCGCGATTTTCATCCTCGCGCTGACCCTGGGGGGCGGCCTGACGGGGTGCGGAAAGAAGGGAAACCCCGAGGCCCCCAAGGAGCCGATCTTCCCGGCCGTCCGCTGAGGCCGTTGCGCCCGCAAAGGATTGGAAAAGGGCGGTTTTCGTTGACTCGGGGCGGACCGTGTGTTAGTATAAATGGGGCTTTTCGTCCCCTGCATTCCAGTGAGGCGCCCGGTGGATGTCTTCACCTACAAGGATGGTGAACTGGCTTGCGAGGAGGTCCTTCTTCGGGATGTCGTCGAACGGGTGGGAACCCCCTGCTACGTTTACAGCGCCGCCCACTTGACGCATCAGTTCCGGACCTTCGACGAGGCCTTCTCAGACCTGGCCCACCTCATCTTCTTCTCCATGAAAGCAAACGGCAACTTGGCCGTTCTGCGGCTTCTGGGCAGATTGGGCGGCGGCGTGGACATCGTTTCCGGGGGAGAGCTCTTTCGGGCCATGAAGGCCGGCGTCCCGGCCGACCGCATCGTCTTCGCGGGCGTGGGCAAGACGGCGGACGAGATCGTCATGGCGATGAAGCGAGGCGTCCTGATGTTCAACGTCGAATCCTCCGAGGAAATGGACGAGATCAACCGGGTGGCGGAGAGCTTCGAGCGAAGGGCCCCCGTCGCCTTGCGCGTCAATCCCGACGTGGACCCCAAGACCCATCCTTACATCTCGACAGGCATGAAGAAGAGCAAGTTCGGCGTCGATTTCGCTGCGGCCGTCGAGGAGTACCGGCGGGCTGCGGACATGCCCTGGATAGAGGTGGTCGGCGTTCATTGCCACATCGGCTCTCAGATCACGACCGCCGGTCCGTTCGAAGACGCCGCCCGCAAAGTGGTGGACCTGGTCGAACGTCTTCGGAACGAGGGCATTGACATCCGCTATATCAACCTGGGCGGGGGGTTGGGAATCACGTACCGGGATGAGTCGCCCCCCACGCCCTTCGAGCTGGCCCGGTCCATCGTCCCGCTCATCCGGCGGACCGGCTGCACGCTGCTGTTCGAACCGGGGCGCCACCTGGTGGGAAACGGAGGCGTCCTCCTCAGCCGGATGATTTACTTCAAACAGACGGCCGCCAAGCGGTTTTATATCGTCGATGCGGCCATGAACGACCTGCTGCGCCCGAGCCTCTATGAGAGCTATCACGAGATCCAGCCCCTTTCAGAAGCGGTGGCCTCCCGGGACTCGACCGTGGCGGACGTCGTGGGCGGGATCTGTGAAAGCGGCGACTTTCTGGCCCGGGATCGGAAGCTTCCGGCCTTCGAGCCGGGAGACCTGTTCGCCGTGATGAGCGCCGGGGCCTACGGTTTTGCCATGGCCTCCAACTACAACGCCCGGCCGCGCGCCGCCGAGGTGCTGGTGCACGGAAGCCGATTCAGCGTCGTCCGCCGCCGTGAGACGTACCTGGATTTGATCCGCGGGGAGAGCATCCCGGACTTCCTCCAGGAAGCCGAGCCCGTTGACGCGGAGTTGAGGTCCGGGTCGAGCGACGGCGCCAGACGGGGGGCATGAAAGTGCCGGAGAGGATTCCCTTCGTCAAGATGCAGGGGAGCGGGAACGACTTCATCCTGATCGACAACCGTTCCCGGATCCTGGATCCGGAAAACCTGGGAGATTTCATCCGGGGCGTGTGCCGCCGCTGCCGGTCGGTCGGAGCGGACGGACTGATCCTTCTGGAGGAGAGCGATCGGGCGGACTTCCGTTGGCACTACTTCAACGCGGACGGGGGCCGGGCGGAGATGTGCGGCAACGGCAGCCGATGCGCGGCCCGGCTGGCTCACCGGTGGGGGATGGCTCCGGCGAATTTAACGTTTGAAACGGACGCAGGCATCCTGTCCGCCGAGGTCACGGGACGCCGGGTCAAGGTCCGGATGACCGACCCCTCGCCCATCGATCCGGCCGTGAAGGTTACGATGAACGGCTTCGAGCACCACCTTCACTGGATCAACACCGGTGTTCCGCACGCCGTGGAATTTGTGGAGGACCTGGAGGGTTGGAAGGTGGTGGAGGTGGGACGGTTCATTCGGTTCCATGAGCGTTTCCTGCCGGCCGGGACGAACGTGGACTTCGTCCATCCGGTGGGCCGGTCCCGCGTGGCCGTGCGAACCTATGAGCGGGGGGTTGAGGAAGAGACCTTGGCCTGCGGCACGGGCGCGGTGGCGGCCGCGCTGGTCTGCGCCGACCAGGGGTTTGCCAAGCCCCCGGTCGATGTCCTCACGCGAAGCGGAGACGAGTTACGGATCAGCTTCCGAAAGGAAGGGAAACAGTACACGGACGTCTACCTGGAGGGAGAGACGGCCCTGGTCTATGAGGGGTCGCTGACGCAGGAGGCCTGGACCTGAGGCTCGGGCCGATGGAAGAAGGGGAGGAATGATGTTTCACGGTTCCATCGTCGCCATCGTGACGCCTTTTCAGAACGGCGCAGTGGATGAGGCGGCCCTTCGCGACCTCATCGAATGGCACGTCGCCAGCGGGACCCACGGCATCGTTTCCTGCGGGACGACGGGGGAATCCGCCACGCTCTCCCATGAGGAGCACGACCGGGTTGTGCAATTCACGCTGGAAGCGGTGAACGGGAGGGTGCCGGTGATCGCCGGAGCGGGTTCCAACTCCACCCAGGAAGCCATTCGCCGGACCCGGCACGCCAAGGAGGCCGGCGCGGACGGGGCGCTCCTGGTCGTTCCTTACTACAATAAGCCTACCCAGGAGGGCCTGTACCGGCACTTCCGCGGCGTGGCCGATGCGGTGGACATCCCCATCTTTCTCTATAACGTCCCGGGTCGGACCGTGACCAACCTCCAGCCGGAGACCGTCGCCCGCTTGGCGGAGATTCCCAACATCGTGGGGATCAAAGAGGCCACCGGTTCGCTGCAGCAGGTGAGCGACGTGATCGGTCTGTGCCCGGAAAAATTCTGTGTGGTGTCGGGCGACGATTTCGTCGTCCTTCCCATGTATTCCGTGGGGGGACGGGGGGTGATCTCCGTCACGGCAAACGTCGCCCCCAAGGACATGGCCGAGCTTTGCAACGCCGCCGAGGAGGGGGATTGGGCGCGCGCCCGCGAAATCCACTATAAGCTCCGGCCTCTGAACGCGGCCATGTTCATCGAGACGAATCCCATCCCGGCCAAGACGGCCTTACACCTGATGGGCAGGATCTCGGAAAATTTCCGCCTGCCTCTTTGCCCGATGAGTGAGGCCAATCGCGAGCGCCTCCTGCGGGTCATGAGGGAGTACGGTTTGCTGAATTAGCCACTGGGCGGGCTGAGCCGGAACGCCCGCCGCTGGACAATTTCAAGCGGATTGAGGAGCCTAGGTGAGCCAAACTTCCATCATGAGAACGGAGCCCATGAGAAACCGAATGAAGAGGTGGGCGGAGAAGCGACTGGCCCTCATGCTGATTTTGCTCCTGGCCGCCATCTGGGCCGGTTTGCCGGCCGGTCCGACCCGGCCCAATCGGGCAATTTTCTCCCGCCTGGCCTGGGGCTCCGAACATCTTTCCTTCCGGGTGGTCCAGGAAGCCTACTTTCATCTCAGGAAAAGCCATTACGCCGACCCGAGTTACCGGAGTCTGCTCCTTGGGGCCTTGGAAGGGATGCGCAAAAAGGTGTCCTCTGATGAAGGGAAGGAAAAAGTCGATCTGATCGAGGGGGCGGAGGGGGTTCGCTGGCGCGTCGGAGGGACGGAAATCTCGGTCTCTCTCGACGAAGACGACGACGAAGAATTACGGCCTCTGGCGCGGGCCTATGAGCTGACGCGGTCGGCCTACTATTCCGAATCGGACAAGAGCCGCGAGCTTGCCTACGCCGCTATTCAGGGGATGATGAAGCGCCTGGATCCCCACAGCGCCCTCATGGACCCCCAGTCCTTTCGGGAGCTCCAGGTAGAGACCCGCGGAGAGTTCGGCGGGATCGGCATCGAGATCAGCCTTCGCAACGGTAAGCTCACAGTCGTCTCCCCCATCGAAGGGACCCCGGCCTACCGAATCGGGATGAAGGCGGGCGACCACATCATCAAGATCGAGGACTTCGACACCGAGGGGATCACCCTCATGGAGGCCGTGCGACGGATGCGGGGTCCGAAAGGAACCCCGGTGACTGTACAGGTCCGAAGGGCCGGCGTCGCTCAACCCCTCGTCTTTACCATCGTCCGCGACATCATCCACATCCGGAGCGTCAAGTCCAAGGTGCTCCCGGGCAAGATCGGCTACGTCCGCCTGTCGAGCTTTGTGGAGTCCACCAGCAGGGATCTCCAAAAGGCCCTGAGAGGGCTCATGAAACAGGAAGTTCAGGGTCTGATACTGGATCTCAGAAACAATCCCGGGGGCTTGCTGCGCCAGGCCGTCGAGGTGGCGGACCTGTTCCTGGGAAAAGGCTCGCTCATCGTTTACACGCGAGGAAAGCGTCCCGAGCTCAACTTGACGTTCGAGGACCGCAGGGCTGGCCCCTTTGAGAAGGCCCCGATGGTCGTGCTGGTTAACGCGGGAAGCGCCAGCGCCTCTGAAATCGTCACGGGAGCCCTTCAGGACCTTCAGCGGGCCCTCATCATGGGAAGCCGGACGTTCGGAAAAGGCTCGGTGCAGACCATCATTCCCCTGAGCGACGGTTCGGGTCTTCGTTTGACGACCGCCCTCTACTACACGCCGAAAGGGGTGGAGATTCAAGAGAAGGGAATTCCTCCGGATGCCGTTGTCCTGCAACCCGGCGATGAGGCAGACCGGGACGTGGTCCCAGAGAAGGAGCTGCTTCTCAGACACGAAAAACCGCTCAAGGAAGAGAGCCCTTCCAAGGAAGATTCTGAGAGCCGACCGAACGCCGGGGAGCCCACCTCTTCCAAGCCGGATCGGCCTCAACGAAAACCTATCCAGTTAGGGTCGGATGAAGATTACCAGCTGTCCGTGGCCCGCCGGGTCCTGGCTGGGGCCTCCGAACGGGGGGTGGCCCAACTGCTGATCCGCGCCCGAGAGATTTTGGCCTCCCTGAGGCAGAGTCCGACTCCGGCGGCCAGTCAGCCATGATCCGCGCGGTCGTGGCGGGCGCGGCGGGACGAATGGGGGGATGTGTCATCCGCGCTCTGCGGGCCACCGATGACTTTGAGCTGGCGGGCGCGTTCGAAATCTCGGGTCATCGCTCTCTCGGAATGGACGCAGGCGCGGTCGCAGGGGCGGGCGAGATGGGCGTCCCCATCGTGGCCGGCGCGGAGGAGGCCATGCGGGGCGGGGAGGTCCTCATCGATTTTTCCGCTCCGGCCGCGGGCGTGGAGAACTTGGAGAAGGCCTCCTCCCTGGGCATGGCGGCCGTGGTCGGCACAACGGGTTTCAATGAAGCCCAGAAGGATGCCCTGTCCAAGATGGCGGGCCGGGTCCGCGCTGTCATCGCCCCCAACATGAGCGTCGGCGTCAGCGTCATGATCAGGCTGGTCAGGGAAGCCGCCCGGCTCCTGGGCGAGGATTTCGACGTGGAAATGGTGGAGGCCCACCACCATTTCAAAAAGGATGCGCCCAGCGGAACGGCCTTGGCCCTTGGGGAAGCGGCCGCCAAAGCCCTCGGCAGAGACCTGTCAAAGGTCGGTGTCTACGGCAGGGAAGGCCAGGTGGGGGAGCGGAGACGCGAGGAAATCGGCGTCATGAGCCTGCGCGCCGGAGACCTCGTCGGCGAGCATTGGGTCCTGTTCGGCGGCGTCGGCGAGCGGCTCGAAATCGTTCACCGGGCACACAGCCGGGACAATTTCGCCCGCGGCGCGCTTCGCGCCGCCCGCTGGGTGAAGGACCGCCCGGCGGGGATCTATTCCATGGCCGATGTCCTCGGCCTGAACGCCTGAGGGTCGCGGGGCGACTCCTGAGCCGTTACAGAGCAATCCCTCGTCAATCTTTGATCGGTCTTCCAACAGCGGCGTAGCGCGGGCGCGGGTCAGTGACCCTCAGCCTGCGCTCCGATAGTGCATGGATGCATTGGGGCTAAGGCGGGGGCTAAGGGTCACCCGACCCACGCCCCCGCGCTCCTGAGGATCACCCGACCCACGCCCTCGCGCTTCCGTGGAAGCCGATTCCAAGCGGAGCGTGGGATCCGCGAAGCGTCAGGAATTTCCATCGAAATACTCACGCGCTCGTGCCAGCCCCTCCGGCGTTCCGGCGTCGAAGCCCCGGCCCTCCAGCTCGATTCCGGCCACTTGTGTTTCCTTCACCATCAACTGAAGGACGGGCACGTCGTCCAGCTCCTTTCCCGGAGGAAGGTCTTTCCTCACGCGGTCGATGAACTGGAAGTAATGGGGGAGGAAGACCGACCGCGGAAAGGCGCGAAGACGCCTCTCTCCCGGAGCGACGCGGAATGGGCCCGGCTTCTTCGGTCCGAGCGAGCGCAGGGTGAGGAAGGGCCGATCTCCCCCCGGTCCGGTTTCAACTGCTCCGCAGTCACTGAATACGTCGTCGTGACGGACGCGGATCAGCCCCAGTGTATCGCGTCGAGTGGCTCCGAATGCCTTTTTGACTTGAAGCAAACCCGGTTCTTTTCCGATGAACAGCGTGTCGGGCAAGAGGACGGCGAAGGGCTCTTCTCCCAGATGATTTCGGCACCGCTCCTGGGCGTCCGCAAGGCCGAGAGGGCTCGGCTGGAGGACGGGGAGGATCCGGATTCCGGGGGGACTCTCCGAGCAGATCCAGGGCAGGAGGGCTTGTTTCCGCGGACTTAACACAAGCAGAGCCTCATCACAACCCGAGGCCGCCGCCTCCCATAAGGCGTAGACGATGAGGGGCGCGCCCGC
>JBHIBA010000068.1:0-17884 GCA_046758845.1 Nitrospinota bacterium
CACCGGCCCTGCAAACCCCACACACATCCCAAAGCAGGCCCGGCCACGCAGTGCCGGGCCGTCAAGAGTTTTCCGGGGGGTCCAGGGGGGCGGCTTACAAAAAGCGCCCCCTGGCTAATCCAGGCGGACGCAGACGCCCCGCTCGCGCAGGTATTCCTTGACCGAGGCGATGGTCCACTCTCCGAAATGAAAGATGGAGGCGGCCAAGGCGGCGTCCGCCCCCCCCTCGACCAGTCCCTGGCGGAGGTGCTCCGGGCTGCCCACCCCCCCGGACGCCACCACAGGGACGGAACCGGCATCGGCCACGGCCCGGGTGAGTTCCAGGTCATAGCCCTCTCTCGTTCCGTCCCGGTCCATGCTGGTCAAGAGGATTTCCCCTGCGCCGAGGTTCTCGCCCGCTACGACCCATTCCAGGGCGTCGAGGCCCCTAGGTCTGCGTCCGCCGTGGGTGTACACCTCCCAGCCCCCGCCTTCCTTCCGCTTTGCGTCAACGGCCAGGACGATGCATTGGCTACCGAAGCGCCTCGCCCCCTCTTCAATCAGGGCGCGCCGATCGACGGCAGCCGTGTTGATGGACACCTTGTCCGCCCCGGCCCGCAGGAGGGCTCTGATGTCGTCCAACGACCGGACGCCCCCGCCGACGGTCAGGGGGACGAAAACCCGCTCGGCCGTTCGGGCGACCACGTCCAAGATGATGGGGCGCTCCTCATGGGAGGCGGTGATGTCAAGGAACGTGATTTCGTCGGCCCCCTGGCGGCTGTAGGCCTCCGCCGCTTCCACCGGGTCTCCGGCATCTCGCAGGTTGAGAAAGTGGATCCCCTTCACCACCCGGCCGGCGTTCACGTCCAGGCACGGGATGATGCGTTTGGCTAGCATTCTGCGACCTCCAGGGCGCGGGCCAGGTCCAGCTTTCCCACGTAGAGGGCGCGTCCCACGATGACGCCTTCAACCCCGTCGGCCTCAAGAGGCAGCATGGCGCAGACGTCCGCGATGGAAGAGATCCCGCCCGATGCGATGACCGGCGTCGAAAGGCTTCGGGCCAACGCCTGCGTCGCCTCAAGGTTGGGTCCGGCCATGACGCCGTCTCTGGAGATGTCGGTGAAAATCAACGCAGCGGGATCTTCGGACTCGTAGCGCCGGGCGAGGTCCACGGCCTCGACCTTTGTTCCTTCTTCCCAGCCGGAGACGGAGACCCTTCCCTCGCGCGCGTCGATGCCGAGGAGGATCTTTCCGGCGAAATCCCGCAGGGCGGCCAGGGAGAACTCGGGGTCTTTGTGCAAAACGGTCCCCAGGATGACGAAGGATGCCCCGGCGTCGAATGCCCGCCGGAGGCTGTCACGGTCTCGGACTCCTCCGCCGAACTGGATGGGAACGGGGACCTTTGCCGCGATGGCTTCGAGGCTACGGAGGTTTGCGCTCTCGCCTTCAAAGGCCCCGTCCAGGTCTACGACGTGAAGGCGTCTCGCGCCCTGGTCCACCCATTTCCGGGCAGTGCCGACGGGGTCGCCGCTGAAGACCGTTTCCTGGTCTCTCCGTCCCTGATAGAGCCGGACGCAGCATCCATTTTTTAGATCGATGGCAGGGATGACGAGCATGGTTCTCTGTTTCCCCCGATTTCCGCTCCGCTCAAATCGGGGCTACGACTCGGGGGGGTGCTGAGCTGCCCTAGGACGAACGCTCACGCCCCTTTTCTCCGTAGCCCCGATCTGAGCGAGCGGCAGAATGTCGCGAGCGGAGATCGGGGATCATTTTTCGTAGAGAGATTCCAAAATTTCCAGTGTGTCCTTGATGGTTTCTAGACACCCTCTGCTAGGAGCATCTGTCCGGGCATGAACTGTGTCCGTAGCTTCTCTATTAATGCGTTTTATCTTGTCGGAATAATGGGCATACCGCCTATCCCTCTCAAACGGCTTCCACAAGCGGGGAAGGCTCCAATTGTCAAGTTCCTGAACCTTCTTTGAGTCCACTTTCCTCCCTAGCTTATCCCGGAGCGCAGCCTCCAGGACAGTTCGGCAGATGACGACCGCCGCCCGAAATTGACCCAGAACGTACAGACCTTGCAAATCAACAATAATTCCAGAGACCTCCGATTTAATGTTATTTTTGACTATGAGACCGCCAATTTCCAGCTTTCTCAAAAGGTAATCAGCCGGGGTTCCCAGAAAAGCCTCGTCAAGTATTTCATGAATAATTCTGATATCCCATTCTGCCGAGTCCGAATCCAGATACTCTCGCAGACTCTTAACAACATCGTCAATGCCAAGCAGGCTCTCGTACCGTTTGCCAGTTATCTTGTCCAGCAAGCTCAAGAAAGCCCGTTCAGCTTCAAAGCTTATATAACCCTTTTTTTCCCTGATAGTCCTTGCTTTCCGACGCAGCTGTGGATCGTCAACAAGAGACCAAGAAGCGTCAGCAAGCGTGCCAGATATCCGCACCGCAAGCTTAAGAGCAGGGATCATGTTGCCCGTCCACTCATCGATCAGCTCATCGGATGTTCGGTCGCGACGATCAAATTTATTCATCCATTCCCAAACCGAAGAATCAGCGCCTTCAAAATCATGAATCATCTGCCGAAGTTGAGCTCTAAAATCTTCGCCCATTTCAGTCTCCCGTTGGGGTATCCCCCGATTTCCGCTTCGCTCAAATCGGGGCCACAACGGGTTGGGGCTCTCGCTTTCCATCGCCCTAGCGGCGTAGCCCTGATCTGAGCGGGGTTACGGAACCCTCGCGCCGAAGGTCGCGAGCAGAGATCGAGGGTCAAGCAGGATACCGATCCGTAATCCCATCCTCGACCCCTTCTAGATAGACTGTCGCGCTACTAAAGGGAAAAGCTCCCGAAGAGGCTGTTAACCCCTTCCTTACGGGATTCTCAAGAATGTAGTTCATCTTTTTCCAAAAAGCCGCCTCGTTTCTTAGTCCTTCTTCGTGGAAGGAGTGTTGCCAGACGGTTCCGATAGGTTTGATCTCCCTATTGTACCTCCTGGCAAATTTTCCCTTCACACGTTTCATGATTTCTGAGAGGCTCGCTGAGCCACCCGGTTGGAGAAATAGGTGAACGTGATCGGGCATGACCACATAACCATGCACCTTGAAGGAAAGTTCCTCCTTGTAATCTCTCAAGATCGTCAGGAAAAGTCGGACCGCTCGCTCGTCCCGAAAAATCGCCCTCCTCTCGGAGGTCACGGATGTGACGAAATAACCAGCGCCAGGCTCCACAAATCTTTTGAGCTTAGGCATCAAGAGACACCCGCAATTATCAAGAAACCGCGATTTCCGCTCCGCTCAAATCGCGGCTACAAATGCGTGGGAGTTCAAACGTAGACAATGTAACCCCGATCTGAGCGAGCGGCCAAAGACCGCAAGCGGAGATCGGGGTACCGCAAGAACCCCGGATGACGCAGAGGCCCGATCTTAAGAGCGCCGGGCCCACTCCACGAAGTTCTTCAATACCCGCAAACCCAACGGGCCGCTGCGCTCCGGGTGGAACTGGCAGGCGAACACGCTGTCCCGATACACACTGGAGACAAACGAAACGCCGTACTCCGTCCGGGTCGCCGTGACCCCCTCGTCTGAAGGCGAGACAAAATAAGAATGAACGAAGTAAAACCACGCCCCCTCGGCCACACCCTTGAGGAGGGGGATCTCCCCGGAACCTTCCAGGCAAACCTGATTCCACCCCATGTGAGGGATCTTCAGGCGGCCCCCGCTCCCGTTCGCCATCCCCTCAGGAAAGGGGACGACTTCCCCGCCGAAATGCCCCAATCCCCGGGCATGTCCGAACTCGCGGCTCGCCTCGAACAAAACTTGAAGTCCCAGGCAGATCCCGAGAAACGGCTTCCCCGCGCGGATCGCTTCCGTCACGGCCTCGGTCAGACCCGCAGCCGTCAGGTTCTCCATGCAGTCGCGGAAGGCGCCGACGCCCGGCAGGACGACGGCGTCCGCCCGTCTCACGTCCTCGGGTCCGGAAGAAACCTGCGCATCCACGCCGACGGCCCGGAAGCCGTTCTGCACGCTTCTCAGGTTGCCCATGCCGTAATCGACGATGGCAATCCTCACAGCACCCCCTTCGTGGACGGCACTCCTTTCCGCCTCTCGTCCAGGGACACGGCCTCGCGCAAGGCGCGGCCGAAGCCTTTGAACACCGATTCCACCATGTGATGCGCGTTCGAGCCGTGGAGAACCTCGATGTGGAGGTCCACCCCTGCGTTCGTCGCAAAGGTGGTAAAGAACTCCTCCACGAGCTGCAAGTCGAACTTCCCCACGCGCGAAGCCGTATAGGGGCACCGGTAGGCGAGATAGGGCCGTCCGCCCAGGTCCAGGGCGACGCGCGCCAGGGCGTCCATCATGGGGCAGAGGGCGCTTCCGAACCGCCGGATGCCGGACCTGTCGCCGAGGGCCTTCTTGAGCGCGCCCCCCAGGCAAATCCCCACGTCCTCCACCGTGTGGTGGTCATCCACCTGGGTGTCCCCCCTGGCCTTCACCCGAAGGTCGAACAGGCCGTGCTTGGCCACGTGACTCAGCATGTGGTCGAAAAAGGCAACGCCGGTCTCGATCTCCCAGTCGCCGGCGCCATCCAGGTTCAAATCCACTTCGATCCGCGTCTCGGAGGTCTCGCGCTTTATGCGGGCCGTTCGGCTCACGGGATCCGGTCCTCTCCTTGAGGGTCCACTCTACCGTCCGAAGACTGATTGCGATTTGCGCTTGGGTCCGTCACCCTGCGCTCAAATCGCGCCTGCAACAAGGGGATCTTTTATGCCATCTCGAGGCGCCCTCGATCTGAGCGAGGGTCGAAGACCCGAGCGGAGATCGAGGATTACTTCCGGGAAAAGCGGACCTCCACCGAAGCCGCGTGAGCGCCAAGCCCCTCCAGCTTCGCGAAGGTCACGGCCGCACCCGCTACGCGCGCAAGGGCGGACCTGTTCAGAGAGACGACGCTCGTCCTCCTCACGAAATCCTCCACGCCCAGCGGCGAGGCGAAGCGCGCGGTCCCTCCCGTGGGCAGGACGTGGTTCGGACCGGCCACATAGTCCCCAACCGCAACGGGAGAAAACCCTCCCACAAAAACGGCGCCCGCCTTCGAGAACCGGTTCACCCAGCGATCGGCGTTTCCGATGACCAGGGAAACGTGCTCCGGCTGAATTTCCCCTGCCACGCTCGCGGCGGTCTCCACGTCCGCAGCCTCGATGACGAGACCGTTGCGGCGCCATGCGGCGGCCGCGATCTTCCTCCTTCCCAGACTCCCCAGCCTTCCCTTGACCTCCGCCATCACCCGGTCGGCCAGCTTTCCGGCCCGAGCCCCGCCCCCTACGGCCACCAGTCCGACCCAGGCGTCGGGGTCGTGCTCGGCCTGGGCCAGAAGGTCGGCCGCCACCCAGTCGGCCCGGGCGGAGTCATCCGCCACCACCAGGAGCTCGGTCGGTCCGGCGATGTGATCGATGCCCACCTCGCCGAACACCCACCGCTTTGCGGCCGCCACGTAAGCGTTTCCGGGGCCGACGATCTTGTCCACGGCGCGAAGGGCCCCCGTCCCATAGGCCATGGCGGCGATGGCCTGGACGCCTCCGACCCTGTACACCTCGGTGACTCCGGCCAGCTTCGCGGCCGCCAGCACCCAGGGACTCACCTTGCCGTCCGGTCCCGGAGGCGTGCACATCACCCGCTCCGGCACGCCCGCAATCCGCGCCGGAATGCCGGCCATCAGGACCGTGGAAGGATAGGCCGCCCGTCCGCCGGGCGCATAGATTCCGACGCGCGAAAGGGAAAACACCCGCTGGCCGAGGCGCTCGCCCCGGCCGCCCATCGACCAGCCCTTTGGGAGCTGTTTTCGGTGAAAGGCCTCAATGCGCCGGGCCGCCACCCGCATGGCCCCGAGTCCTTCGCAGCCGCACGCGCGCGCCGCGGCTGCAACCTCTCGCGGGAGCACCCGCAACTGTCTCGCTTCGAGCCTGACGCCGTCGAATTTCTGCGTGTAGCGGAGAACCGCCCGGTCGCCGTTCCTGCGGACGTCGTCCAGGATGGCCCGGGCGCGATCCAAGACCCCGGCCTGCTCGCGGAGCCACCTTTGCCGGCGGCGGCGGAGGCGCTCCCGCCACCGGGGGTCTCGGGCCGTGAGGCGCATCACGAACCCAGTCTCCGCTGGCAGAGCCGGATGAGCTCCATGACCTCTTCCCGGCGCGTCTTCTGGCTGGCGCGATTGACGATGAGCCGGGCCGACGAGCGAAGAAATTCCCGAACCTCCACCAGGCCGTTTTCCCGCAACGTCCGGCCGGTGTCTACCAGGTCCACCACCGCGTCGGCCAGCCCCATGGCGGGCGCCAACTCGACCGATCCATAGAGCTCCACGACGTCCACCGGAATGGCCTCCGCGCCGAAGAACCGCTCGGTGATCCGGACGAACTTGGTGGCGACTCTCAGGCGCCCCCGCTGAACCAGGTCCTTCCACTTCGGGGCCTTTCCTGAAACCCCCGGAGCGGCCAGGACGAGACGGCAAAAGCCGAAGCCCAGGTCCAGAGGCTCGTAGACGACCTTTTCTTTCTCCAGCAGGATGTCTTTGCCTACGATCCCCAAGTCGGCCGCCCCGTGTTCGACGTAGGTCGGCACGTCCACGTCCCGGATGCGCACGATGCGCAGCCTGCTGGCCGGCGTCTCGCGGACGAGGCTTCGCTCATCTCCCCAACCTTCCGCATCGACGTACTTCATCGCGCGCAACAGGTCCCACGCCGGTTGAAACAACCGTCCCTTCGGCAGCGCCAGGGTCAGCTTCCGGGTCCTGTTCATCTCACTCTCTGAATTCGGGCGCCGAGGGCGGACAGCTTCTCTTCGACCCGCTCGTAACCCCGGTCGATATGGTACACCCGATTGACCGTGGTTTCCCCTTCGGCGGCGAGGCCCGCCAGGATGAGGGAGGCGCTGGCCCGCAGGTCGGTCGCCATGACCTCCGCTCCCCAGAGCCGCTCCACCCCCCGCACCCAGGCGCGGTTGCCGTCCACCCGGATCTCCGCCCCCATCCGCCGCAGCTCGGCCACGTGCAGGAAGCGGTTCTCGAAGATGGTTTCCGTGACGAGCGAATTCCCCCGGGCCAAACAGAGCATGGCCATCATCTGGGCCTGCAGGTCGGTTGCGAAGCCGGGGTAGGGCGCTGTCTCGACATCCACCCCGTTCGCCGGCCGATCCCCCTTCACACGAATCCGGTCCCCCTCCTCGCAGACGGAGACCCCGGCCGCCACTAACTTCCGGCTCAACGCGCCGACGTGCTCCGGCACGACTCCCGTAACGCACACCTCTCCCCCTGTGGCAGCGCCGGCCAGCATGTACGTCCCCGTTTCGATCCGGTCCGGGATGATCCGCGCCTCGAAGCCCCCCAGCCTTCGCACGCCTACAATTTCCAGCGTATCGGTCCCCGCGCCCCGGACCTCCACCCCCATAGCGATCAGCGCGTCCGCCAGTTGAACCACTTCGGGCTCCCGGGCGGCGTTATGGATGCGTGTGCGCCCTTCTGCCAGCGCCGCGGCAATCATGAGGTTCTTCGTGCCGGTCACCGTCACCAGGCCCAAAAAGATGTCGGCACCCTTGAGCCTTCCGGCCCGGGCATGGATGTAGCCGCCACGAAGGCAAATCTCGACGCCCAGCGCCGCGAGCCCCTTCAGGTGTTGATCGATGGGCCGCACGCCGATGGCGCATCCCCCGGGAAGGGAGACCTCCGCCCTCCCCATCCGGGCCACCAACGGGCCCAGGACCATCACGGACGCCCGCATCTTACGGACCAGGTCGTAGGGCGCACGGACGTTCCGAAGCTCCGCCGCCTGAATCTCCGCCCCCGAGCCGCAGGACCCTACCCGAACCCCCAGCCCTTCAAGCAAGAAAAGAAAACTTTCCACGTCTCTCAGGACCGGGAGGTTTTCAAGCCGGCACTTCTCTTCCGTCAGGAGGCAGGCCGCCATCAGCGGCAGGGCCGCGTTCTTGGCTCCGCTGATCGGGACCTCCCCCCGGAGCGGCGCCCCGCCCTGAATCTTGATCCGGTCCATCTAACGCCTCCGCTCAGCGGCCGCGACCCGGACCCGTCCAGCCAGATCCTGAATGATTTCGATGCCGTCATAGGCGCCGCAATCTTCCAGGAGGCCGCGGACTTCCGGCGCCTGGTCCATCCCGATCTCCATCACCAGCCAGCCGCCCGGCCGAAGGACTCTGGGTGCGTCCTTGACGAGGGTCCGATAAGCCCCGAGTCCGTCCCAGCCGGCGATGAGCGCCACGTGAGGCTCGTAGGAGAGGGTCTGCCGGTCGAGGGCTTCCCAGTCCGCCTCGCGAATATAAGGAGGATTCGAGACCACCGCGTCGAAGGATTCGTCGGGCCGGAGGGCTTGCAGCCAATCCGCGCCCAGAAAGACGACCCGCCCGGACAGGCCCAGCCGCTGGGCGTTCTCCCGCGCGACTCGCAGCGCGTCCAGGCTCAAGTCCGTGGCGACGACGAAAAGGTCTGCGCGTTCAGAGGCCAGGGCCAGTGCGATGTTGCCCGAACCCGTTCCCAGGTCCATCACCCGCGCCGATCGGCCCCGACCGAGGGGGGCCAAGCGGCGCAGCGACTCGCTCACCAAGGTCTCGGTTTCAGGCCTGGGGATCAGGACGCGGCGATCGACTTTCAGTTCCAGGGACCAGAACTCGCGCCGGCCCGTGATATAGGCGACGGGCTCGCGACGCTCCCGCCTCTTGACGGATTCGAGGTAAAAGGAACGTTTACCCCGGTCCAGTCGGATCTCCGGGTGAGCGATGAGGTCTTCGCGCCCAACACCCACGGTGTGCGCGAGAAGGATTTCGGCATCCAGGCGTGCGGAGCACAGGCCCGCCCGGCTCAGTCGGACGGTGGCGTGCCGAAGTAGGACTTGGATGGTATCGGCGGAGAGGCCCTCGGCCGGACCGATCAGGAGAGGCTCCCGGCCGCCACGGAGCGTTCGAACTCGGTCAGGATTTCTTCCTCGTATGCAGCCATCAGCGGCTCGATGAGGTCTTCCAGCCCGCCTTCCATCACCGCGTCCAGCCTGTGCAGGCTCAAGTTGATCCGGTGGTCGGTCACCCGGCCTTGCGGGAAGTTGTATGTCCGGATCCGGCCGCTGCGGTCCCCCGAGCCGATCTGGGACCGCCGGGTCTCCGACCGCTTGGCCTCGCTCTCGCGGACGGCCGCGTCGAGCAGCCGCGCGCGCAGGACCTTGAGGGCCTTGGCCTTGTTTTTGTGTTGCGACTTCTCGTCCTGACACGTGACGACCAACCCCGTGGGAAGATGGGTGATTCGGACCGCCGAATCGGTGGTGTTTACACTCTGCCCTCCCGGCCCCGAGGACCGGTACACATCGACGCGGAGATCGGAGGGATCGATCTCCACCTCGACCTCCGCCGCCGCAGGGAGAACGGCCACGGTGACCGCCGAGGTATGGATGCGGCCGCTGGCCTCGGTCTCGGGGACGCGCTGAACGCGGTGGGTCCCGCTTTCATGTCGAAGAAAGCTGTACACCCGATCCCCTCGGACCTCGGCGATGACCTCCTTGTACCCGCCCAACCCCGTCGGATTGGAATCCAGAATCTCGGCCTTCCAGTTTTTGCGCTCTGCGAAACGCAAATACATCCGAAAGAGCTTCGCGGCAAAAAGGGCGGCTTCCTCCCCCCCGGTCCCCGCCCGGATCTCCAGAATCACGTTTTTCTCGTCGTTCGGGTCCTTGGGAACCAGCAGGCGCCTGAGGTTTGCCTCGACTTCCGCCAACCCGGCCTCCAGCCGATTGATTTCCTCCCGGGCCAGATCGCGCAGCTCCGCCTCCGCAGCGGTTTGGAATATTTCCCGGCTCCCCTCAATTTCCTCCTGGAGTTTTTCATGCCGGCGGAAGGTCTGGACCACTTCTTCCAGCTCCGCGCACTCTTTGGCGACCTTCCCGTAAGCCTCGCGATCGGCCAGAAGCTCGGGTTGCCCCATCCGCCGGGTCAAGGCGTCGAACCTCTCGCCGATCGCCGCCAGCCTGCTCCGAAGTTCCTCCTGCAAAGCCGGTCCTCCAACGATCCCCAAGAGATCAGCCCACTGTCTTCTTCTTGTGCCGGGCCCGGTAGCGCTCCACGCGGCCCGCGCTATCCACGAGTTTTTGCCGGCCGGTGAAGAAGGGATGGCAGTTCGAGCAGATCTCGACGGTGTACGAGGGCTTGGTGGAGCGGGTGTTGTAGACGGCCCCGCACGCACAGGTGACCGTGCATTCTTGATATTCGGGGTGGATCCCGGGCTTCATGAGAAAATCCTCCAGCGGCCCTTTGCCTCCCGGACCGCTCTGGCGACAAGCGGCATAAAAAATTTCGGCCGGAGCCCACGGGACATCCCCCGGGGTCCAGCCGTTGCAAACATCCCCTCGACGGGGCTACGCGTTCATCGAATCGAGGAACTCTTCGTTGGCCCGGGTCTCCGTGACCTTGGAGACGAGGAGCTCCATGGCCTCGACGATCCCCATCGGCTGGAGGACCTTTCGCAACAGCCAGACCCGGCTCAACTCTTTCTCGCTCAGGAGCAACTCCTCCTTTCGCGTGCCGGACCGGTGGAGGTCGATGGAGGGGAACACCCGGCGGTCGGAGATCCGACGGTCCAGGATGACCTCCATGTTCCCCGTGCCCTTGAACTCCTCGAAGATGACCTCGTCCATCCGGCTCCCGGTTTCGATGAGCGCGGTCGCCACGATGGTCAGGCTTCCGCCTTCCTCCACGTTGCGCGCGGCGCCGAAGAAGCGCTTGGGCCGCTGGAGGGCGTTGCTGTCCACGCCCCCGGAGAGGACCTTGCCGCTCGGCGGGACGATGGCGTTGTAGGCCCGCGCCAGACGGGTGATGCTGTCCAGAAGGATCACCACGTCCCGCTTGCTCTCCACGAGCCGCTTCGCCTTTTCGATGACGATCTCCGCCACCTGGACGTGCCGGGAGGCGGGCTCGTCGAAGGTGGAGCTGATCACCTCCCCCTTCACCGTCCGCTGCATGTCGGTGACCTCCTCGGGCCTTTCGTCGATGAGGAGGACCATGAGGTAAATCTCCGGGTGATTGACGGCGATGCTGTTGGCGATGGCCTGAAGGAGCATCGTCTTTCCCGTTCGGGGAGCGGCGACGATCAGGCCGCGCTGTCCTTTGCCCAGGGGCGTGAGCAAATCCATGATCCGCATAGAGGGATCGGACTTGCCGTTTTTCCTGGCTTCCAGGTGAACCCGCTCCTCGGGATACAGGGGGGTCAGGTTGTCGAACAGAATATGGTCCTTGCCGAATTCCGGATCTTCAAAGTTGACGCTCTCCACCTTGAGCAGAGCGAAGTAGCGCTCTCCTTCCTTGGGCGGACGGATCTGCCCCGATACGGTATCCCCGGTCCTTAAGTCGAAGCGCCGGATCTGGGAGGGCGATACGTAGATGTCGTCTGAGCCGGGGAGATAGTTGTAGCTGGGCGCCCGCAGGAACCCGAAGCCGTCCGGCAGGATCTCCAAGACGCCCTCGCCGTAGATGTGGCCGTCTTTCCCCGCCTGGGCTTCCAGGATCTTGAAGATCAGCTCTTGCTTTCGGAGCGCGCTCGGGCTGGCCACCTTCAGACCCCGTGCGATCTTCGTGAGCTCGTTGATCGTCTTCGCCTTGAGCTCATCGAGGTTGAGAACCTTCCCTTTGGTTTCCTCCGCTTCGGCCCTGTCCGCCCTGGGCTCGCCGTCGGCGGGGACCTTGGGGGTCTCGACGGTTTCTTGGGCGGAGACGCCGCCCGATTTGCGGGATGCTGTTTTTGCTGTGGAACTTACCGTTTTAGACGGCATAGGCGCTTACAGGGAGAGGGTGGATGGAATGTTGTAGGACATGGCCCCACAGGGTCGCCCCACGAGTTCAAACCTTAGAAGAGGAAGACGAAAAGAAGCTGTCGGGTACGAGCGATTCAAAACCGCTGGACTTCTTGGTTTGGCGTTCCGCCTTTCGGTTGGCTTAGATTGCGACCCGGAAGCTGATAATCGGGTAACGGTCAGGGCGCTGGAAAGAACATCGAGACAAATATACAAAACCTCCTACTTTTTGTCAATCACTTTTTCTCTGGCCCGGACCAGAAGCTGCCGCCAGATCCGCTCCGCTTGCCTGCCCGTCTCCTCCAACGACCCCCGGTTCTCGATGACGTAATCCGCGTGCGCCAGCTTCTCAGCCGTAGGCATTTGGGCTCCGATGCGCGCCTGCCCCTCTTCCCGGGAGACGCCCATCGACGCCAGCCGCATCAACTGGTCCTCCTCGTCCACGTCCAACACCACGAGGACGTCCATCCGGTCGGCGCAGCCCGCCTCGATGAGGACGGCCGCATCCAAAACGACAATCCCCTCCGGGTCCTGCGCCTCGAAAGCCTCGATTTGCCGGCCTTCCTCCTCCCAGAGCCGGGGGTGGACGATGGCATTCAATCGGGCCCGGGCTTCGGGGTCGCGAAAGACAATCCGCGCCAAGGCCGCCCGGTCGAGCGTCCCGTCGGGCCGAAGGACCCCCTCTCCGAACGTCCCGGCGATTTCCTGCAGAGCGGGTCGGCCCGGCTCCACCACCTGCCGGGCTATCTGGTCCGCATCGATGACATGCGCGCCGAACCGCCGAAACATCTCGGCGATGGTGCTCTTCCCGCTCGCGATCCCCCCCGTCAGACCGACCTTGAGCATTGCCCGGCCGTTCCTCCCGCGAGGCGTCGCCCGTCGATTGATTCAGCCGGCTTCAGAATTTCCTCCCCCAGCGGATACCTTACTTCAGCCCCCTGCGGACGATCTCGCGTTCGTAGTGCTTGCGGTAGAGCAGTTCCCACTCTGGACTTCCTTCGGGGAGCTTCCGGCCATAGGACGCAATGGTGCGCATGACTTCCTCGTCGATGGTTTCTTCGAGGCGGACCTCTTCGGTGAGGATCCGGACGATGCGCAGCCGGACGTCGTTGGATGGCTTGCGCAGGGTCACCCCCTCCGCGGCCTCCAGGTCTTCCACGAGCAACTTGGAGAGGTAGTTGATTTTTTCCCGGCTCAGTCCGACGAACATTCTCTACAGGATGAGATTTCTCTCCCGCACGAGGCGACGCTTGACCAGGTCGAACATGCGGGAGTATTCGACGTTTCTTCGGTCCATTTCGGACTCGAAGTCGGCAAGGATGTCCCTCACCTCCTGATTCAGCTTATCCTCAACGCGGAGATCGTCGGTGATCACCCGCGCCAATTGATGCCGGAGGTCATCTTCCGTTTTCACGGTTTCGACGTACCCATAACGGATAAGCTCACGGGCGATCGAGCGCACGGCTCGGTCAATCACTTCCCTTCGCAGACGCATGGCTTATATTCGCCCAGCGTTTCCCGGACCTGCCGCTCCCTAGCGGCGAGTCGCTCACGGGCAAGTCCCGAGCGAAAAACCTCCTCTTTCACGCGGTCATCCCCCCGCCCAGATGGAGATCGGCATCCACCGCCAAGTCATTCGCCTAAGTCACGCACAATATGGCACCTTGCGCAACGGGTGTCCAGACTGGAGCCGGGCCGGGCGTCGGCGGATTTTTCGGCTCTCTCCCTCTTGGCTACGTATTACTTTCGTCTTTTCGCTTCGGGACTCTGCCCTGATACAGTTCCTGGGCTTGCCGGACCTCCTTCGCCACAGCCCGCCGCAGCTCAGGCGGGGAGAGGACCTCCGCTCCCCCGCCCAAGCTCAACACCCAGGCGCGAACGGAACTCAGGTCTGTGGCCGAGAACCGCAGAACTTCCTCTCCGTTGCCCGATTCTTTCCCGGAAGGATCAGGCGGTCCCAAGGAGGCTCCCGGAATCCATCCGAGGTTCACCGCCTCCCAAATCTGAACCCTCGCCTCGCCCGAACAGCGGACCACCACTTCCCGCCCGGCTCCCGCCCCCCGGTCGAAACCCTCTCCCTTCCTGGCCATTACCGACTGAAAGTCGATTTCCAGGGGAAGTTGAAACACGTCCTGCGTCGTCCGGACCTCCTGGATGGACTCCAACGGGAGGAGTTCAATCCTTCCGGTCTCGTGCAGGTAGCCCATCAACAGCGTCCGCCCGAGATGGAACCAGACCCCATAAGGGTCTACGCGGCGCCACGAGGCGCGGTGCCTTCCAGGCAGTTGAACCAAAAGCTCCACGCAGCGGAGCTCGTCCGCGGCGCCGACCACCTCCTCCAGGACGCTCTGGTGGGCAGCCAGGGCCTTCATCGACGGCAGATAGGGAACGAAGCGCCGGTCGATCCTGTCCAGGAATTCCCGCATCGGCGCGGGAAGGAGCTTTTCGACTGTATTCAGAAAGGACTCCATCGACCGGCGGAAGGGCGTTTCTCGAAAGGCGTCCAGCGCCTTTCTCGCATAGTACAGGGCCATCAACTCGGAGGGCAGAAACGGCCCCGGAATGGCGGTGCGGTAGCCCTTGGGGAAGCACCAGCGGACCCCCCCCCGGGTCTGCCTCACGATGGGAAAACCGGCCTGGACGAGGTCTTCGATGTCGCGCCGAAGAGTGCTCTCGCTCCATTGCCTCGGCTGGCCTTTCCCTTCTTCAGAAAGGCGCATCACCTCGGCCAGATCAGCCAGGGTAGGAGTGCCGCCGGCCTCCAGATAACGGAAAATCTCCCATTGTCGCTGAATCTGGTGGCGGCGCGACACGGCGTTATTCCCTCTTCTCCCGATTCAACCGGTCCAGCCTGTCGGCGCCCAACCCGATGGATTGTCGAAGCGAATCGGCCTTGGACTCGAGCGCCTCGACTAAAGCCCAAGGCACCCGGACCGTGCCCAGGAGGGTCTCCGGGTTGTCCCTGCCGTGGCAGTCCGAACCCCCGGTGACCATTAGCCCCCGCGCCTCTGCCAGCCTCCGGTAAGACTCGGCCGCCGCCTTGCTGTGGCTGGAATGATACGCCTCGAGGCCGCAGAGCCCTTCGGCCACCAGCTTGGGGATCGAGCCGTCCACTCCGCTCCGGCCGGGATGCGCCATCACGGGGACTCCGCCCGCCCTTCGGATGATCTGAATGGACTCGGCCGTTGTCAATGCGTCTACGGGCTCGTAAGCAGGGCGGCCCATGCTCAGGTAGCTGGAAAACACCCTTTCCATCGAGACGACCAGTCCCGCTTTCACCAAATATTCGGCCAGGTTCAGCCGGCCTGCCAGGCTCTTCGGATAACTGGCAAAGAAGGCATCGGGGTCGGCCGGCACTCCGAGGGCCCGGAGCTTTTGGATCATGGAGAGCAAGCGTTCGCGCCGGCGGATTCCCACCGCGCTCAGAGCCGCCGTGAACGCCTCGTCCTCCACATCCACGAAGTACCCGAGGATGTGAACGTCCCCAGCATCCGTGGTGCCGGTCAACTCCACGGCCGGTATGAGTCGAAGTCCCAGCTCCTTGGCGCGCGCGCGGGCGGGCGCCACGCCCCGCACGGTGTCGTGGTCGGCCAGGGCCAGGAAGGAAAACCCCAGCTCGGCCGCCCGCTCGACGACCTTTTCAGGGGGATCGACACCATCGGAGCAATCGGAATGGACATGCAGGTCGCCGAAGGGCTCTCCGGGGTGGACCGGCGAATGTCTGGCAGCTACGGGCGCACGCGGGTGGGAGGGTCTGGGTCTGGACACCATTTCAGTCCGCCGCTCCGTTTGCGTCGAGGCAGAGAGTTTCGCGTCGCCGTCCGGGACCGCCAAAAAATGAGGCCCGCCCAGGAGCAGCCCCGCGAGCGAGCCGGTTTACCCTTCAAATTGGAGCGGGCGATGGGAATCGAACCCACGACGTTCAGCTTGGGAAGCTGACATTCTACCTCTGAATTACGCCCGCAGAACTTTTTGCTGCAAACTGGAACAATACTTAAGA
The DNA here is from genome assembly GCA_046758845.1 of Nitrospinota bacterium. Classification (GTDB taxonomy): domain Bacteria; phylum UBA8248; class UBA8248; order JACPRG01; genus JBHIBA01. The sequence continues at coordinate 15,817 of JBHIBA010000068.1, forward strand.
ATGTAGTGCATCTCCCGTAGGAAAATCAACCCCCGGCCGCCACTCTGGGAGAGCCCTCCCCTGCTCGGGCGTCCTCGACGCTCACCTCGCACTCCTCGACCCACTCGGCGCCGTCCTCCCCGTACTCCTTTTTCCAGATGGGGACGATTTGCTTGATCCGGTCGATGGCGTACTTGCAAGCCGCGAAGGCCTCCGCCCGGTGGGGGGAGGCCACGGAAATCACAACCGCCGTATCGCCCACCTTCATCCGCCCGACTCGGTGGACAATCGCCACGTCGCCGATGCCCCATTTCTCCGATATCTCGGAGCCGATCTGCCGGAGCTTCTTCTCGGCCATTGGCTTGTAGGCGTGGTATTCAAGCTCGACGACTTTCCGCCCGCGGGCGTGGTCGCGAACAATGCCGAAGAAGTCCACCAGCGCCCCCTGCCCGGGACCCGAAACGGCCCGGTGAAGCTCGTCGACGTCAATCGGAGTTTCAGAGATCTGAAACACGACTACCTCCGGAAATCGGCGGGATCAGGGCGACTTCGTCCCCCGCCTTCAGGACCCATTGCGGGTCAACGAACTCTTCATTGACGGCGATGGTCAGGGCATCCGTCCGCTGCGCGAGCCTCGGACAGGACTGCGCCAAATGGCGCAGCATCCCCTCGACGGTCGTGCCCTCGGGCACTTCCACCTGGAGGCGATCCCCGCCAATGGCGTCTTTGGCCCACGCGAAAGCCAACACCTCGACCTTCACCCGGAATCCTTCTCTTGCTCAGCGGCATGAGGTTGGAAAATTCCCTCTTTAGACATCCTAGGGCCGCGACCCCCATCTGTCAAAGAACATGGTAGTGGGTCAGTTTGCTGAATGACCCCTGCCTTCCTCCGTTGTAGCCGCGATTTGAGCACATTCGCTTCGCTCAGTGCAGGCTGCGCGGAAATCGCGGTCGGGCGTTCCCCGATCTCCGCTCGGACCCAGATCCTCGCTCAGATCGGGGCTACACCAAATGATAAAAAAGCCTTGGGCAAAGCTGCGTACGGGGCTTAACCCGTCCCAAACTGACCCACTACCAAGAACACGGGAGACTTGAGTGCCTTCGCCCGGCGGGCGTATGCGCCGACAAGCTACGCTTCTCTTTGGCCAGGGCCACGGCCGCTTCCTCTTCCTCAGGCGTCAGCGCGCCCGGCACAAGCTCGCCCACCACCTCCCGGAAGCCTGCTTCAAAAGCGGCGCACGCCTCTTCATAACTGGTTTCCCGCCCGCTCAGCGCCTCTTTGACACAGGTCATCTTGGCGGCCAGGTTGCCGGCCAGTCGGCCGCGAGCCTCCGGGCTCCGCGTCTTGAAAAGCGAACTGAGCCGGCCGACATCCAGGTCCAGCGGGACGGAGCCGTGCTGAAGGACGGCGCCTGCCCCGCGACGTTGGGCGCTGCCGACGATTTTCTTTCCCTGGACCATCACCTCATAGGCCGAGGCCGAGGAGAAGCAGGCGCCCGTCCGCTCCTCCGGGTCCGGCCGGTGGACGACCGGAGCCAGTTCGGCCGCGACCCCCAGATCGCGCAACCCGAGGACCAGCCCGCGGCTGATGAAGGCGTAATCTCTCAGGATGGAGTGGCCCTGGGCGATCGAGCCGGGGCTGGATCCCCGAGATGCCTCCGCGCCCGCGGGTCCCGTCAAGTCCGCGGGGAAGACGACGCTGTAGGTGAGTTCCCGGTCGTGGACGACGGCGCGTCCACCCGTGGGACGGCGGACCAGCGGGATGCCAAGCCGCTCCAGGGCGTTCACGTCAATGTCGCGTTCGATGGATTGGCCGTAGCCGACGGACAGGGTGGCGGGGGTCCATGCGAAAAACCGTAAGGTGGGCGGAGTTTTCCCCTCCTGGACGCCGCGCCACAAGACCTCGTCCACGGCCATGTTCCAGGCGCCGTTCCGCGCGCCGGTGTTGAGAAGACGCCAAGTCATCATGGTTAGAGATTTGCGGGGGGCGCTTTTTGAAAGGCGCCCCCCCGCACCCCCCAGCAAAACTTTCGTTTCGCGATAGAGCGCCGCCCCCAAAGGTGCGGCGCTCTATCGCCTAAAACTGGCT
>JBHIBA010000069.1:0-17838 GCA_046758845.1 Nitrospinota bacterium
AGAGAGCGGCAATATAGCGACTCTGCGCAAAGAGTGTCAAGGCGACTGGAGGCTGGGTACTCCTCTTGACACGGGGGCGCTTTTTGAAAGCCGCACAGATAGGGTTAGGGGGGCCTTCCCTCGGCTTCACTCGGGACAAGCTTTGAAAACCGGCCTAATGCGGGGGGCGCCTTACAAAAAGCGCCCCCCGCTACTGAGTGAGGCCTGGGGATAAGTCAGGGAAAAAGGGGTTGACAGCCGTTTGACGGCTCCTTTAGCGTAGATCACGACAAGCCGAAAAGGGGTCGCCTGTCGGAAGAAGGGCGAAACGGTGCGTCGAGCGCCTGAATTGTCCGGTCAAAGGATTCACCCGTAGAGAAGACCCCAACGCGCCCCCGGGTTCACGCACGGCGGATCCCAGCGGAAGCGGGCGCTCTTCCGCGCCTCTCCTCAAATGCAGAGGAAGGGTCGGGGCCCCTTCACCGAATAGGTGCATCTCATGTGGCGTCACTTTGATTACCTCGAACCCCGAACGGTGGAAGAGACCTGCACGCTTCTGGCCCAATATGGGGACGAGGCTCAGATCCTCGCCGGCGGAACGGCCCTGCTGAAACTGATGAAGCTGCGGATCGCCCGCCCGGCCGTTGTCCTGAACGTCAAGAAGATCCCCGGCCAAGACCACATAGAGAAGCTGAACGGAGGGGGGTTGCGCATCGGCGGCCTCGCCATTTACCGCCGGCTCGAGCGGAGCGGCCACGGACACGCGTACCTGGCGCACGTTGCCAGCGACGTAGGGTCCGTCCAGGTGCGGAACATCGCCACGGTGGCCGGGGCGCTGTGTCTGGCCGAACCCTCCTCCGACATCGGCCCGGTCCTGATGACCTTGGGCGCCGAGGTGGATTTGACCTCCGCTTCGGAAAAGCGCACCGTCCCCGTGACCGAATTCTTCCAGGATGCCTTTGAGACCCGCAAAACGCCGGAGGAGATGTTGACGGAGATCCGGGTGCCCCCCCTTCCGGAGGGGGCGGGGTGGGACTATCAGAAATTCTGCCTGCGTCGCGGCTTTGACATCGCCGTCGTAGGGGTGGCGGCGGTGGTCGAGCCCGGCCAAGACGGCGCCATCCAATCCGTCCGGCTTGCCGTGGGGGCGACGCAGCCGACGCCCTTCCGGCATCCCGAGGCCGAAGCCCTGTTGGCCGGCCAAAAATTCTCCGAAGAACTCTGCCGGGCGGCGGCCGACAAGGTGACGCAGGGGCTGGAAGGGATCAGCGACGTCCGCGCATCGGGCAAATTCCGGGTCCACCTCACCCAGGTGCTCGTTCGGCGTGCGCTGGAAGCGGCCTACCAGCGCGCCTCGAACTGATTCCGCCGTAGGGGCGCACGGCCGTGCGCCCCCGCCGTTTTCGCCAGGGCGGGAGAAGGACAACCATGCGGAAAGACATCGAAATCACAGTCAACGGGGACCTCCAGGATCTCAACGTCCCCATCCACCGAACCCTCCTCCATCTGCTCAGATACGACCTGGGACTCACCGGCACGAAGGAAGGGTGCGGCCAGCACGAGTGCGGGGCGTGCACGGTCCTCATGGACGGCGAACCCGTTTGCTCCTGTTCCATCCTCGTGGTGGATGCGGAAGGCAAGGACGTGACGACCATCGAGGGGCTTGCGGCCGATGGCAAGCTCCATCCCCTGCAAGAGACGTTCGTGAAGTGCGGCGCCATCCAATGCGGTTACTGCACGCCGGGCCAGATCATGTGCGGCGTGGCGCTGCTGAAAGATAACCCCAACCCGACCGACCAGGAAATCCGCTTGTGGATGAGCGGCAACCTTTGCCGCTGCACCGGATACCAGAAGATCCGGGAAGCCATCCGCGAGGCCGCCAAGATCGTCTCTGGCGCTTCGTGAGCGGCGGCGAGCGAATCGCAGTTCTCCGGGGCTGGAAGTCAAAAGCCTTCACGGAATGAAAGCCTTTCCCGCTGGAATCCCGGCGGGGCGGAGTCGTTTTAGATGGCTCAATTTTCCGTCATCGGCACCCGGGCGTCCAACATCGAAGCGGCCGAGAAGTCCCGGGGCGGCGGCCAGTACGTCTCCGACACGGTCCTCCCAGGGATGCTGTGGGGAAAAATCCTCCACAGCCCATTCCCCCACGCAAAGATTCTCAGGATTGACGCCTCACGGGCGGAGGCCCTGCGGGGCGTTCGCGCCGTCGTCACGGCGGCGGACACCCTGAAGCAACCCTACGGCGCCATCATCCCCGACGAGCCCATTCTCGCCATCGACAAGGTCCGCTTCGCCGGGGAAGAAGTCGCGGGAGTGGCCGCAACCGATCCCGATATCGCCGAAGAGGCCCTGGAGCTCATCGACGTAGAGTATGAGCCGCTGCCCACTTACGGATCGACGGAGGAAGCCCTCGCCAAGGGAGCCCTCCCCATCCACAAGGACAAGCCCGACAACGTGGCCTACAGGCTTCGCCTCGAGCGGGGCGATGTGGAGGCGGCCCTGAAGTCGGCCGAGGTGGTCATCCAGAACAACGTCCAGCCCTCCCTCGTCCACCAGGCATACATGGAGCCCATCGCGTGCGTGGCGGACTGGCCGCCCAACGGGCGGCTCACCCTGTACGCCTCGGTTCAAAACCCCGGGATGATCCGCTTCATTTATGGGAAGGCGCTGGGCGTCGACCCCGCCGACATCCGGGTCATCCAGTCCTACGTCGGCGGGGCCTTCGGCTCCAAGTTCGAGCACAGCCTGCACCTGATTTGCGCGCTGCTCTCCCGGAAGGCGGCGAAGCCCGTCCGCCTCGTCTACACCCGGGAAGAGGAGTTCCTCGCCGGCCGGCCGCGACTTCCCATGAACATCTCCGTGCGGCTCGGCGGCCTGCGGGACGGGACGATCACGGGCAAAGAGATGTCCATTATCGCGGACAACGGGGCTTACTCAGACTTTGCTCCCGCCATCGTGGGGACGACCGCTCACCGGATGGATCAGTGCTACCGGATCCAAAACCTCCTGTCGGAGCTGCGCCTGGTCTATACCAACCGGGCGCCGACCGGGGCCTTCCGGGGGTTCGGCAACCCGCAGGGCAACCTGGCGCTGGACACCTCCATCGACATGTTCGCCGAGGAGATCGGGATGGACCCGGCCGAGGTCCGGCTGAAGAACGTCGTGCGCACGGGCGACGTGACCTCTTTCGGCTGGAAGATGAACAGCGCCGGGGTCGCCGAATGCATTGAAAAGACTGTGAATGCCTCGGGCTGGAAGGAAAAACGGGAGAAGTTCCGAAACCAGAAGGGACCGAGAAAGCGGGGCATCGGCATCTCCGCCTGCATCCACGTCTCGGGAAACCGCGGAATCTTCAAGGAGTTCGACGGCTCCTCCGCCATCCTCCAGCTCTCGGAAAACGGCAGGCTCACGGTCATCTCCGGTGAAGTGGACTACGGCCAGGGGAGCCGGACGGTCATGGCCCAGGTCGCGGCCGAAGCACTGGGGATGCCGCTGGAAGACGTGTCGGTCTCGAACGTGGATACCGACGTGACGCCGCTGTGCCTGGGCGCCTTCGCCACGCGGACGACAACAGTCGCCGGCCTGGCGGTCATCGACGGGGCCGCCAAAGTGAAGAAAGAGCTCCTGGAAGTGGGCGCGGAACTCTTGGAAGCGTCTCCCACCGACCTGGACCTGAAGGACGGGAAGGTCATTGTGAAAGCGGCCCCGGACCGCTCAAAGCCGATTCGGGAGGCGGCCCACTATGCCGTCTTCTACAAGAACGCCGGCAATCCCATCGTCCAGCGGGGGGAGTACAACGCCGACGACGCGGGGGTGGAGTATCCCGACCCGGCCACCAAGCAGGGAAACCTCTCGACGTCTTACCCCTTCGCGGCGCACGTGATCGAGGTGGAGGTGGATGAGGAGACGGGCTCGGTAACGGTCGAAGGGTTCTGGGGCGCGCACGACGTAGGCCGGGTCATCAATCTCCTGTTGGCGGAAGGCCAGGTGGAGGGCGGTTTCGTCCAGGGCCTGGGCTACGCCCTGATGGAAGACCTCCGCTACACCAACGGCGTCGTGGAAAACCCCAATTTCTACGACTACCGGATCCCCACGCAAATGGACGTGCCGGAGCGCATCGAATCCCTGTGGGTGGAGACGAACGACCCGCTGGGGCCCTTCGGCGCAAAAGGGATCGGCGAGCCGACCCTCGTCCCCGTCGCCGCGGCCGTCGCCAACGCCATCCACAACGCCCTGGGCATCCGCATCCACGAGCTGCCCCTCACGCCCGAGAAGGTCCTCGCCGCCCTGGAAGCCAAACGGGCCAAGGGCCAGTAACAAAAAGGCGCACGGGCCGCTTCTTGGGCACTGGCGTGCCGGCTAAGCTGCGGTTGGGGATCCTTCCCTTTTAGACGACGTCCTTGGCGCTCGCCTTATGAGAGGTGGTTGACCAGGCACGCCAGTGCAGAAACCCGACGCGGTGCGTCCGGCCCGCCTGGACCTGCCGGAAAACTTTCCATTGGCGAAAAGGGCGGCCCGCAGGGCCGCCCTTTTCGCATAACGCGGGCTCTTATGTAGCGTCCAGGCTTTCGCCTCCTTTCCGTGCACCTGCAGCTGGCCTGCGTGTGAATCGAGCATTGCACCGACCGCATTCAAACTCTTTTACAAAACTGCCTCTGCTTCCCCTACTACAGACATTATCTCCGCTTTTTCTTTAACGGAACGGATGGCCCTTCGCTGAAAACGCCTCATTTCAACGCGGGTAGCGGGTACACGCGGGGAGGGATGGTATTTATCATCACAGATTCTAACAACCTCCTTAGCGTGAAGAAAATGGGCAAAGGACAATGGTACCGAGGAATGGCCTCCCGTTGAGAGAGCTACACCATTATCAAAAATATAATAATGTAGATTCTCGACTCCGAGCATCTCAATGACGGGAAGAACGCCAGATCCGGCAACAGCATTATCATTGCCATCAAGGACAATTATCTTCTTTTTGGGCTGAGCCAATGCCAGCCCAATTCCAAGAGCAAGACTACCTCCGTAAAAACCTGTGTTGTAGAAGATGTTTGTATCATCTGCCCAGGCTCGAACGTCTCGACTCAAATAGCCATTACAGATGACAAAAAGGGACCTGGGATCACGTTGGTACTCGTCTATGATCCGCATGACAGCCTCTCTCCTTGGGACTGGAGGTTGCCTCGAATAAGCTTCCATAAGTCTTTCAGCCTCAGCTGGCGTATGAGCCCATCTGTCTGAAGAGATGCTCGGGAAGGTAGGTAGAAACGGATTGTCACTTTCTTCGGCAGTCATTGTCCCTTCAGGCATGAGAAAAACACGAGGCCTCCTTTCTTTACGAATATACGTGATGGCTCTCTTTAACCTGCCTAGTACATTCCAGGGGGCAACTTTTCTTGTCTTGGAACGCTGAAAAGCCACTGGCCGTGAGCATGCGATACCGGTACTGGAAATCATCCTCGTAGTACATTTGCCAACATTCAAATGTGGTTCAGAGGTTTCCTCTTGGGGATCGTATCCTCGCCATCCAACGATCAAGAAAATGGGAATCTGGAACGTAGACAACAGGGAAATGATAGGTTCGCTCGCATAACAAAACCCTGAATTCTGAAGATAGACCACAGGAATTCTGTTTGATCCTAGAAAATGCCCGGCGGCAATGCCTACAGCGATCTCTTCGTGATTTGTTTGAATTAAGCGACAATCGCCCCGTAATTCTCGCCTTCTGGCCTCTCGGAGAATTGGATCCAACGTTGAATCAGAGACACCGGTAAAAAACCTGAATTTTGCCTTCAGGAGCTGGCTGACGAACTCTTTAGCGGGTGCAGGCGAAAAGTATTCTTTTAGCTTCACCCATTCTCCCTTTTTCCCGTCGGGCAATCTATATCAACAGGTCGTAGTTGGCAACGACCAGAGTTGAGTTGGGCCAATGCCCCGGCGGCGAATTGGTCTTGATGTTATCTACCCCTCCCCTAGTCCCTTGATTCGGAATCTCCGCTTTTCAGCTCCAAACCGCCCAAAATCACGCAAGTATATATCCGCCGGCTTCGCCTTTCAACCTCTAATCGCCGTGGCGGGGTTCGGATCTTTGACCCCTCGCTCAAATCGGGGCTACGCTTCATAATTCAGCCAGCAGAAATCTTCCGGGGTGTTTAGCGGATCGGCGAGCTGCCCCTCACGTCCGAGAAGGTCCTCGCCGCCCTGGAAGCCAAACGGGCCAAGGGCCAGTAACGAAAAGGCGCGGGGGGCGCTTCTTGGGCACTGGCGTGCTGGCCGAACTGCGGGTGAAGGCGTGTCTGCTTAAGCCGCACATTTGACGGCCCGGCATGCGGGTCGATGACCCTTATGGCCGGGCCTGCTTGGGTTGGGTGTGGAATTGGCCGTGCCGGTCGTCTCTGGCCTTCCGGTGGTTCCCTTCTTTAGGCGATAGCGTGCCGCCCCCCTTCAGGGGGAGGCACGCTATCGCGAATGAAAAGTTTTTCAGGGGGTCCAGGGGGGCGGTTTTGCAAAAAAGCCCCCCTGGAAATCAGAATTTCATAGCGCCGTGGCTTCTCGATACTCCCCGAAGACGCGGCGCATGGCGTCGGCGATTTCCCCGACCGTCGCGTAGGCCCGAACGGCCTCCAGAATCGGCGGCATCAAGTTGTCCGAGCCCCGCGCGGCCTTCTCGATGGCGGCCAGCGTTCGCACGACAGCCCCCGAATCCCGTTCCTTTCGCAGACGGGCGAGCTTCTCTTTCTGGGCGGATTCGATGGCCGAGTCGATGCGGAGGACCTTCGCCGGAGAGCCTTTCTCATCCGCGCCGTCCTCCTGGTAGGCGTTCACCCCCACGACGATCCTATCCTTGGACTCGACGGCCCGCTGATGCTGGTAGGCGGCTTCATGGATTTCCCGCTGCGCCCATCCCCGCTCGATGGCCCGCAGCATCCCGCCCATCTCATCGATCCGCGCGACGTATTCCCGGGCGCGGGCTTCGATCTCCCGCGTGAGGGATTCCACGGCGTAGCCCCCCCCCAGGGGGTCCGCCGTCTCCGTGACGCCCGACTCGTGAGCGAGGACCTGCTGGGTGCGCAGCGCCAGCCGGACGGCCTCTTCCGAAGGCAGGGCCAGGGCCTCATCGAAGGAGTTCGTGTGAAGGGATTGGGTTCCGCCCAAAACCGCCGCCAGCGCCTGCACCGTCACCCGGATCACGTTGGTGAGAGGCTGCTGGGCCGTCAAGGTAACGCCGGCCGTCTGCGTATGGAACCGGAGCATCCGCGCGCGCTCCGTCTTGGCCCCGAAGCGCTCCTCCATGATCCGGGCCCACAGCCGCCTCGCCGCCCGGAACTTCGCCACTTCCTCCAGCAGGTTGTTGTGAGACGCGAAAAAGAACGAGAGGTTCTTGCCCAGGTCGTCCACGTCCAGGCCCGCCCGCAGGGCCGCCTCCACATAGGCGATCCCGTTGGCCAGGGTGAAGGCGACCTCTTGGACCGCCGTGCATCCGGCCTCCCGCATGTGGTAGCCGCTGACGCTGATGACGTTCCAGCTTGGCAATCGCTCGCCGCAGTGGGCGAACATGTCGGTGATGATGCGCAGGGAGGGCTCCGGAGGATAGATGTAGGTCCCCCGGGCGATGTATTCCTTCAGGATGTCGTTCTGTATCGTCCCCCGGAGCTTCGCCGGCGGGACGCCCTGCTTTTCGGCCACGGCGATGTACAGAGCCATCAGGATGCAGGCCGTGGCGTTGATGGTCATGGACGTGCTGACGCGGCCCAGGGGGATTTCGTCAAAGAGAACCTCCATGTCGCGGAGGCTGTCGATGGCCACGCCCACGCGACCGACCTCGCCCTCGGCCAAGGGGTGGTCGGAGTCGAAGCCGATCTGCGTGGGCAGGTCAAAGGCGATGCTCAGGCCCTCGTTCCCCTGCTCCAGGAGGTACTTGTAGCGGCGGTTGGACTCCTCGGCGGTGGCGTACCCGGCGTACTGGCGCATCGTCCAGTGGCGGCCCCGGTACATGGTGGGGTGAATCCCGCGTGTGAAGGGCGACCCTCCGGGAAAGCCAAGCTCCTTCGCATAGTCCAGGTCCTCCACATCTTCGGGTGTGTAGAGCCGATGGACGGGGATCTGCGATTCCGTCTGGAATTCCTCCCGGGTTTCCGGATGCCGCTCCAGGGCCTTGCGGAGGACCTTTTCCTCCCACTCCCGGCGGGCGGTCTCCATGTCCGTTTTCACCTTCTCTCTCGAACCCACGACGCCTTCCTCATGCAGCCTTCGAGCCGCCGGCCGCCCACCACTGGACGGAACCTCAAAGCACGTAGCGGCTCTTCAGCGTTGCGTCCCACTTGCCTTGGGCGTGCAGGATGAATTCGATGGCCTCCCGGACGGCGCCGTGCCCGCCCGGCCGGAAGGTCACGCGCGCCGCTTCGGCCAGGACTTCCGCCGCCGCGTCGGCCACGGCCATGGGCAGACCGACCCGGCGAAGAACGGGAAGGTCGATCAAGTCGTCCGCCAGATAGGCGATCTCTTCGTCGGCCAGGCCGTGCTTGGCCTTCAACTCTTCGTAGGCCGCCATCTTGCTCTCGAGGTTCTCGTAGACGTCCTCCACGCCGAGCTCCTCGGCGCGGCTGCCGATGGAGGGAGAACCTTTGCCGCTCAAGAAGGCCACCTTGATGCCCGCGTCCAGGGCGACCGTGATGCCGGTTCCGTCCCGGATGTCGAAGCGCCGCATCGGGGCGCCGTCCGCCGCCAGGTAGATCCCACGGTCCGTCTGAACGCCGTCCACGTCCAGGAGGAGGAGGCGGATCTTCCGCGCGCGGTCCCGTACGCTGACGGCCACTTATACGATCCCCGCCTTCAGGATGTCGTGAAGGTGAATGATGCCCGTGGTCCGGCGACCGTCGTCCGTTGTGAGCAGGGAGGTGATGCTGTGGTTCTCCATGGCGCGCAGGGCCTCCGCCGCCAAAGCCCCGTCATCGATGACCTTGGGGTTGGGCGTCATGATATCTTCGGCCCGGGTGGCCAGGACGTTCTCGTGCCGCTCGATGGCGCGGCGCAGGTCTCCGTCTGTGATGATCCCGGCGAGACGCCCCTCTCCGTCCCCCACGGTGGTGACGCCCAGGCGCTTGGAAGAGATCTCGTAGATCACGTCTTTGAAGGGGGCGCCGATTCTTACGCGGGGGATCTCCTCGCCGACGTGCATGAGGTCTTTCACCTGAAGGAGCAGACGCCTTCCCAGGCTCCCCCCCGGGTGGAAGACGGCGAAGTCCTCCGGCCGGACGCCCTTTTTCTCCAGCAGGGCCATCGCCAGGGCGTCGCCCATCGCCATGGCGGCCGCCGTGCTCGACGTCGGCGCCAGGTCCATAGGGCACGCCTCTTCGGCAACGCCGACGTCAAGGGTGACGTGACTCCACCGGGCCAGGGAGGAATGGACGTTGCCGGTCAGGCAGATAAGACGGACGCCCACGCGGCGGACGGCGGAGAGCAGGCTCAGCAGCTCTTCGGTTTCCCCGCTGTTCGATAAGGCGATGACGATGTCGCCCCGCACCACCATCCCGGCGTCGCCGTGGGCTCCCTCCGCCGCGTGGAGGAACAGGGCCGGGACGCCGATGCTCGACAGGGTGGAGGCGATCTTCCGCCCGATGAGCCCCGACTTCCCCATCCCGCTCACCACGACCCGGCCTTTGCATTCCAGGATGAGATCGACGGCGCGACAGAAGTCCTCTCCGAGCCGGGGGATCAGGTCCGAGATGGCCCGCGCTTCGGTCTCAAGAACCTTCTTCGCGCGCTCCAACAACATGGTCGCACCCCTTGATGGATGACGTAACGGAAGTTAACAGCAATTCAAGGGGTTGTCCACGCCGTCAGGGCGCCCCGGAATTGTTGAACCTGTCGCACGGGGCTTCGATGGGGGTCGCGGACGAGGGCCGACTCCTGGGCCGACGCATGAGGAGCGGGTTAGTCCGAAGTCACTCCATCGCCCGATGGGGAGAGGACTTCATCGGACGATCCCTCCAGGTACTCGAACTGCATCTCGCCGGCCAGCTCCGAGTGAACGAACGGGGGGATCCCCCTGGCTTCGAGGGATTTGCGCCGCTCATCATGGAAGGCCTGAAACGTTCCCATGAGGGCGCGTCGGAAGTTTTCCAAGTCCTGTTGAACGTTGGCCAGCTTGCTCTTGAACCCCTCAAATTCTTTTTCGAGGGCGAAGACACCCTGTTCTTGGGACGCTTGGACCAGGGTGGATTCTTCCTCGAGAAGCCGGTTCCACGCCTGCCGGTTCCGGGCGAGGAGATCGCTCGTGAACGTGCAGAACTTTTCCTTTTCTGCCGAAAGCTCGACCTGAAGGTCGCGAAGGGAGCAGTCTTTCTCTTCGAGGAGGCGTCTTTGCTCCTCGAGCTGTCGCGTCCGGTCTTCGATCTGTCGTTTTTGCGTGCGAAGCAGGTAGTAGGTGGCGCCGGGGACGAAGACGAGCAGCACGACGCCCTCGAGAATCCCCTTGAGAAGAGACCAATCCATTGTTTGTGACTCCAAAGAAACCTTTTCAGGATTGGCAGGGGGATCCTGAGAACAGAGATATGTTACGCAGAAGGGATGCAGGATTCAACGGATTTTTCATAAAGGGGGGCCTTTTTGAAAACCGGCCCCCCTTTAAAACCCCCCGGAAAACTTTTGACGGCCCGGCATTGCATGGCCGGGCCTGCTTTGGGGTGGGCGCGGGTTTGGCTGGAGCGGTGGTCCGCGGCCGTTCGGAGGCTTAATTCCTTGGGCGAATGCGCGCCTTGCCGCGCCTGGGTGCCACGGGCAGCTTGTCTGCCCGTGCGTCCATAAGAAACAGAAACGGCGGCACTGGCGGGCCAGCCGCCAGTGGCACCCGACACGCATCCGGCCAACGGGCCAGTTTCTTGCGAAAGAGGGTGGCGCCGCCAGGCGCTATCCTCTTTCGCGAAACGAAAGTTTTGCGGGGGGGTGTGGGGGGCGGACGCACAGCGTCAGGTTTCTGCACTGGCGTGCCTAGTCAATCACCTCCCGGAAGGTGTGCGCCGAAGACGCCCGGTTTAAGGGGAGGGACGTCCAACCGCAGTTCGACCGGCGCGCGAGTGCCCAAAAAGCGCCCCCCACGACTAAGCCGGCACGCAAGTGCCCAAAAAGGCCCCCCTGGCAAAGAAGCGTGGCTTTCCATCGGAAGTGTCCGAGGAGAGAGAGTTCAGGCGTGTTCGACGACGGTGGCGATCCCCTGCCCGCCGCCGATGCACATCGTGACGAGGCCGAGGCCCATCTGCCGGCTTCTCATTTCGTGAAGCAGGGTGGTCATCATCCGCGGGCCGGTGCACCCCAGCGGATGCCCCAGGGCGATGGCTCCGCCGTTGACGTTCAGGCGGTCCATGTCGATCTCCAAGACCCGGGCGCAGGCCAGGACTTGCGAGGCGAAGGCCTCGTTCAATTCAATCAGGCCGATGTCGCCCATCTCGACCCCCGCCGCGCGCAAGGCCTTCGGCGTGGCGTAGATGGGGCCGATCCCCATGACGTCGGGGTCCGTTCCGGCCACGCCCGTTCCCCGAACCCTCGCCAGGGGTGTGTATCCCCCGGCCCGAGCGCGCTCGGCGCTCATCATCAGAACGGCCGCGGCCCCGTCGTTGATCCCCGATGAGTTGCCCGCCGTCACTGTCCCTCCTTCCTGGAAGGCGGGGCGCAGGGAGGCCAGCTTCTCCAGGCTCGTATCGAACCGGACGTGCTCATCGGTGTCGAACCGGACGGGGGGCGCGCCCTTCTTTTCCGGGGGGACTTGCACGGGAAGGACCTCATCCTTGAAGCGCCCTTCCTCGATGGCCGCCTTGGCCTTCATGTGAGAGTCGTAGGCGAAGCGGTCCTGGTCTTTTCGGCTGATGTCGTACTTCCGGGCCACGGTCTCCGCGGTGATCCCATTGGGGACGTGCGCCCCGTCGGGAGCGGTCAGGGTGCCGGTGAATGCGTCGATCAACGTCCGGTCCCCCCGGGCGTAGGGCGTCGGGCTCTTCTCGAGGATGAAGGGCGTGCGCGTCATGCTCTCGGCGCCGCCGGCGACGATGACATCCGCCTGACCCGTCTCGATGGCCATGGCGGCGAAGTTGATGGCCTGAAGCCCCGAGCCGCAAAGTCGGGTGACGGTCGTTCCGGGAATCGAGGTGGGATACCCCGCCCGGAGGAGCGCCACCCGGGCGATGTTCTTGGCCTTCGACACCTGGTTGGAGACGCCGAAGATCACATCATCCACCGCCGAGGGGTCAAAATCCGACCGTCGCACCACTTCCGCTATGACCAGGGAGGCCAGCTCGTCGACGTCGAAGTTCTTCAAAGACCCCCGGTCCCGGCCGATGGGCGTTCGGACCGCTTGGACGATGACTGCTTTTTCCACCGGGTTTCCCTTTTCCCCTCTCCCCGAGGACGGCTGCGGCCTTCAAGCCGCTCCGGACGGGAGAAGTTGTTGACCGGGAGCCGCTTGCGGGGGCTTGCAGCGGGGCGCGCACCCCCGCGAGCGGGTCTCCCGTTGATGTCATTACCGCTTGCTTTGGCCGAGCGGCCCTACGATGAAAAGAGGGTGTGCTCCGGACCGATACAGAGGGCCTCGCGGACGGCCGCGAGCAACTCGCCCTTTCGGACCGGGGTGCTGAGCACGACCTTCACCTGGTCCGGCAGGGGATCGGGCTCGTTTCCGCGATCGTGAGCGCCCACTATGGCGACGACAGGCAGGTCGACCGCATCCGGCGGCCCGTTGTGAAGCCAGCCGGACCGTCCCATGGACGACAGGGGCATGTCCGTGACCAACACGTCAAAGTGGCGAGAGGCGATCAGGTCGAGACCCTCCTCGACGGTGGCCGCCGTTTCCACTTCATACCCGTCTTGGTACAGGATTTCCCGGATGGCTTCCCGCGGTTTCAGGGTCTGGTCCAAGATGAGGATCTGGGTTTTTCCCCTCTCCCGCAGAGGGGATACCGCCAACGTTCGGTTGCTTTCCATTACTCGCATGGACTCCATTGGGACCTGGTTTGACGTCTCTTTTAACTAATACATTCCAAGCCGACTGACAAGCATTTTCTGTTCCGTAGGCCCGTTGATTTCGGCTTTCATGAATCTTAACATAGTTCGATTAACTGTATACAGGACAAGCTCGGCAGCGCGTTTCTTTTCTTCTTTGAAAAATAGAGGGATTTCAGCCGCTGAGCTTCTGCCCGCAAGGCGTCGCCCGGCGCCCGGATGGGCGTTGAACGATGGGATTTCAGGAAATGCTCGTTGCCCGCCCGCCGAAACGTCCGAAACGGGACGAAACCGTCGCCGCCGGACCGTCAAGCCTCCAGCGCCACGCGGCCGCGAGGGCTCAAGGCTCCTGCTCATCGCACGTGCGCGAGGGCTCGGTCCCTTTTCGGAGGGCGACGCGGATGGCGTAGCGCCTGCAAGAAGCCGAGGCCAGAAGGCCGGTTCGGCTGTCCACGTCCACCAATTGGATGTCGCGGGGCACGGGGAATTCCCCGGCGGGATGCTCCTCGAGCCAGGCCGCCATGGTGTCGATCCAGATGGGAAGCGCGGCCCGTGCCCCCGTTTCCCTCTTTCCCAATTGTTCGTTTGTGTCCACGCCCACCCAGGCGCCCAGGGCCAGGTCGGGCGAGAAGCCGATGAACCAGGCATCTTTGAATTCGTCGGTGGTCCCCGTTTTTCCAGCGAGTCGCGCCTTCAGAACTTTGGCTTTGCGGCCTGTTCCCCGCTTGATGACTCCTTGCAGCATGTGGGTCGACAGATAGGCCGTCTCGGGGTCCAGGACCCGGGCGATTTGGAGTTCCCGCTCGTAAAGGGTACTGCCGTCTTCGGCCTCGACGCGCTCAATGGTGTAGGGCGAGGTCCGGAGCCCCCCGTTCGCAATCGTCGCATAAGCCGAAGTCAACTCCTGCAAGGTCACCACGGATGTCCCCAAGGCCATGGAAAGGTAAGGTTCGACGGGACTCTCGATGCCGAGCCGTTTCGCCAGATCCCTCACCCGACGCGGTCCCACCTTCTCCAGGAGCCTGATGGTCGCCACGTTGATGGAATGCTCCAGCGCTCTTTGAAGGGTCACACGGCCGAAGAAGCGTCTTTCGTAATTGGTCGGCCTCCACGCCTTCTTGGCTGAGGGGTCCCAGTATGAAACGGGGGCATCCACCAGCATGTCGTTGGGTCGCATTCCTCCTTCCAGGGCGGCGGCGTAGATGAACGGCTTGAAGGAGGACCCCGGCTGACGCAAGGCCTGGGTGGCCCGGTTAAACTGGCTCTTCTCGAAATCCCGGCCCCCCACCATGGCGCGGATGGCCCCGGTTTTCACGTCCAGCGCGATAAGGGCCCCCTCCGCGGGAAAGACCGGCTTCAACGTCAGCTCCCCGCGGGCAGCGTTCACCGAGACGACTTCCACGACGAGAGGGCTTCCCGCCGAGAGGTTCTCCCGCAGGCCCACTTCACTCACGGTCAGGCTCGCGGTATGTCCGCCGAAAATGCCGGATACACGATCGCCGACGACCCGGGTAACCCGGCCCACCACGCGGCTTCCGGGTCGGAGAGCCGGAGGCGGGCTGCCGGGCGGATATTCCTCGGGCGGCTGACCCAGGCCCCGGCGGCGGTCCACGGCTTTCAGACCCTTGACCAGGGCCTCCCGGGCGGCCCTTTGCAGGTCCAGGTCAAGGGTTGTATATACCCGCAGACCCTTTTGATAGAGTTCTCGTTGGCCGAACCTTTCCTGGAGTTCTCGCCGGACGTGCTCGACGAAGTGAGGGGCCTGAGATTCGACCGGCTTGAGGCGCACGATGTTCAGGGGCGCCTTTTGCGCCTCTTGGGCGCGCTCCGGCGGGATGAACCCCATCTCCTGCATCTTGCCAAGCACGAGGTTCCTTCGGCTTCGCGCGCGCTCCGGATAGCGGACGGGAGAGAGATAGGAAGGGGCCTTGGGCAGGGCCGCCAAGAGGGCCGCCTCCTCCAAGTTGAGGTTCTCCACCCCTTTGCCGAAGTACGTCCGTGCGGCCGCTTCCACGCCGTAGGCCCCACTTCCCAGATAAATTTGATTAAAATACAGGGCCAGGATTTCCTCCTTGCTGTAGGTCCGCTCGATGCGCAGGGCCAGGAGGGCTTCCTTCACCTTCCGGCTGAAGCTTCGCTCCGGGGTGAGGAAGAGGATCTTGGCGAGCTGCTGGGTGATCGTGCTCCCCCCTTGAACCACCCGGCCGGCCCGCATGTTCCGATAGAAGGCGCGGGCGAGACCCCGCAGGTCGATCCCGATGTGGTCGTAGAAATTGTTGTCCTCGATGGCGAGGGTGGCCTGGATCAGATGCTGGGGGATGCGGTGAAGCGGGACAAGGATGCGCCGCTCCATGTAAAATTCCCCCAACAGCCGGTTTTGGCTATCGTAGATATGAGTGGTGGTGCTGGGACGGTAGCGCTCCAGCTCGTAGACGTTCGGCAGGCCTTCGAATTGCGCGAAGAGGAGACCGACGGTGGTCCCCACGCCCACGGCGATGACGAGGGGGAAGAAGAGCAGGACCCTGATTTTCCCTTTCACCAGCCAGATCCTCCGGCCTGTCTGCGACCCGGTGGTTGTCCGGGCGATTGTACTACGCGTTGCGGGGACCGCCCAGAGCGCGGGGCCTCGTTGACAGCGAGGCGCCCGATTCTTATTGTTTAGTTAATTTGTATCGGATCCTCTGACGTGACAACACCTGAGCTGAACTCTCTTTGGGTCCTCGTCCTGAACCGGAGCTATGAGCCCCTGCAGATCTGCTCGGGCCGCCGGGCCATCACGATGATCCTGGGCGGGCGGGCCGAGGCGGTGGAGGGAGACGGCTTCCTGGTTCGCTCTTTCCATCTCTCCCTGAGGCTGCCGAGCGTCATCCGTCTCCAGCGCTACGTCCGCATCCCCCGCCGGGGCGAGATCGCCTTCAGCAAGCGGAACGTCTTCCGGCGGGACAACCACAGCTGTCAGTATTGCGGTTACCAGGGCAAAGGGCTGACCATCGATCACGTCATCCCCCGTTCCCGGGGGGGCCGGACGTCCTGGGAGAACGTAGTCGTGGCGTGTCAGCCCTGCAACTCGGAAAAAGGAAACCGCACACTGGGGGAGAGCGGATTCAGCCTGCTCCGAACGCCCCACCGGCCCTACTTTCTGTTTCATCACTACGTGGCCAGCTCCATCCAGATGTCGACCCTGGAAACCTGGAAGAAGTACATCGAGCCCTTCCGTCCCCGCCGGGCCTGACCGCGGGGGTCGGCTCGCCGGAGAACGCGGAAACCGCCGCTTCTCTGCCCCGCTCGCGTTCCAGCCATGAGCGAATTCCATCTCGTATCCGACTTCAAGCCCACCGGAGACCAGCCCCAGGCCATCGAAAGTCTGGTGAGGAACCTCGACGAGGGACTCCGCCACCAGGTTCTCCTGGGCGTGACCGGCTCGGGCAAGACGTTCACCCTGGCCAACGCCATCGCCGCCTACGGAAGGCCCACGCTGGTGGTGGCCCCCAACAAGACCCTGGCCGCCCAGCTCTACAACGAGTTTCGCGCCTTCTTCCCACACAACGCCGTGGAATACTTCGTCAGCTATTACGACTACTACCAGCCCGAGGCCTACATGCCGAGCACGGACACCTACATCGAGAAGGACGCCTCCATCAACGACGAGCTGGACAAGCTCCGCCACTCGGCCACTTACTCTCTTCTGACGCGCCGGGACGTCATCATTGTGGCCAGCGTGTCGTGCATCTACGGTCTGGGCTCGCCCGAGACCTATTACGGGATGCACATCTATCTCCAAGGGGGGCAGCGCACCGACCGGGACGAAGTCCTCACGCGCCTGGTCCAGATCCAGTATCAGCGCAACGACATCGATTTCAAGCGCGGGACGTTCCGGGTCCGCGGAGACGTGGTCGAAGTCATCCCGGCCTATGAGGAAGAGGAGGCGGTGCGCATCGAATTCTTCGGGGACGAGATCGAATCCATCAGCGAGATCGACCCCCTGAGGGGAAGGCTCATCCGCAAGCTGAAGTCTGTGGACATCTACCCCAGCAGCCATTACGTCACGCCGGAGGACCGGCTTCGCCGCGCGCTCGTCGCCATCGAACAGGAGATGGAGGAGCGACGGGTCGAACTCAAAGGAGAGGGAAAGTACCTGGAGACCCAGCGCCTCGAGCAACGGACGAAATTTGACCTGGAAATGTTCCGGGAGGTGGGGTACTGCAACGGCGTCGAAAACTACTCCCGCCACCTGGAAGGCCGCGCCTCCGGCGAGCCCCCCCACACCTTGCTCGACTACTTCCCCCCGGACTCGCTGTACATCCTCGACGAGAGCCACGTGACAGTGCCCCAATTCCGCGGGATGTACGCCGGCGACCGCTCCCGCAAGCTCACCCTGGTCGAGCACGGGTTCCGGCTCCCCTCGGCCCTGGACAACCGCCCGCTCAACTACGAGGAGTTCGAGGCCCGGATCCCCAAAGTCGTTTACGTCTCCGCCACCCCGGGGCCGTACGATCTCGAGGTCAGCGGGGGAGTGGTGACCGAGCAGATCATCCGCCCCACCGGCCTGACCGACCCGGAGGTGGAAGTGCGGGCCGTCCGGGGCCAGGTGGACGACCTGCTGGGCGCGATCGGGCAGAGGGTCCGCGCGGGCGAACGCATTCTCGTCACCACCCTTACCAAGCGCTTCGCCGAGGAGCTGGCCGAGTACTACCAGGAGGCGGGCGCGCGGGTTCGCTATCTGCACTCCGACATCGGCGCCCTGGAACGCGTCGCCATCATCCGCGAGCTTCGGCTGGGCGAGTTCGACGTCCTCATCGGCATCAACCTCTTGAGGGAGGGCCTGGACATCCCCGAGGTCTCGCTGGTGGCCATCCTGGACGCCGACAA
>JBHIBA010000070.1:0-17742 GCA_046758845.1 Nitrospinota bacterium
GGGAGATCTACCAGGCCCTCCGGCAGCTCGAAAGGGTCCAGCCGAGAAAGAAGGGCGAGTTCGTCCCCCCGCCCATCAGCATCGGCCAGTAGGATGGGTCAAAATGGCAAAAAAAGAGAAACGAACCCAAAGACTCCTTTAAAAACAATGGGTTGAATTTTGGCTTTTGGCTTTCAGGCGGGTGAGGCGGCAAACGAAGGGTCGCACGGCGGGCCGGGATACTTCGCCTCGCTCAGCACAGGCTCCGACCGGCCCCTACGCGGTATTTCGGGCCGGGCCGGCGATGGGCGCCCACACAGGGGCGCCCCTACGGTTTCGGCCGGTCGGTGAGACATTCGGGCGAGTGTCCTGCCGCGTTAATTCGCGACATAAGTTCCCGGCTTCCAAACGGGCGGGGGCCGCCTGGGCGGAAAAGGTTCATGTCGGGATGGACTGGATTCTGAGCGGGCGGCACGGCGCCTGGTTCGCCGCTTTGGACAAGGGGTTCTACAAGGAGCAAGGTCTGGATGTCAAAATCTCCCGCGGCTGGGGAAGCGCGGATGGGATCAAGAAGCTGCTGGCCCGCAGCCATCCCATCGTCTTCAACGACATCGGGTCTATGGTGAAGGCGTTGGGTCAGGGGGCGGATAAGATGCGCGCCTTGGCCGTCATCTACGCCCGCCATCCCTCGACCTTTTTCAGTCTCAAGAAAAACAAGATTTTGAAGCCCAAGGACCTGGAGGGGAAGACCATCGCCGACTCGGTCTTCTCGACGCAGCTCAATCTGTTCCCCTACTTCGCCAAGGTGAACAGTGTCAACCCGTGCAAAGTCCGGTGGATTAAGGTACAGCCGAAGGCCAAGATGTCCATGCTCCTGGCGGAGAAGGCCGACGTTATCGGCTTCTATAACATGCAGATTCCTCTCCTTGAGAAAAAGGCCGCCAAGCTCGGGGGCATCAACGCCATGGAGTGGGGGAATTGGGGTGTGAAGCTCCTGAGCAACGGCATCCTGATCCGCGAGGACACCCTTAATGCCAATCGCGACCTGGCCCGACGGTTCGTTCACGCTTCCATGAAAGGCTTCCAATCCACCGTCAAGGACCCCCAGTCCGCGGCCGACAGCATGAAGAAACGATTTCCACTTCTCGATTCTGAGGTTACACTGAAGGAAGTGAAAATCGTCAGCAAGATCGTCCAAACATCCGAGGCGAAGGAGCACGGGCTCGGGTACATTTCCCCGGAAAAGGTCCAGGTGACCATCGACGAAATGACCAGGGCGTTCAAATTGCCCACCAAGGTGAATGCCAAGGACATCTACGCCAACGAGTTCATCAAGAAGATCTATTAAAGAAGGGAATTCCGTCTGAATCAGGCGGCGGTCTCTAGGGGCGCTGAACTCATAGAGATCGCCGCCTCCTTTTTTGCCCGAATCCGTCAAACAGGGGGGGGAGGATGCATGGGAGCCTCGGGACAGCTAGGCAAGGCTTCGGACGCCCGGCAGGTTCAAGGATTCCAGGACGCGCCGCCCTAGGTCGAAGTTCTCTCGATTGCTTTCAATGGGCTTGTCCGCCTGGGCGTCCAGGGGCCAAGCCTCGTGCCGTAGGTATTCACGGGCGTAAAGGGAGCCGCGAAAACAGGCCAGGAAGTTGAAGAAGTCGACCTTGGAACGCTTCCTTCGAAGGGCGGCGATGTCGATCACGGCCGAGACGGTGGCTTCACCGGGCCCCCCCGTGGACTGCAGGACGTCGCCCTCCGGATTGATGATCTCCGAATACCCGCCCTGCTGGAAAGTCGGGCGCGGTCCCCCGTAGAACCGGCCGTGATTAGCGGTGACCACGTAGACCGCGTTCTCGTAGGCGCGGGCGCGACGCATCAGGTGTTGTTTTCGAACGAAGGTGTGCCCTTCCCCCGTGGGCATGATCAGCACCTCGGCCCCTTTTAAGGCATAGCAACGGGCCGCCTCCGGGAAGTTGATGTCGTAGCAGGTGATGCATGCGAGCCGTCCGATGCGAGTGTCCACCACCGGAAAGAGCGCGTCCTCTCCGTAGCGCTCGACGAATTCCGTGTAAACGTCTCCGGGATGGGTGTTGACGGGGGCGTAGGCATCGTTGTGCTTTCGGTACTTCAAGATGACCTTGCCGCCATCGTCGATGATGAACGAGGTGTTGAACACCCGCCCGGGCCAATCGGGGTCCGCCTCAAACGTGTTGGCCGCCACGAAAAATCCGTGCTCGGCCGCCTTCTCCGCCAAAGGGTCGGTCTCGGGACCGGGAATGGGCGAGGCGTTCCGCACGTAGGATTCGATGAATCGGTCCTCGGGGACCCCCGTGAGGAAGAACTCCGGAAAGACCACAAGCCTCGTATCAAACCGGACCTCTCCCCCGACGAAGTCCAGCAGCTCCACCGCCCGGTCCAGATTTCGACGGACCGTCTCGTCCCGCGTTTCCGCTTCCGTGACGACATGCGTCTCGGCCTGCACGCAGGTCACGCCGTAGCATTCGATCATCTCTCTTCCTCCGGTGGATTTTCCGAAACGTCCGAGTTTCTTGATTCTACTATCCTACAGGACCTTCGTTCTAACCCCCGAGGGTGCGACTCCCCGGGCTCGGCGGTCGAGGACCGCACCTTCCCAGATTAAGGCGGCTGAGTGCGATGCAACATTTTACCGGATTCCTTCAGCCATGTGAGTGAAGGGCCGGGGCGGAGGCTCCCCAAGGGGCTCGTTTTCGCGGCGAAAGTCCCCACGGCACTGGCCGGGTCCGTTCGTTGGGCCTGCTTTTGCTGAGTGACCTTTGTCCAGCAGGCCCTGCTCAGGCGAAGTGACTGTCAGGGGGGGCCGAAGGATGGGAACCCTCTAGATCAAGTTGTAGCGGTAAACGTTAGGAGTCTCCGGGGGTGAGGTTTCGTCCCAGTCGGCATAGTGCCGCGCTACGTGCGGGGAGAGTTCTCCCACCATCTTCTCATCCTCTTCAAGCCAGGGAAAGCGGGCGGAAGCCAACTGTTTGAATCGTTCTCTCACCTTTTCGGGGTCCACGCGCACGTGGCGACCGCCCCGGACCAAAACCTCTCCGTCTACAACGACGGTATGAACGTCTCGGCCCTGTGCCCGGTGGAGCACCACCTCGGCCGGTTCCATCCGGGGGTGGGTGAACGGAGAAGCGAACGCGCTCTTACCGTCCAGGAGGACGAGGTCGGCCAACCCGCCCGGAGAGAGTGCGCCGGCCCTGTCCTTCAGCCCGAGGGCGGATGCGCCTCCTCGGTAAAGGATCTCGAGCCACTCTTTGGCGACTGGGGGGCGGTGGGCCACACGAGGTGCCCTCTGGAGAAACATCCCGAGCCTGAGATCAGACAGGAGGTCGTTGCTGTCGTGTATGCCCACCCCGTCGGTCCCCACGGCCACTTTGGCCCCTTCTCCCAGCATCTCCGTAACCGGCGCGATGCCGTCGGAAAGCCTCAGGTTCTGGCTGGGGTTGTGAACGGCCGTTGCGCCCTCCTGGGCCAGGACCTGAATGTCCTCCTTCGTGAGCCACACGCAGTGGGCGAGCGAGACCTCCTCGCCAAGAAACCCAAGGTCGGCCAGTTGGCGGACCAGGGATTTGCCGAGGACGCGGCGGCTGTAGAGCATCTGGTAGCGGGTTTCGAGAAGGTGCGTCTGGATCCCCGTCCCACAGTCCCGGGCCAGGGTCTTCGCCCGTCGCAACAGCTCCTCGGTCACCCACTGGGGCCCCTGCGGCGCCATAAAGACCCGCACGCGCCCGTCCCTTCCTTCGTCCAGGCCCCGGAAAGCGGACTCCCAGGAGGCAAGGACGGCTTCCGTGCTCTGGGGGGCCAGAAAGCTCCTCACCCGGTCCCTGAGTCCGGGGGAGAGACGCTCGACAAATGCGGGTTCCGGGCCGTAGGTGAGCTCCCCGCGGTCCCTGATCATGGGAGCGAGGGCCACGCGCAGGCCCACCTCTCGGTAAGCGTCCCGCATGGCTTCGGCCCCCTCCATGGGCAAGCGAGGATTGCCGATGAGGAGATCCAACACGCTCGTAATACCGTTTCGGACCATCTCGTGGGCGACCCAGACTGTTCGCACATAGAGCTCCTCCTCCGTCATCCCGCGTTTGTAGTCCCCGTAGATGTAGAGGAGCCAGAGCTCGAGCGGCAGATCGGGGATGCCGTCCCGGAATCCCATGACGCAGTGATGATGGGCGTTGATGAAGCCCGGCATGAGAACGTCCCATTCGAGAGAGCCAATTTCCTCCTCGAAGGGACCCATCCTTGCGAGGGTTTCGTAGGACCCCACTTCGCGAATCGTCTTGCCTTCGGTAATGACGGCCCCCTCCTGGAGGACGCCCGGGGAATCACTCATGGTAAGGACGTAGCGGGCCTTAAAGAGACGTCGGGGCATGGGCTTTCTCCTGATTCTTGATGCAGCAGTCAGGAAATCTACATCTCAAGCCTTTCCTTTGGGAAAGCGCAATTTCTTAGGGATCCGTGGGCAAGGGTACTAGAGAACCCTCGCGCCTTTTCCTTCCTCCGTTGTGGTCGCGATTTGAGCACATTCGCTTCGCTCAGTGCAGGCTCCGCGGAAATCGCGGCCGCTGCGCCTACCCCGATCTCCGCTCGGACCTGGGTCCTCGCTCAGATCGGGGCTACACCAAATGATGACAGAGCCTTGGGCAAAGCTGCATACGGGGCTAAATCCGTTCCAAACTGACCCGCTGCCCAAGAGATTCACCCGGCGGAAATTCCCATCCGTAACCGAACATAAACCCAGCTACGGCGGTTCCAAGAGCGCGGCGGTCGAACGTGATTCCTGCAAGAAAGAGGGATTCCTCGAGCCACCTCCGGGCGTCGAGAGTCTACTTGCCGAACTTCCGCGCCTCGCCGGGCTTAATGGCGACCACCTTGGCCGGGTAGTCCCCCAGGGCCTTGATAAGCTCCTCGGGCGTTCCCTTGAGCGGCCTGAAGGTGCCGTAGTGCATGGGGATCACCTCTTTTACCTTGAGGAGGTTGCGGACGGCGTAAGCGGCGTGGGCCGGGTCCATGGTGAAGTGTCCGCCGATGGGCAGGAGGGCGAGGTCGGGCTTGTAATACTCCCCGATGAACTTCATGTCGGCGAAGACGCCCGTGTCGCCCGCGTGGTAGATCTTGAAGCCGTCCTCCATCTCGATGATGTAGCCGGCCGGCTCTCCGCCGGGGTAGACCGTCCTCTTCTTGCTGGCGGGGTCGGTGTAGACGACTCCAGAGCTATGCTCGGCGTGGACCATGGTGACCGTGATCCCGCGGCCCAGCGGCGTAATCGGCCCGCTCTTGTTGAACCGGATCATCTGCTTATAAGGAAGCCAGCCGAGGGAGGCGAAGGTGTGCCCCATGTCGGCGTTTATGCCGACCTTGGCGCCGGTCATCTTTGCGAGGGCGGAGACGTCACCGGTGTGGTCAGGGTGCCCGTGGGTGACGAGGATCAGGTCCACTTTGCCGAGCTTGCTCAGGTCTTTGAATTCCTGAGGGGTCTTCGGGTTCTTGGTGATGAAGGGGTCTATGACGATCACCTTGCCGCCCGGGGTTGTGATTTTAAAGGCGGACTGGCCGAACCATTGCAGCTCGAAGGCCTGAGCCGGGATGCACCAAGCCATGCCGGCCAGGAGAGCTGCGACGAGCACGGACCCCAAGATACTCAGGCGTGTCTTGCCCATGGATCTCTTTCCCCCTTTGCGCAGGGCCAGTGGGGCGCAAGGCCCGCGCCTATCCCCCGTCTGGACGTGCGCCCCCAGAAGACTGTCCGCTCAAGTAAATCTCGATTTACCGACTTTTCAACAGATTGTCCTTCTGAGGACGCTACCATAGCAGGAATTCAAGGAAATCGGTAGTGGTGATTTCCCCTCGGTCAGAAGCGGCGCTCCCCATTCCTCTTCATTGGTCACTTGAGAACGAAAACATATCGAAAATCCTCTCATTCAACCTAAAGAGGTTTGAGCGAAGCACGTCAGACGGGTTGTACCCACAGATTTACGTTTGCCGGAGTTCTTCGGATTGCTGATCTAGATCATAGCGCCTAGCCAGACTGGGCATGATACAAATTAATAATTCTAGATGAAATGAAGTCTTGGGGGGGCCAACCGGCGATGGAGAGGCCGGACGTGCCCCCTCAAAAGTTTTAGCGGGGTAATTCCGGTTTAGAATCGCTCGCCTCTATCCCCTTTGGGAGCGCAGGTCTATCGAGTGAGTAGAGGGTGAGGCCGCAACTGCCGCCTTTGCAGGGGCGCTGTGGTCATTTCCGACGCCCGCAGAAGGGGGTCGGGCTACGGGTTGGCTCCGTAGGGGGGAGGAGGGTAGAAGAGATGATGAGAAAATTGCGCTGGTATGGACTGTCTTTAGCCTTTTTGCTTGCGGCGGGCTTGATGTTCTCCGGTCCGGGGGCTCCATCCCTACTGGCGCAAGCAAAGCCCATAAAAATTGGGTTTACCATGCCCCTGACAGGAGGTCTATCAGTAGGTGGAAAGGCCGCGTTGGTGGCCATAAAAATATGGGCGGAAGATGTGAATGCAAAGGGAGGGCTACTGGGAAGGCAGGTGAAGCTCGTTTATTATGACGACCACACGAAGTCGGCTGATATCCCCCAGTTGTATGCGAAACTAATCGATGTGGACAAGGTCGATTTTGTCGTCTCGTCATATGGCTCGTTGCTCATTGCGCCTGCGATGCCTACCGTTATCGAGCGCAAGATGGTTTTCCTGAGCCTGTTTGGCAACGCGATGAATGCGCCGTACAACTACAAATACTACTTCCAGATCATGCCGGCGGGACCGAGGGCCATGGTTGACCAGTTCGGGGGGTTCTTTACCGTGGCGAGCCAAGTGGACCCTAAGCCTAAGACGGTGGCATTGGTCGGTGTCGACCATGAGTTTGGCGTAAAGTGCCTCGAAGGGGCCAGAGAAACCGCCGCGAAGTATGGTTTCAAGGTGATCTACGACGAAAGGTACCCCCCCGGTACGACAGATCTCACCCCGGTTGCCAGGAAGATCAAGGCGCTGAATCCGGATATGGTTTTTGTGGCGTCCTATCCCCCCGACTCTGTGGCCATGGTCAGGGCGTCGAAGGAGGTGGGTCTGAAACCCAAACTTTTCGGGGGAGGAATGGTTGGGTTGCAGTTCACTACTATCCAACAGACGCTCGGTCCAACTCTGAATGGGATCTTAAATTACTGGTTCTGGGTGCCCGAGCCCACGTTGAAGTTCCCGGGGATTGAGGCGTTCTTGAAGAAGTATCAGGCCAGGGCCCGGAAAGAAGGCGTGGACCCCCTGGGATATTATCTGCCTCCTTGGGCCTATGCGTATGTCCAAGTCCTGGGGCAGGCCATCCAGGCGACGAAGAGCCTGGATCAGGCGACCGTCGGGGAGTATATCAGGGCCAACGAGTTTGACACCGTCGTAGGCAAGGTGAAGTTTGCCCCCAACGGCGAGTGGGCGCGTCCGAGGACGCTCATGGTCCAGATTCAGAATGTCAAGAGCAACGATCTGAGTGAATTTTCAAAACCGGGCAAACAGGTGGTAATTTATCCGAAGAAATTTAAGTCAGGAAAGTTAATTTACCCGTTCCCCGGTTGGGAATAAGAAGAAGCAACTTTCCAATGAGGGACAAGGGCTCGTACCCAGAGCAGGGTATGAGCCCTTGTTTTTTGCTGAGAGAGAATAGATACTCATTGATGATCATTTTTCCTATCACACGTGATCAAGGGGCAATCGAAAGGAAGAACAAATCGCGGCCGAATCCAAATTCGCCTGCGAAAGTTTTGATAATGAGTCCTTTTTCACCTCGCCGTAGTCTCCAGGTGTCCCGTACATCCCCAAAAAAATTTGTTCACCCAGTGTCCTGTTTGATTAATGCGCTGATGAATTTGTTCATCCTGGCGGCGTAGCCCAGATCTGAGCGAAGGGCAAAGCCCGGAGCGGAGATCGGGGCAGAACCTACCGGCCGCGATTTCCGCTACGCTCAAATCGCGGCTACGGCGGCTGTAGTCTCCAAGTGTGCCGTACATCCCCAAAAGCAGTTTCTTCACTTAGAGTTGGAATCGCCGAAGTCGAAGGCTGTTTGATAGGACGGAGACCGAGCTGAAGGCCATCGCCAGAGACGCGACCATCGGGTTCAGCAAGAGCGTAAAGAAGGGATACAGGATGCCTGCAGCAATCGGGATGCCTGCGGTGTTGTAGGCGAAGGCCCAGAAGAGGTTCTGCTTGATCGTCCGAAGGGTCCGGCGGCTGAGACGAATTGCGTTCACGACTCCCATCAGATCGCCGGCAATCAGCGTGATGTCCGATGCCTCGATGGCGACATCCGTCCCGGTGCCGAGGGCAATGCCCACGTCCGCCTGGGCGAGGGCCGGGGCGTCGTTTATCCCGTCTCCCACCATGGCGACGACCTTCCCCTCGCTCTGGAGCCTTTTGATCTCCAGCGCCTTGTCCTCAGGCAACACCTGAGCCAGGACACGGTCGATGCCCACTTCCTTCGCGATGGCCTCCGCCGTCCGCCTGTCGTCCCCGGTAATCATCGCCACTTCCAAGCCCAGGCGGTGGAGGGCCTCCACGGCATCCCGGGAGTTTTCTTTCGGTGTGTCCGCAAGGGCCAACAGACCCGCCAGGACCTTGTCCACGGCAAGGAACATGGGCGTCCTTCCCTTTTCCGCCTGGACCTCGGCGGCGGGCAGCAGCTTCGAGATTTCCACGCCCTCATCCTGAAGAAACTTGGCGTTTCCCAGCAGGACGGATTGCCCGTCTACGGTGGCTTGAACGCCGAGGCCCGGAACGGCCCAGAAGTCTTCCGGGTCCGAAAGCAAGATCTCCCTCTCCTGGGCCTTTCGGATGATGGCCTCGCCCAGCGGATGTTCCGAGCTCCGTTCGGCCGAGCCGGCCAGGTGGAGAACATCATCCGTGGAAAAGCCGTTGGCCGCCACCAAATCCGTTACCTCAGGCTGGCCCTGGGTCAGGGTTCCCGTTTTGTCAAAGACGATGGTCTGGATGTAGCGGGCCTTCTCCAGGCTCTCTCCGCCCTTGATCAGGATGCCGCTCTCTGCCCCCCTGCCCGTTCCCACCATGATGGCCGTCGGTGTGGCGAGGCCCAGGGCGCAAGGGCAGGCGATGATCAGGACCGCCACGAAGTTTAACAAGGCGAAGTTAAAGGCGGGCATCGGGCCGAACCCGAGCCAGATGAAGAAAGTCGCTACGGCAAGGATGATAACAATCGGGACAAAGACGCCGGCAATCTTGTCCGCGAGGCGCTGGATCGGAGCCTTCCTGCCCTGGGCTTCCTCTACGAGCTTGATGATTTGGGCCAAGGCCGTCTCTTTTCCGACCTTCCGAGCCTCAAAGGTGAAGCTTCCCGTCTTGTTTAGCGTGGCTCCGATGACCTCGTCTCCGGGTCCCTTGTCCACGGGGAGACTTTCGCCCGTGAGCATTGACTCGTCCAGACTCGATCGCCCCTCTCGGATCATCCCATCCACGGGGACCTTCTCGCCGGGTCGCACCACCACCAGGTCTCCGACCCGGACCTCGCCCACGGGGATATCCCGCTCCTCTCCATCCCGAATCACCCGGGCCGTCTTGGCCCGCAGACCCATGAGTTTCTTGATGGCCTCCGAAGTCCTTCCCTTGGCTTGGGCTTCCAGCAATCGCCCCAGCAGGATGAGGGTGATGATCACCGCCGCCGTCTCGAAGTAGACCTGGGGGTCGATCCCACTTCGTCGGAAGAAGTCAGGGAGGAGGGTTGCGCCCACGCTGTAGAGATAGGCCGCGGAAGTGCCGACGGCGATGAGGGTGTTCATGTCGGCCGAGCCGTGACGAGCAGCCGCCCACGCGCCCCGGTAGAACTGCCAACCGGCCCAGAATTGAATGGGCGTGGTCAGCGCCCAAAGGACATAGAAATTACGGAGCCAAGGCGGCGCCAAGGCAGAAAGACCGTGCATGCTCCCCAGAATGACCAGGGCCGAGAGCAGCGCAGAGAAGGTGAACTTCCACTGCAGGAGGCGGATTTCCCTCTGCCGGGCTTCTCTTTCCCGGTCTGTGAGTTCCTCTTCGGAGACTTCTAGGGGCCGGTAGCCGACCGATTCGACGGCCGCCCGCAGGGCGGAGATGGGGGCAAGGTCCGGTATGCATTCCACCGAAGCTCGCTCGGTGCCGAGATTAACCGCCGCCGACAAGACCCCCGGAAGGGCGCGGAGGCTCCGCTCGACCTTCTCCACGCAAGAGGCGCATGTCATCCCCTGTATGGGCAGGGCCACCTTGGCCGACGCGACCCCATAGCCGATTTCCTCTACTTGGCCTATGAGGTCAGTGATGGAGAGCCTTTGAGGGTCGAATTGAACCGAGGCCCGCTCCGTCCCGAAGTTGACTGTGGCAGAGGTCACCCCCGTCAGGCTGGAAAGTCCCTTCTCAACCCGTGAGACGCAGGCCCCGCAAGTCATCCCCGTAACGGGCAGATCGACGCGCGCGTGGTCTGGAAGGATGGATGGCTCAACGAAGTCCGCCGCTCGGGATACAGGGGAGCTTTCCTCTCCATGCCCGTCCAGGAACCTCTCCGGGGATGTTGTGAATTCCTTCAAACAATGTTCAGAGCAAAAATAGTGCGTACGCCCCCTGTGTTGAAATGTGAACTCAGCTGCGGATTCGTCGATGTTCGTCCCGCAAACGAGATCGGTCGCCATCTGAATCTCCTTCTTGCAGGTAACATCGAGAGGTCCCAGTGCGGAAACTCTTGATGGAACTCGTGGTCCAGCCCAACGTAGGGGCGGGGTGCGCAAAAGTCATTCAGTCAACATGAAGAGATCTCTTGAGACGTCACGAAGCCAATGGCTCGGCGGCAAGGCTCCTGACTGAAAACCATGGGGTAAAAGACCCGGCGGTCCCCCCAAGCTCTCGGGGTTTTCTCCAGAGCGTTCTGAGGGAGGGTCTTGGACCAAACCTTTTTCCAGGCAGGCCCGGGTTTCGGGGTCATCGTCGAAGAGTTCCTCCTCCTGCCCCACGCCCAAGGCGCTGGCTATGCGGGCGATGTAATTCCGACCAGGCCATACCCGAATTCCTACCTCCTGAAAGAGTTCAACCGCTGACTTGGCTGAATTGTCCTCCTAGGCTTGGTAGCCCAGGGCGCGAATTTTTTCCTTGATCCCTTCTTCCTGGACAAGTGCGGGATCAAAGGAAATTCGGGCCTCTCCCTTTTGAAAATTCGCCGAGGCGGACGAGACCCCCTGAAGCTCTTTTAGCCCCTTCTCTACCGTAGTCTGGCAATGCTCGCAGCTCATCCCTTCGACCTTGATCACTTTCGATTCCATGGTTGAACTTCCTTTCTCTTCGATTTGGGCCTCTCTGGCCGCTGATGTGAACCTCAGCAGGGGATGTAACAGCGCGGTCAATTCCGCCTTTTCTGAACATATCAATTCTCTCGAAAAGAGGGATTTTGATCTTTTGAATCAGCTGCTCTCCGTATTTCCTCAAAACGGCTTCATTTCTTGAACGCAGGGGGTCCTCACCGGATGAACTTGTCGACGCTCAGTATGAACTCCTCGATCTTCGCGGCGCTCTTGTCCTCCTGGATAGCCTCGGAGACACAGCTCGCGAGATGGCGCTTCATGACCAGAAGGGCCACCTGCTCGAGGGCCCGGCGCGCCGCGTTGACCTGCTGGATGATGTCGATGCAATACCTTTCGGTTTCCACCATCCCCTTCAGGCCCCGGACCTGCCCCTCAATCCGGTTGAGCCGGGCAAGGGCCAACTGCTTCGTCCTCTCATCAATCATTGAAATCTCCCGGTTGGATACACCATACTATTATAGGGTATATAGCCCATGCTTGGTTGTCAATGGGATTGGCTTCTCGGACCTGTAACAGAACATCTAACTACCGTTCATCAGCAAAGAAGAAATCTCGGTGAAAGAGACTCGCAATAAAGACGAAATTCGACGTCCCGAACTCCACCGGTTTTTACGCATTCTACGGGCTGTCCGATCTCAAAGAAACATTAAGCTCTTACCCCCCCGCCAATCGGCAGAAGGGGCTACTCCGTACTTATCAAAAGACACTCATAAAGGTCACTCGGCCCATCCTCAATAGGGGCATGACCCACAGTCTTTTGAGATCCCCTGACTGCATTCCTTTCGGAGGAGGTCCTCCAACGAGGGAGGCGATGCTAATGCCTGTATCTTTTAAAGGGCGCGCCCGCTTCTGAGGTTTTTGTCTTTACAGTTCCCTCTTGGCCTCAAGCTAACGATTTATCTCAACTCCCCTTCTTCGGGATAATTCCAGGGAGGAATTCGTTCGTGTAAATCTCATCCGGCGAGATCTTCCTGGGAAGATTCATATACTGCGTGAGCAAATCGATCATGATCGACATCTTCTTCCGGCTCACAGTGCCAAGACCCCCCTTATAGGCTTCCTCACTCAGGAGAAGATCGTTGCCGATTTTGAGTTGCTTAAGGGCGAGAGTAGGGGAAAGGGCCGGAATCTTGCGGGTGAGGGCGGTCACCGCCCCCTTAGGATCCTCTAGAGCCGCCGCGAAGCCCTTTATGGATGCGCGTACAAACCTCGCCACGAGATCCCTTCTCTCCGCAATGAGCTTGTCGTTCGTGAAAATTCCGTACGAATAAAGGTCCAGGCCCCAGTCGCGTAATTGCATCTCCACTATCTCGACCCCTGTGGCTTTCGCCTTGGGTTCAAGGGGAATTCGGTCGGTTGTGAAGTTCGTGATGGCATCCAGTTTGCCCGCGAGAAGGGAGGCGCCCTTGACCGCCGGGGTCGTCGAGACCCAATTCACGGTCCCCGGGTCGAGTCCATTAATCTTGGCAAACGCCGGGAATACAATACGGACGACATCTGACTTTCCTGCGCCAATGCGTTTCCCTTTGAGGTCAGCGGGCGTGCGAATCCCCGTCTTTTTTAGGGAGAAGATGACATGAGGAGACCTGGCCATCACCACGCCGAGTATCTTCACCTTCGCTCCCCTCGCGCGGCCCACGAGGGCGGCCGAGCTGTCCGCGTGGCCGAACATCGCCTCCGCAAGATTGACCCGCCGGACGGTATCACCCGAACCGTAGCCCCGAGAGATGGTTAGATCAATTCCCTCAGCCTTGTAGTACCCTCGTTCCTCAGCCAGGAAGTACGGCGCTTCCGCGCCTGTGAGCACCCAGCCCGATGCAATGCTCGCTTTGTCGGCGGTCAGTGCGCGGGTCGCCGAACATAGCAAGAACAACGTCAGGCAAATTCCAACAACCGATTTTCTTCGCATCCTCCTGTCCCCTCATTTCCCCTCAGATGGGGTCAAGGAAACGCGCCCGGTAGAGGTTCACACCCTCTCGAACCCTCCGCTCTCGTCAACGGGCGCTTGCCGTCAAGAAGCCTGTCAGGGCCTTCGAGAATTCACCGGAGTTAGACACGTGGCCGAACACCCCTCCGTGGGCCTTGACCATCTTTATTGCCGCGTCATGGAGCTCAGCGATAGAGGAGGCGCAGCAGTCCTCCAGGATCAGGTTCTCATACCCCCGGTCGTAAGCGTCTCGCAGGGTGGTGTGAACACATACGAACGTGGAGACCCCCGTGACGATAAGATGGGTGATACCCCGGGTCCTAAGAATGAGTTCAAGCTCTGTCCCAAAGAACGCGCTCTTCCCCGGCTTGTCAATGACAACCTCTCCCGGAGCCGGCCGCAACTCATCGATGAAATCATGGCTCTTGGAACCGCGCGTCAGAAACCGACCCAGCGGTCCTTCATCTCCGATCCCTGCGCCGAGCTTCCTGCTTCGCGCCAGCTTGGTTGAGGGACAGTCGGAGAGGTCCGGGAGGTGGCCCTCTCGCGTATGTATGATGAGGGTCTCGGTCTCACGCACTGCCGCAAGCACTTCCTGAAGAGGCGGGATGCAGCGCCTAATAATGGATAAATCTTCCCCTCTCTGGGCGACGTACCCTCCCGGGCTGCAATAATCATTTTGCATGTCGATGACCACGAGGGCCGTGCGGCGAGGTTGAAATTCGAAGTCGTCGGGTTCGGCCTTCACACGGCAAATGTTATTCACATCTGTCATCTTCAACCTCCATCCTCTCCTCCCTGGCTCTCCTCGACTCAGGCCGCTTCCAGTTCGATGCATCCCTGTTTGTCATAATCGTACAGACCCTGGGTAGTCAGTTTCAGGACCGGAATGCCAGGGGACGTGCTCAACCCCAAGGTCATGAACGGGTTATTCAGCCGACAACCTGCCGTCCTTTTGAGGGTCTCGTGAAGTCCCCTCATGGTCCGAATGAACTCTTCCGCTGGCGCCGGGCTCAAGACCGAACAAACCGGCAGAGGACATCCCCCGAGTATCCGGCCCTGGTTCACCACCAC
The DNA here is from genome assembly GCA_046758845.1 of Nitrospinota bacterium. Lineage (GTDB taxonomy): Bacteria > UBA8248 > UBA8248 > JACPRG01 > JBHIBA01. The sequence goes on from JBHIBA010000070.1 coordinate 14,325, forward strand.
CAGCCCGCCGTGAAGCTCAGCCAGCCGATTGGCCGCCAAGGCAATATCCTCGTCGTCCACCCCCGCGACGACGGTCTGCAGCTTGTCCCGGCTCACACTGCAGCCAAAAGCCCCGCTGCGCATCCCGAACCCCTTGGCGAAGCCGCGTCCGATGGCGGGCGGGTCGCCGGGCAATTTCCCCGGCTCCATCACCACCAGCTTGACCACGTCCTTTTGCGGTGTGGGCTGGATGTGACCCGATACCACGCGCAGTTCCTCCTTCACTTTGAGGCCGAGGATGTGATCATCCCCCACCTCGATGGCCCAGACCTGGCTCTTTTCCCCGCGCCGGGAGGGGATGGCAAAATCGGACGCCGTAAATTTCCGGGAGAAGCTCAGAACATCCATCAGATGAGGCGGATAGCGATAATCCGGGAGCGAGACAGTGAGTTCTCCATTCTCCGCTATCAGTTCGCCTCCTACCATGACCCGAGCGACTTCAAACTCGGCCAAGTCGCGGACGAACACGACATCGGCAAGCCTCCCAGGAGAGAGGCTCCCTAGATCCCGGTCCAGGCGGAAATGCCGGGCGCAGTTGATGGTGGCCATCTGTACGGCTTGCATCGGTGAGAGGCCCGATTGGATGCTCCGCCGCACCATCCAGTCGATGTGCCCCTCCCCCGCCAGGTCGGTGGGGGTCTTGTCGTCGGTTGCGAAGCAGCACTGGTGGCTGTTCAGGCCTCTCTGGGTAAGAACGGGCAGGATGTCCGCGAGGTTGCGAGCCACCGAAGAATCCCGGATCATGAGGGTCATGCCGAGACGGAGCCGTTCGACGGCTCCCTCGACATCGCGCGTTTCGTGATCCGACTGGACGCCCGCCGCGGCGTAGGGGTTGAGGAAGAGGCCGGCGGCATTTCCTCCGTCCACGGCCTTCTCGCAGGCCAACGAAGCATCCACCTCTGCGAGGAGCCTCGGATTTCTCCGCACCAACCCCCACTTGTCGTAGACCTCACCCACGCCAACGATTCTGTCCCACTTCAGCATCCCTCGGACCTCTTGGAGCATCGCCTCGGAATTGCCCGCCTTGTCCCCGTAAGTGGCTTCCGGGAGACAGGAGGAGATGTTCACAAATGCTCTGAGGGGAGTCTGGCGCCCTTCCTCGACCGCCAGCCGGATGCCTTCAATCCCGACGGCGTGCACGGTCTGATGCGGATCGATGAAGACCGCTGTGGTCCCGTGCGGCAAGACCGCTTGGGCGTACCGGGTGACGGTCATCATGCTGCTCTCGTTATGCACGTGTCCATCCATGAGACCAGGTGTCAAAAAAAGGCCCGTGGCATCGATGATCTCGGCTGCGCGTTCCCGTAGGTTCTCGCCCTTCCCGAGGTAGGCGATCCGCCCTCCCTTGATAAGCAGATCAGCCTCGTGGACCTCGCCGCTCATGACGTTGACCACCCGCCCATTGACGATGGCCAAGTCGGCCGAGTCCTCCCCCATAGATACCTTTATGAGCTCTTCTCGCTGAGTGTGGGTCCCGGCCTCTCGCATCTCTTAACTCCTTGCGGCGGGCGGAAGGCTACCAAGCCCAGATTTTGGCGTCGCAGGCGGTACCGTCCATAGCGACTGCTCTCCCTGCGAATTTGGACGTGGAGTCTGCCCCCCGACCCGATGGAAAGATGCCTTGCCATAGGGTATACCCCTATACTGTGTTTTGGTTTTTCTTCCGTGTCAAGTACAAACCCGGGAGGGTAGTGGGTCAGTTTGCTGAACGACCCCTGCCTTCCTCCGTTGTAGCCGCGATTTGAGCACATTCGCCTCGCTCAGTGCAGGCTCCGCGGAAATCGCGGCCGGGCGCGCCCCGGTCTCCGCTCGGACCCAGGTCCTCGCCCGTCTTGATAGACGGGGCTACACCAAATGATGACTGGGCCGTGGGCAAAGCTGCGTACGGGACTTAATCCGTTCCAAACTGAACCACTGCCCCCCGGAGAATTAGGTCAGTCCCTTAGGAGAGCATCAGAGACGGATCCTCGACGGAGGGGCTGGGCCAGTTGCCCAGGACCAAGGAATATCCGCCTGGTGGAGGGGGCGGGGGGATTTTAAAACATGCAAAACGGGCGTGGCGTCGGAGGCACAGGGGCTGCCCTTGCCCTCCGCCATGCCTTGGGGACCTTCAAGCCGGAGTGAGCCATTGAGGACTTCGGGGGACCCGCTGAGAAGCTCTGTATTTGAAAGCCCTACATGGCCGGGGAGGGACGGTTCGCCAATCTCGACGCCGCGGCCTGTTGCTGTCCCGGGTTCATGACCGAAGCAGAGTCGGGCTGGGGATATCGGTCCTACGCTTGTCTGGGGGCGAAGTTCCGCCTACGGGGGCCACGCCCCGGCCTCGGTTCGTATGCACTCCCGTATGCTCTGAGGGATGCTCGCCAGGGCGAAGCGGCCTGGGAGTGAACCATCTAGCCCGGACCCACCGTCCTCAAGCAAATATCCCGATTCAGCCGAGAAACGATTTGAAGCGCGAGACAGTCCCGGAAAAGGCCGCGATTGCGAGAGTCCTCACCCCTTGAGCCAGCGCGAGCAGCCCGGCGATGAAGAGGGCTCCGATCCCCAGGAGCGTCGCGAACCCGATACCGATGATCCCTTCGACCGTCTTCAACCGAAATTCCCCGTTTAAGGACTGCCCGATCACTAAGCCTGCTACATTAGCCGCCCTCCTATGTTTAGACATCGAATCAGCCAAATTCTTTCACCAGGCGGCCCGTCCGAACGCCCGCTGTCCCGCAACCGTTGGAATCCAGTCGCATGCTTGGCTTCCCATACCAAGAACCCGCCTTTCCCGAAGGCCCAGTTTGTCCTCCGGTTCAAAAAGCCTCACCTGCGGTCATTCGCGCGGGCTCTACGAGCCCCCCACGCCCCATTGGCACGCCGCGGATGGGACCAGCTCTCAGCGCGTAGACGCACTCGGGTCGGTTCCGCCATGCCCATCGGATGATAGTCAGGGTTTTTGGACATCAACCCTATCATTCTTATTGTTTATCTCAGATTGGAAAAAAGTTACTAACACGAGCGCTTAATAGTTGACATGTCATTCTGAATGCGGGTCATTGGCCCGCACGAAGAATCTCGCCGTAGGTCCCGCAAATTGCGAGACCCTTCGCGCGAGTCGGTGACTCTCGCTCAGGGTGACATGACTGTCAAATATTCAGTGCTCCCCTTCATAAGAGGATTTATTGACGCACGATATGAAGGATGTATCTCTATTATTGGTAGATCGGCGAAACCAAGTTGCAAATCGTGTGACAATAAAACGCCGGCCGGAATGGACAAACATCTCCGATCTCCCGAATTGGGACCGTCCCGAAAGGCCGGGGTTTCTTGGAACAGGTCACCTAGTGTGCCGTCCCGGAAATTCATTTCAAAAGTTCTTGAGGTGAAGTAGGCG
>JBHIBA010000071.1:0-17724 GCA_046758845.1 Nitrospinota bacterium
ACCCCCCGGAAAACTTTTGACGGCCCGGCACTCCGTGGCCGGGCCTGCTTTGGGTTGGGTGTGGGGTTGGCTGGGCCAGTTGTGCCCGGCCCCGCAGGCCGCCTTACCAAACAGCGCGGTGTAGCGCTAGGCGTCCTTCGCGAGTCCCGTTGAAGGAGAGCGGGGGCTAAAGCCCCCGCGCTACAACTCCCGCATTCGGCCAACAGACCGGCTTTAGGCGATAGAGTGCCGCCCCATCAGGGGGCGGCACTCTATCGCGAAACGAAAGTTTTGCGGGGGGGGCGGGGGGGCGGACGCACCGCGTCAGGTTTCCGCACTTGCGTACCTGGTCAATCATCTTTCGGAAGGTGAGCGCCCAAGAGACCCGGCTCAGGTGTACGCGGTTCCAACCGCAGCTTGGCCGGCACGCAAGTGCCCAAAAAGCGCCCCCCGTAATTAACCGAATCCTTCAGACCAGGTCGAGGTGGCTGAAGAAGTAGGGGATTTCGAAAGCGGCGGTCTCGGGTCCGTCGCTCCCGTGGACGCTGTTGCGCTCGATGTTCTCGCCGAAGTCCTTGCGGATGGTGTCCTCCTCGGCCTCGGCGGGGTTGGTCGCGCCCGTGAGCTTCCGCCAGGCCGCGATGGCGTCTTCCTTCTCCAGGACCATCCCGATGCAGGGACCGGAAGACATGTAATCGGTCAGGCTGGCGAAAAAGGGCTGCTGCCGGTGAACGGCGTAAAACCCTTCAGCCTCGGCCTTGCTCAGGCGTACAAGGCGCATCGCAAGGATCCGGAAACCCGAGGTTTCGATCCGGGAGATGATCCGCCCGGCCAGATTGCGGCTGACGGCGTCGGGTTTGATGATGGCGAGCGTCCTCTGCACGAAGCCAGCCCGTGTAAAGGGTCCAACCGGACAACCGACAAAACACAAGGGAAACCAACGCGGGGTTTCCCTTAGGGTGGAGGAAAATGGACTTCGCGGCGGGGCCGATCTCAGTCCACCGTCCAGGTATCGCCTTCGTTCAGGAGCGCCTCGAGGCTCCCTTCTCCCTTGGCCTGAACCGCTTGATGAATTTGCTCGTTCACCAGGGTCTCGTAACAGGGCCGTTCCACGGCCCGCAAAACGCCCAGGGCGACGGGAAGGCCGTGGTGATGCATCTGGCCGATCATGAAGGCCAGGGTGGGATCTTCGGGGGTGGGGTCGTGGACGATGACGCCGCCCGCGTCTCCGTCCAGCGGGACGGCTTCGAGCTTGAGCCCATTGAGTCGCAGCCCCTGCTTGTTATCCTGCGGGCCGAAGACGGCCGGCTCGCCCTCCTCCAGGTGAATGCCGGCGATGTCTTTCGTCTCCTTCTCGGTCAGCTCGAAGAAGGCCCCGTCGTTGAAGACCGGGCAGTTTTGCAAGATCTCGACGAACGCCGTGCCCTTGTGCGCGGCCGCCTTTCGCAGGATTTCCCTCATGTGCTTCACGTCCCGGTCCACCGTGCGGGCCACGAACGTGGCCTCTGCCCCCAGGGCCACCGAGACGGGGTTCAGCGGCGTGTCCACCGACCCCAAGGGTGTGGACTTGGTCCTTTTCCCGAACTCCGAGGTCGGCGAATACTGCCCTTTCGTTAGGCCGTAGATCCGGTTGTTGAACAGCAGGATCTTCACGTCCACATTGCGGCGCAGGACGTGCAGGAGGTGGTTTCCGCCGATGGAGAGAGCGTCCCCGTCGCCGGTCACCACCCAGACGGAGAGCTCGGGATTCACCGCCTTCAGGCCCGTGGCCACCGCCGGAGCGCGGCCGTGGATGGAGTGAAAGCCGTAGGTGTTCATGTAATAGGGAAACCGGGCCGCGCAGCCGATCCCCGAGATGAAGGCGATCTTCTCTCTGGGGACCCCCACGTCCGGGAAGACGCTTTGCACCTGTGCGAGAATTGCGTAGTCCCCGCAACCGGGGCACCACCGGACGATCTGATCCGAAGCGAATTCCTTCCTGGTCAGCTTCTTTGTTTCTGTGCTCATGAGGCGAGCACCTCCTCAATCCTGTCTACGAGTTCGGCGATCTTAAAGGGCTGGCCCTGTATCTTGTTGAAGCCGATGGCATCCACCAGATACTCCGCCCGAATGACCTTCAACAGTTGTCCCAGGTTCATCTCGGGAACGAGGACCCTTTCAAAGTTCGAGATGATCTCCCCGAGGTTGCGCGGCAAGGGGTTGAGGTGACGCAGGTGGACGTGGGACACAGACGCCCCTCGCGCCTGCAGGACGCTCACGGCCGTCGTGATCGCCCCGTACGTGCTCCCCCAACCGATGACGACCAATTTGCCTTTCGGTTCGCCAACCACCGCCGCTAGGGGGATGTCGTTGGCAATGCCCGCGACTTTGGCCGCCCGCGTGCGGACCATGTGCTCGTGGTTGGCCGGGTCGTAGCTGACAGTGCCCACCACGTCTTGCTTCTCGATGCCCCCGATCCGGTGCTCCAGGCCCGGCGTTCCCGGCTTCACCCAGGGACGCCCCAGCGTCTCCGGGTCCCGCACATAGGGGGCGAAGCCCTCCGGGTCGGTGTGGAACTTGACCTCGATCTTCGGCAGCTCCTCCACCGACGGGATCATCCACGGCTCGGAGCCGTTGCCCAGGTAGCCGTCGGTGAGCAGGACGACCGGCGTCATGTATTTGATGGCGATGCGCGCCGCCTCGATGGCGGCGTAGAAGCAATCGCCCGGCGTCCGGGCCGCCAGGACGGCTATGGGCGACTCGCTGTTGCGGCCGTAGAGGCACTGAAGGAGGTCGGCCTGTTCGGTCTTGGTGGGAAGCCCCGTGCTGGGACCGCCCCGCTGAACGTCCAGGACCACGACGGGGAGCTCGGTCATCACGGCCAGGTTCATGGCCTCCGCCTTGAGCGCCAGACCGGGACCGCTGGTGCCCGTCACGCCCAAGGAGCCCCCGAACGCGGCGCCGATAGCGGCTGAGACGGCGGAGATCTCGTCCTCCGCCTGCATGGTGATCACGTCGTACTGCTTGTACCGGGACAGCTCGTGAAGCACATCGCTGGCCGGCGTGATGGGATAACTCCCGTAAAAGAGCCGCAGGCCCGCCAGCCGGGCCGCCGCGATGAACCCCCGGGCCACCGCCTCGTTGCCGGTGACGTTGCGGTACGTCCCCGGCGGGAGGTGAGCCTCCTCCACCACGTAAGAAGTCTGGAAGATCTCCGTGTTCTCGCCGAAGTGGTATCCGGATTGGAAGGCCCGCAGGTTGGCTTCGACGATCTCCGGACGGTTCTTGAAGCGCGCCTTGATCCAGCCGATGGTGTTCTCCACCGGGCGCTGATACATCCAGAACATCATCCCCAGCGCGAAGAAGTTCTTGGTGCGGTCTACGACGCTGGGCTGAAGCCTCATGTCCTTCAGCGCCGCCTGGGTCATCTTGGTGATGTCGATATTGAATACCCGGTAGCTTTCCAGGGAGCCGTCGGTCAGCGGGTCCGATTCGTAGCCCGCCTTCTCATACGCCTTCTGGTTGAAGGAGGAGGTGTTCAGGATGATGATACCGCCGCGTTTGAGATCCCCCAGGTTGGCCTTGAGCGCCGCGGGGTTCATCGCCACCAGGACGTCCGGGCTGTCTCCCGGCGTATGGACGTCGTGGTTGCTAAAGTTGATCTGAAATCCGCTCACCCCCGCCAGCGTTCCCGCCGGCGCCCGGATCTCGGCCGGAAAGTCCGGCAAGGTGCTCAGGTCGTTGCCGGCGAGGGCGGTGGCGCTCGTAAACCGCGTGCCGGTAAGCTGCATGCCGTCGCCGGAATCGCCGGCGAACCGGATGGCGACGGTATCTACCGTCTCGACCTTCTTCCGGCGCGGGCTTCCGCCGTTCCCTTCCGTGGGCGCATCGTTCATCATGCTCATACCCCTGAAAGCGCTTTTCGGCGCTGAAGAAGAAAAATCAAACGGTTCCCGGCAACGCCGCACCCGATGAAGAATCAGTCCCTTTCAGGCTGCATAGCCGGTTATGTAAATAATGTAGCACACGCTGGGGGATCGTTCAATCAGGTTTTCGGTCGAACTTTCCCCGGCGAATTCCTGCGTCCGGGACGCGGGCGCTCCGCGAACCTGTGCGACGCCGGATTCTCCCTTTAATTTACATGTCATCGCCCACGATTCAACATTCATTAACCGTTCCGGCTTCAAGATATTCATCCGGAAGAATATTTCAATAGCCCGGCCATGGTGCTCCCCATCTCCGCCGGGCTGTCGCAAACGGCCACTCCCGCCGCCCGAAGGGCCTCCATCTTTTCGGTGGCCGTCCCCTTCCCCCCGGCGATAATCGCGCCCGCATGTCCCATGCGCCGCCCGGGCGGGGCCGTCCGCCCCGCGACGAACCCCACGACCGGTTTCGAAAACCCGCCGGAGCGGATGAAATCGGCCGCCTCCTCCTCCGCCGTCCCTCCGATCTCCCCGATGAGGACGACGGCCTCGGTCTCCGGATCGTTCTGGAACAGGGTGAGGGCGTCCACGAAGGAGGTCCCGATGATGGGATCCCCCCCAATGCCGATGCAGGTCGATTGCCCAATCCCCAAATCAGTGAGCTGGGCCACCGCTTCGTAGGTCAGCGTCCCGCTGCGCGAGACGACCCCGACCCCGCCGGGCTTGTGGATGTGCCCCGGCATGATGCCCATCTTGCAAGCCCCCGGAGAGATGACGCCCGGACAGTTGGGCCCGATGAGACGCGTGGGACGCCCGGCCAGGAAGTGGTTCACACGGAGCATGTCGAACGTGGGAATGCCCTCGGTAATGCACACGCAAACGGGAATTCCGGCATCGGCCGCCTCCAGGATGGCGTCGGCCGCGCCGGCGGGCGGAACGAAGATGAGCGATGCGTTGGCCCCGGTTTCGGCGACCGCGGCGCCCACGGTGTCAAAAATCGGTATGGAGTCGCTCTTGTTCCCCCCTTTTCCGGGCGTGACCCCCGCGACGACCTGCTGCTCGATGCCGTTCTCCCGCCCATATTCTAAACAGCGGGATGCGTGAAATTGGCCGTGGCGACCCATTCCCTGTACGAGGACCCGCGTCTCACGTCCTACCAGAACGCTCATCGGTCCCCCTTGTCCTCCATAGAAGTACGCACCGGCAGATCTTTTGCGGGGGGCGCTTTTTGGGCACTTGCGTGCCGGCCGAACTGCGGTTGGAGCTCGGTACGCTTAAGCCGAGCGTCTTTGGCGCTCACCTTCCGAAAGATGATAGACCAGGTACGCCAGTGCGGAAACCTGACGCGGTGCGTCCGCCCCCCCGCACCCCCCAGCAAAACTCTTGACGGCCCGGCATTTCATGGCCGGGCCTGCATGGGGTGGGTGTGTGCCTAGCTGATCCGGCAGTCTGTGCCCCTCCGGTGGCTTTGTTCCTTGGCCGAATGCGCGCCTTGCTGCGCAAGGCTCCCGCATTCGGCCAATGGGCCAGCTTTTGGCGAAAGAGGGCGGCCCTTAAAAGGGCCGTCCTCTTTCGCGAATGAAAAGTTTTTCAGGGGGTCCAGGGGGGCGGCTTTTCAAAAAAGCCCCCCTGGAACTCATCCACCCATCTCAACGCCTTAGGGCTTCCACGACTTTCTGCGCCGCGTCCTGCATACCGTCGCCCACGGTGAAGTCCAGCCCGGATTCTTCGAGGATCTTGCGCCCCTCCTTCACGTTCGTCCCCTCCATCCGGATGACAACGGGGATTTTTACGTGAAGCTTCCGCACGGCCTCGACCACCCCCTGCGCCAGGATATCGCAGCGCATGATCCCGCCGAAGATATTGATGAAAACGGCCCGGACGCCCTCGTCGCCGACCAGGATTCGGAAGGCGTTCTCGACCATCTCCTGACTGGCGCCCCCGCCCACATCCAGAAAGTTGGCGGGCGAGGCCCCGGCCATCTTGACGATGTCCATGGTCGCCATGGCCAGTCCGGCCCCGTTGACCATGCAGCCCACTTCGCCGTCCAGCTTGATGTAGTTCAGTGTGTACTTGGAGGCCTCCACCTCCAGGGGCGCTTCTTCATCCAGGTCCCGCAGCGCCTGCACATCGGAATGGCGGTAGAGGGCGTTGTCGTCGAAATTCAGCTTGGCGTCCAGCGCCAGAAGCCGCCCATCTTCCATCAGGGCGAGGGGGTTGATCTCCGCCAGCGAGCAGTCCTTGGACTCGAAGAGACGGTAGAGATCCCGCAAGAAATCCTTGGCGGGGCCGAGGGTTTCCTTCGAAAGGCCGAGCCCGAAGGCCAGCCTGCGCGCCTGATAGGCCTGAAGCCCGAGGGCCGGATCGACCACTTCCGCGAGGATCTTCTCCGGCGTCTTCGCGGCGACCTCCTCGATGTCCATTCCGCCGGCCTCGCTGGCCATGACCACAGGCGCCGCCTTGGCCCGGTCGATGGCCACGCCCAGGTAAAGCTCCCTGGCGATGGGCGAGGCCTCCTCGACCAGAACCCGTTTGACGAGCTGTCCCTCGGGGCCGGTCTGCGGCGTGACGAGCTGCATCCCGAGGATCTTCTTTGCGGCCTCCTCGGCCTCATCCGCCGTAGCGGCCAGCTTGACGCCGCCCCCCTTGCCGCGGCCGCCCGCGTGGATTTGGGCCTTCACGACCACCCGGCCTTCGAGGCGTTCAGCGATGGCCCGGGCCTCGGCGGGGGTTTCGGCCACGCCCCCCTCGGGTACGGGGATGCCGAAGGATTTCAAGATTTCCTTTCCCTGGTACTCATGAATTTTCATCGCGGATCCTGGGGCTTGGTTTCAAAAACTCGCGTAATGTCGTAGCTCCGGTCTGAGCAAGGGTTGCGGAACCCGCGGGCCTCAGCCCGTAGCGGAGATCGGGGCGGATGCATAGGCCGCGATTTCGGCTGGTGGGGCGGGCATCTTGCCCGCCGCCGGGCGGGACGCCCGGCCTACCAAATCGCGCCTACGCCGGTTAGGCATAGTCCATCCTCCTTCCCGAGCTCAGAGCCCGGGGATTGGCCCGCCCGGCTTTCACCCGGCCGGCCCCAAAGGCCCTTCGACAGAAAGGGAGGGTTTCCCCCTCCCCTTCTCTGCGCTACGGTTGGCCGCCCCGTCGGGTCGAATCACCGGAGCAAGATGTCTCCGGCCGGATTCGGCCCGCGTTCATTTCCCCTTCAATTTCCGGAACAACCACCGAATGGGGTCGTAGTACCTGTCCACCACCCGCTCCTTGAGGGGGATGATGGCGTTGTCCGTGATGGTGATTCCCTCCGGGCAGACCTCGGTGCAGCACTTGGTGATGTTACAAAAGCCGATCCCGCCCTCTTCTTTCAAGAATCCTGCCCGCGACAGGGCGTCGAGGGGGTGCATCTCCAAGGCGGCGACCCGGACGAAGAAGCGTGGGCCCACGTAGGCCCGCTTCTGATCGTGCGTGCGGATCACGTGGCAAACGTCCTGACACAGAAAACACTCGATGCACTTGCGGAATTCCTGAACCCGGTCTACGTCGGGCTGGTACATCGTCCAGTCGCTGTCGGGGGCCGGGGTGAACGGCGGGATCTTCTTGTTGACTTCGTAGTTCCAGGAAACGTCCGTGACCAGGTCCTTGATGAGGGGAAAGGCCTTCATCGGATAGACGGTGATGGGCTCTCCTTCCCGGAACTCGTCCATCCGCGTCTTGCACATCAGGGACGGATGGCCGTTGACCTCCGCAGAGCAAGACCCGCATTTCGCGGCCTTGCAGTTCCACCGGACGGCCAGTTCGGGGTCGATGTTGCCCTGGATGTAATGGATGGCGTCCAGGACGACCATCCCCTCCTCTACGGGTACCTTGTATTCCTTCTCCGCTCCGCCGGTTGAATCTCCTCGAAAGACCCTCAGAACGGCCTCACGCATGGGCTACTTCTCCTCGAAGAGCTTCTTCAGCTCCTCCGGCATCTCGGGAAGGGGGGCGGCGCTCACCTTCACTTCTCCCCGCTCCTTTCTGATGGTGGTGTTCACTTTTCCCTCCTCGGCCGTGCTGTCCGGATGGTCGTCCCGGGTGTGGGCGCCGCGGCTTTCTTTCCGCCGCACCGCGGAGCGGGCGATGGCCTCGCACGTGTCCACCATGTTTTCCAGATCCTGGACCAAGTGCCAGCCGGGATTGTAAAGCCTCGAGCCCTGGGCGCGGGCGCGGCCGATCCTCTCCCGGAACTCCATCAGCTTTTCCAGCCCGCGCTTCAGCCCCTCCTCATTGCGGATGATGCCGACGTCATTCTGCATCATCTCGCGAAGGTCCCGGTGAACCCGGAACGGGTCTTCGCCATCGGTGCGCTCGAAGGAGGCCAGCACCTCGGCCGTAGCCCGGTCCACCTCCGCATTGTCCACAGAGGGCGCGGGATTCAGGTCTTTGGCGTACTCGGCGGCCGATAGACCGGCCCGCCGCCCGAAGACCAGCAGGTCTGAGAGAGAGTTTCCGCCGAGGCGGTTGGCGCCGTGCAACCCGCCGGCCGCCTCTCCCGCGGCAAACAGGCCAGGCACCGTAGCGGCGGCGGACTCGGCGTCCACCCGGACGCCGCCCATCATGTAATGGGTGGTGGGACCCACCTCCATGGGCTGGCGGGTGATGTCCACGTCGGCCAGCTCCGTGAACTGCGTGTACATGCTGGGGAGCTTTTTCTTGATGTAATCGGCCGGCTTGTGGCTGATGTCGAGGTAGGCGCCGCCGTGCGGACTGCCCCTGCCCTGTTGCGCCTCGTTCAGGATGGCGCGGGCCACGACGTCCCGGGTCAACAGATCCGGGGTCCTGCGGGCGGTCTTGTCCCCCGCCAGCCAGCGGTCGGCCTCCTCTTCCGTTTCGGCGGTCTCCGAGCGGAACATGTCCGGGATGTAGCGGAACATGAACCGCTCGCCTTGGTTGTTCTTCAGATATCCCCCATCCCCGCGGACCCCTTCGGTCACCAGGATGCCCATCACCCCCGGAGGCCAGATCATCCCGGTGGGGTGGAACTGGACGAACTCCATATCGATGAGCTCCGCCCCCGCGTTGTACGCCAGGGCCATGCCGTCGCCGGTGTATTCCCAGGAGTTGGAGGTGATCTTGTAGGCCATCCCGATCCCCCCGGTGGCCAGGACGACGGCCTTGGACCTGAAGACGACGAACCTCCCGCTCTCCCGCCAATAACCCAGGGCCCCGGCGATGCGCCCGCCGTCCTTCAGGAGGTGGGTGATGGTGCACTCCATGTACACGTCAATCCCCATGTGCACGCCCCGGTCCTGGAGGGTTCGGATCATTTCCAGGCCGGTCCGGTCCCCCACGTGACAGAGCCTTCGGTAGCGGTGGCCGCCGAAAGGCCGTTGCAGGATCCTTCCCTCCGGGGTCCGGTCAAACAGGGCGCCCCAGGCCTCCAGCTCCCGAACCCGGTCCGGGGCCTCCTCGGCGTGGATCTGCGCCATTCGCCACTGGGACAGCATCTTCCCTCCGCGCATGGTGTCGCGGAAGTGGACCCGCCAGTCGTCCTCCGGGTCCACGCTGCCCATGGCCGCGGCGATGCCCCCTTCGGCCATGACGGTGTGGGCCTTGCCCAGCAGGGACTTGCACACCAACCCCACGGAGGTCCCCTGAGCCGAGGCCTCGATGGCCGCCCTCAGCCCCGCTCCCCCAGCCCCGACGACGAGTACATCGTGATCATGCGTCTCATATTTTTCCATCAGAAGAACGTCCTGTCCTGGATGACGCCCGAGGCCACCAACCTGACGTACAAATCGGCAACCCCCACCATGATGAGGCTGGTCCAGGCCCAGAGCATGTGGTGACGGTTCAGCCCGCTCACACGGCTCCACGCCTTGTGCCTGCCCCCGCCGAAGTTGACGCAGGCGAAGCAATCGACATTTCCCCCGATGAGATATCTGAAGCTGTGGCAGGAGAAGGTGTAGTACGACAGCAGGACGACGTTGGCCAGCAGGACCAACGTCCCGACCCCGACATTGACGCCGTTGGGGAAGAAGAAGGCTTCAAAGGTGTCGTACCAAAGGAAGCCCAGAACGATGAGGGCCAGGTATAAAAAGTAGCGGTGCAGGTTCTGAAGGATGAAGGGGAAGGCGGTTTCACCCCGATACCTTCGCCCCGAACGCTCCTCCACCGCGCAGGCGGGCGGGTCCAGAAAATAAGCCCGGTAGTATGCCTTTCGGTAATAGTAGCAGGTCGCCCGGAACCCCAGCGGCGCCCAGAGAATGAGAATGGCGGGAGAGAAGGGCCACCAATCGGGACGAAGCAAGGGGGAGTAGAAGGGAGAGAGGTACGGGTCCGCGTAGTAGTTGTTCCCCTGAAGCGCGGCCCAGGTGGCGTAAACCCCGAAGATGCCCAAACCGAGCCCGGTCACCAGCGGTTGCACCCACCAGGCGTCGTGCCGTTTTGTGACCCCCAACCCTGCCCCCGCTGCAGCGGCCGTGACGTTCGCCATCCGGTGTCCTCCTTCGGTCCCTAAACCCTAAGCCGAACTCTTCCGCTCGTCCCCTTTTCGGGCGTAAGCCTCCTTGCCCATCTGAAAGAGGTCATTTCCGTAAACGTCGTTGGCCACGAGGACCGGAAATTCCTCCACCCCCAAGCGGCGGATGGCCTCGGTTCCCAAGTCTCCGTAAGCCACCACCTCGCTGGATTTGATGCTCCGGGAAAGGAGCGCCCCCGCGCCGCCTATAGCGGCGAAGTACACGCACCGGAAGTTTTTCATGGCCTCCACCACCTGCGGACCCCGCCATCCCTTGCCGATCATCCCCTTCAGGCCGAGGGCCATCAGCTTGGGAGAGTACTTGTCCATCCGCGATGAGGTCGTGGGGCCGGCCGAACCGATGACCTCCCCGGGCTTGGGCGGCGTGGGCCCGACGAAGTACATGACCTGACCCTTGAGATCGACCGGGAGGTCTTCCCCCTCGTCGATCCGCTCCACCAGCCGCTTGTGGGCCGCATCCCTCGCCGTGAGGAGCGTCCCGGACAGCAGGACCTTGTCGCCGACCCTCAGGCCCTCGACGTCCTGGTCTGAAAGCGGGGTCTGAAGCCTCTTCTCCCCGGACACGGATATCCCTTACAGCGTCACCTCCCGGTGGCGGTGGGAATGACACTCGATGTTCACAGCCACGGGCAGGCTGGCGATGTGGCAAGGATGCGTCTCGATGTGAACCGCCAAGGCCGTGACCCGCCCGCCGAATCCCATGGGTCCGACGCCGGAATCGTTGATGGCCGTGAGGCACTCCGCCTCAAGGGCGGCCACCTCCGGGTGCGGATGCGGCTCGCCCAGCTCCCGCAACAGCGCGCGCTTCGCCAGCAGGGCCGACTTCTCGAACGTCCCGCCGACCCCTGCGCCCACGATGAGCGGAGGGCAGGCGTTTGGACCCGCGTTTACGGCCGCCTCGACGACAAAATCCCGCACGCCCTCGCGGCCGTCGGCCGGCTTGAGCATCCGGAGCTGGCTCTGGTTCTCGCTGCCGCCCCCCTTGGCGTCGAAGATGATCGTGAGTTCCTGACCGGGGACGATTCGGGTGTGGATCACAGCGGGCGTGTTGTCGCCGGTGTTGACTCGTTTGGAGATGGGGAAATCGACGATGGAGGCCCGAAGCAACCCCTCGCGGTAGCCGCGCCGCACGCCTTCGTTGATGGCCTCTTCCAGGCTCCCGCCGGTGATGCGCACGTCCTGGCCCACGTCGACGAAGAAAACCGAAAATCCGGTGTCCTGACAAAGGGGCATCTCGCGATCGCCGGCCAGCCGGGCGTTGTCGGCGAGCTGTTCGAGGACGATGAATCCAGCCGGCGATTCTTCGCGTTCCATGGCCCCAGCGAGGGCCGACTGCATGTCCTCGCCCAGGAAATAGTTCGCCTGGATGCACATCCCCTGGACGGCTTCGGTGATCTGTGCGCCCTTAATCTCTCGCATGTCCGGGAACCTTGCGCCTGGTTCGTGGCAGCCCAGGCGGACATACGCACGCCGATTCGGCAAACTCGCAACGATCAGACGAAAATTCGACCGGGCGGAACCGCCTCCTCTTTCATTACAGGATAGGCCGGTTCTCTGTCAAATCTCCCGGTCAGATTAAGTCAAGCGCCGGCTCATGGATGAAAGCCCGAGGAAGTTTTCCCGCTGGGGGGCCTTTTTGGGCATTTGCGCGCCGGCCGAACTGCGGTTGGAGGCCCGTGCGCTTGGGCCGGGTGTCTTTGGCGCACACCTTCCGAGGGTTGATCAAACGGCACGCCAGCGCGGAAACCTGACGCGGCGCGTCCGGGCCCCCGGAACCCCCCGGAAAACTTTTGGCGGGCGAGCATCGGGTCGATGACCCTTTGGCTCACCCTCCCTGGCGTATATATGGATCTGGGTGGACCGGGCGTCCAGAAAGCCGTCCTTTTATCACAGCTCCTTCAAGTTGATCTGGCCGATGGACTTGCGAACGCCGTCGGCCGATTTCAGCAGCGCCGCCTTTTCGTCCTCCTGGAGGGGGAGCTCGATGACCTGCTCGACGCCCTCCTTTCCGAGCTTCACCGGGACCCCCAGGTAAATTCCCTCAACGCCGTACTCGCCCTCCAGGTAGGCGGCGCAGGGGAGAACGCGCTTCTTGTCCCGGATGATGGCCTCCAACATCTGGGCCACCGCGGCCCCGGGGGCGTAAAAGGCGCTCCCGGCTTTGAGGTAGCCGACGATTTCCGCGCCGCCCTTGCGCGTGCGGTCGACAATCTCGTCCAGCGCCTTCTGGGGGAGGAACTCGGTGACCGGGATCCCCCCGATGGAAGTGAACCGCACCAGGGGGACCATGGCGTCCCCGTGGCCGCCCAGGACAAGAGCAGAGATGTCTTCCACGGACACACAGGCCGCCTCGGCGATGAACGTCCGGTAGCGGGCAGTGTCCAAGATGCCGGCCATCCCCACCACCCGGTGCTTGGGAAAGCCGCTGACCTCTTTGGTCACCCAGGCCATGGAATCCAGGGGATTGGAGACGACGAGGAGGATGGCGTCGGGCGAGCGCTTCGCCGCTTCCCGCGTCACGGCGGCGATGATCTTGGCGTTGGTCGCCAGGAGGTCCTCCCGGCTCATGCCGGGCTTACGGGCGATTCCGGCGGTGATGACGACAACATCGGAGCCCTCGGTGGGGCCGTAATCGTTGGAACCGAAGATCCGGCAGTCAAATCCTTCCACCGGTGCGGCCTCGTACAGGTCCAGACCCTTTCCCTGGGGAATTCCCTCGATGATGTCCACCAGGACGATGTCGCCCAGCTCCTTCGCTGCGGCCCAGTGGGCGGTGGTGGCCCCCACGTTCCCCGCCCCGACGATGGTGATTTTGGCTTTCCTCATCCCGGCCTCTCCTTACAAACTCTGGATAATGGTCTCTGCAAATCCCGAACTGCCCACCTTGGTGGCGCCCTTCATCTGACGCTCCAGGTCGTAGGTCACCCTTTTTTGCTCCAAGGTCCTCTCGATTCCCTGCTCGATGAGATGGGCGGCCTCTTCCCAATTCAGGTATTCGAGCATCATCACGGCCGAGAGGATGAGGGATGAAGGATTGACCATGTCCTTCCCAGCGTACTTGGGGGCCGTGCCGTGGGTGGCCTCGAACAGGGCCAGGTAATCGCCGATGTTGGCCCCCGGGGCCATGCCCAGACCGCCCACTTGAGCCGCGCAGGCGTCGGACAGGTAGTCGCCGTTCAGGTTCGGACAGCCCAGAACGTCGTACTCGTCGCTTCGGGTGAGGATCTGCTGGAACATGCTGTCGGCGATTCGGTCGTTGATGAGGATCTTCCCTTCGCGCGGGCTGCCGCCTGCTACCTCCGCCTCGGTGACGATCCGGTCCTGGAACTCCTCCTTGGCCAGCTCGTACCCCCACTGGCTGAAGGCCGCCTCGGTGAACTTCATGATATTGCCCTTGTGGACCAGGGTGACGGAGCGGCGGCGGCGGTCGATGGCCCACTGGATGGCCTTGCGCACCAGACGCTTGCTGCCCGTGATGCTGATGGGCTTAATGCCCACGCCGGAGTCGGAGAGAACCTGGGTTCCCATCTGGCCATTCAAGAAATCGATGACCTTCTTGGCCTCGGGGGTCCCCTGCGCCCACTCGATCCCCGCATAG
The DNA here is from genome assembly GCA_046758845.1 of Nitrospinota bacterium. Taxonomy (GTDB): domain Bacteria; phylum UBA8248; class UBA8248; order JACPRG01; genus JBHIBA01. The sequence goes on from JBHIBA010000071.1 coordinate 14,000, forward strand.
ACGTCCTCGGTGTTCTCACGGAAGATCACCATGTCCATCTTCTCGGGGTGGGTGACGGGGCTAGGGACGCCCTTGTACCACTTCACGGGGCGGACGCAGGCATAGAGATCGAGGATCTGCCGCAGAGAGACGTTCAGGCTCCGAAAACCGCCCCCGATGGGCGTTGTCAGGGGTCCCTTGATGGCCACCGTGCACTCCCGGATGGCATTCAGCGTATCCTTGGGCAGGTATTCGCCGTATTTCTCGTTCGCCTTCTCTCCAGCGTAAATCTCCCACCAGGCGATCCGTCTCTTGCCGCCGTAGGCCTTCTGGACGGCGGCGTCCACCACCTTCAGGGCAGGGGGCGTGATGTCGAGGCCGATGCCGTCGCCCTCGACGAAGGCGATGATGGGGTCGTCCGGGATTTCAAGCCGGCCATTTTTGACGCTGATCGTCGTCCCCTCGCTGGGAAGCTGAATGTTGTCAAAATGAGTCATTCCAAACTCCTATCCTAAATAAAGCTGGGGGCGCGCGACCCCCATTTGGACCTTCGCAATTTCGCTCAACTGGGCGGTGAACCTCACCCACATGGTATGGGCAACCTGAACGGCTTGTCAATCGGATGCGCCGGCCCGTGACCGATACTGCGCAGAAGCGGGACTTGAAGTGGACTTGGGTCTGCTGGGTTGCCTGGGAAGGATAAGAAGAATATTCAAACTCTGGGGGGTCGGTTTCCCCGGGTCCTCCTTCGTGCAGAAAAGGACCCGGGGATGTTGAACGATTTCTATCCGGGGGCTTCCGCTACGGCCCCGATATTCACCCCTTTCACCCCACACCGGGGCTTCTAGAAAGCGGCTATTCAGGCCTTCGCGGAGACGAGGCGCCTTCCGCCTTCACCCGCGAGAGCTAAGTAGGCAATCGCGGTGACCCCGCCGAAGACGACATGCCAGAGCAGGCTGGGAATCGTCGCGGCAACGGCCGAAGCGGTCCATTGGGGAGCCATCCCCAGACCGATGGGCATGAGGGTCAGGGGCCCGAGGAACCACCAAAGAAATCCGTACACCATCCCCCACAGGATTCCGCTGAGTGGACCTTCGATCAGTCTGTCAAAGTAGTAGCCGAAGGTCCCGCCGATGACGGTGCTGATCAGCAGGTGAACCCCGAAACCCAGGACGCCCGAAGAGCCGCCGACCAGACCGGCAATCATCGGCAGGGCGCCCTTATCGGCCATCCACAGGCCGAAAACCAGGCCCCCAAGTAAACCGGCGATGCTTCCTCTAAGCACCTTCTCAAGCATTTTTCCTTCTCCTTCTCCCGCTATTCGGCCGGGAGTCTAATTGGCCCGCGGAACTGCGCAGGGGTTCGCAGGAACCGCGCAAGGATTGCGCGGAGCGGCGCAGGGGTTCGCGGCAACGGCGCAGGGATTGCGCGCCGCACTCGCACAGGGATTCGCCTGTTGGACGGCGCATGGATTTGCGGCCCGTCCGCTCCGGGAAGAAACCGCAGAGCCGGCCCCGGGCGCAGAAGCGACGACCAGGGAAACCGCCAAAGTCATGCCGGCCAACAGGCTGGCTGGAACAATGAGTCTGCGCATGAGACTTTCTCCTTATTTTTCACAGTCAAACTCTTTCCGCAGTTTCCGCCCACAAGCTGTTGAACCTTAGACCGCCGTGTGTGGCCGAGGATTCAGGATTTTTGAGAGGTTGGCGGAAAATAACCCCTTTCCGGGGAGACGAAAGGAGGAAAATCCTGCGCCGGGCCGGTTTTCACCGGGTCTCGACCTGCTCCGTGCTATCATTCGGCAGGAGTCAAAAAGATTGACATGGCCGCCCCGAATCATCGCCCGCAACGACCTGTAATCGCTCTCACCCCGGGAGACCCCGCCGGGATCGGACCCGAGATCGTCCTTCGGGCCGCCGCCGATTCCGCCCTTGCCCGGACGTGCCGCCTGATCGTCGTCGGAAACCGGGGGATCCTGGAAAGCGCCGCCCAAGTCCTGAGGGCCGCGGAAGGCCGCATAGCCCAAAACAGGTTGAAGGGCCTGGAGATACACGAAGCCGGAAGGATCCGCCCCGGGAAGGTTCCATGGGGAAAGGTCTCGGCGACCGCCGGACGCTTCTCGTACGAGTGCGTGGAAGCGGCCGTTCGCCTCATTCAGGCCGGAGGGGCGGACGCCTTGGTCACGGGCCCCATCTCCAAGAAGTCCTGGGAACTTGCGGGTCTGACGTATCCGGGGCACACGGAGGCCCTGGCGGAACTCACCGGGACGAAGGATTTCGCCATGACCTTCTTCGCCGGCCCTCTCCGAGTGGGGCTCGTGACGGCGCACCTTCCCCTGCGAAAGGTGGCCCCGGCCATCCGCCGCCGGGCCGTCCTGAGAACCCTTCGGGTCTTGAACCGATGGCTCCGCGAGGCAGAGGGCAAAAGGAGCCCCCGAATCGCCGTCAGCGGCCTGAATCCGCACGCGGGAGAGGGCGGCAAGCTCGGCATCGAGGAAGAGACGGAGGTCTCCCCGGCCATCGCCGCCGCGAGAGAAGAAGGAATCCTGGCTGAGGGCCCTTTCCCCGCCGACGCCCTGTTTGCCCGAAGCGGCCGGAGCGGAACCCGGTGGGACGCCTTCGTCGCCATGTATCATGACCAGGGACTGATTGCGGCCAAGCTTCTGGGACGCGGCCAGGCCGTGAACGTCACCCTCGGACTTCCCTTCGTCCGGACCTCCCCCGATCACGGGACCGCTTTCGACATCGCGGGTCGGGGAGTCGCGGACCCCCGCAGTCTTATCCAGGCCGTTCGGCTGGCGGCGCGGCTTTCATCCGGACCGGCGGGGCGGCGACCCAAGCGAAAATGACCCGAGGGGTCCGCTCAAAACGCACAAGGGGCCGCCTGGGCCAGCACTTTCTCCGCGACCCGTTCGTCCTGCGCCGGATCGCCTCATTCCTCCGCCCTGAAAAAGGGGACCTCGTGGTGGAGATAGGGGCCGGCCGGGGCGCGCTGACGCGGATTCTGGCCCGAGCCGTGAGCCCCGCCGGCCGCCTGATCGCCCTGGAACTGGACCCAGACCTCGCGGCCGACCTGCGCCGCAAGTTCGCCGGAGTCCCGGGCGTCTCCATCCTCGAGGCGGACGCCCGGACGTTCGATTTTTCGGCCGTCGCCCGCACCGGGGGGAGGACCGTTCGCGTCGTCGGAAACCTCCCTTATTATGCGGCGACCACCATCCTTCTGAATCTCCTGAAGTGGCGAGGGCGCATCCAGGACGTTGTGGTCATGGTCCAGAAGGAGGTGGCCGATCGGATCGCCGCGAACCCCGGCTCCAAAGACTACGGGAGGCTCTCCGTGGCCATGCAACTCTGGTGCGAGGTGGATCTCGGATTCGACGTGGACCCCAAGGCCTTTCGCCCCCCGCCGAAAGTCTTCTCCACCGTCCTGCGCCTCATTCCGCAAACCCGGCCCCGAGTGCCCCTGAGCGACCCGCACTTCTTCGAACAAATCGTCCGCGCCTCCTTCGCCCAAAGACGTAAGACGCTTCTGAATAACCTCAAGGCCCACTTCGGCAGGGAGGAAGTGGCCCGCATCCAACAAGCCCTGGCCGAGTGCGAGATCGATCCCGCCCGGCGAGCGGAGACGCTCAGACTGGAAGAGTTCGCGAGGCTGTCGGACAGATTGGCAAAGAAGGGAGAAAATCAGAAAATTTAGGGGGGCTTTTTTGAAAACCAGCCCCCCTAAAACCCCCCGGAAAACTTTTGTTT
>JBHIBA010000072.1:0-17395 GCA_046758845.1 Nitrospinota bacterium
CTAGTGCTCCTGTTCAGAAATTGGCATACAAATTATAAGGTCGTAGCCCCGATCTGAGCGAGGGGTCGCAGACCCCGCGGGCACAGCCCGTAGCGGAGATCGGGGTGGATTCACACGCCGCGATTTCCGCTGAGCCTGCACTGAGCGAAGCGAATGTGCTCAAATCGCGGCTACGCCTGTTGTGCAAGAGCTGTAGCGCGGGGCGCCATTTCGTCAATCCAAAACCGCGATGGCCTCGATTTCCAGCAGCCAGTCCGGGTGAACCAGGCGTGGGATCTGCACGTAAGTGCTCGGGACGGGCTCATTGGGGAAGTATTCTTGCCTCACCTTCGACACGGCGACGATCTGGGCATCAACGTCCGTGGAGTAAATGTTCAGCTTCACCACGTGATCGAACGTCGCGCCTGCGGCATCCAAACATTTCTTGATGTTCTCGAAAACTTGCCGGGCCTGGGCCTCGATGTCACCCTTTCCAACCAAGTTCCCGTTGGCATCTACCGAGGTCTGCCCGGCTAGATAAACGGTGTTGCCGATCTTCACGGCCTGTGCGAACCGGGGGCGGGGATCCCACAACCCCTGTGGCTGTATTACTTCCCTGGGCATTTTTCGCTTCCTTATGCAATGGATTGACCTTGGCCCTGAGGGGAAACTTCCAAGCCCTGAGGCGAGTCGTTGCGACCGGGTCCTACGGCTTGCCCTTCGGGCCTTTCGCAGGGTCCGGGCTGCGCTGCCTGGCCAGACCGTCTTTCCCCAAGCAACGCTTCAAGAAAGGCAGGGCTTCGCTCCAGACGATCGCGCCCGAAACGACGTGCCCCGCCGGGACCTCCTGGGCCAGGACCTCCCACTCCTTTCCCATCTCCCGCCTGAGGGTCTCGGCGAAGCGGCGCATCTGGTCGATGGACACCGCCCGATCTTCGGTGCCGTGGATCAGCAAGATCGGGCACGCGAGGTCCTTGGAAAAAACGGCCGGGGATCGCTTCCGCATCGCTTCATAAGATTTTCCCGCTTCCCGCGCGATTCGCTCTCGCATCTCGCGGGCTTCTTTGCTCGTCTCCCCGTCCGAGCCTTCGGGTTTTCTGTCCCCCTGGGCCACATCGAGCAGGTCATACAGGCCGCTTTGGAGAACGAGGCCGCGGACCTCAGGAATGCTTCGGGCCAGCAACGCCGCTGCGGTCGCCCCGCGCGACGCCCCATAGATCGCGATCCGCCGCGAGTCCACATAGGGCAGCGTCTGGAAGTGCCTCACGGCCGAGCGAAGCCTGGAGAGCGTCTCCGGGCCGACGAAATCCCGCTCTCCTGTGGAATCGCCGAAGCCGGGCATCGACGGCGCCATCGCCGCGTACCCCTGGGAGGCGAGAAATTCCCCCGTGCCGTCGTAGAAGAACTCCCGCCCGCCCGGCATGCCGGTGGGTTCGGGCTGTTCGCCGTGGAGGAGGACGACGCCGGGGAAGGGTCCTTTCCCAACGGGGCGGAAGACAAACAACTCCGTCCCTCGGAACCCCATAGGAGAGAGTTTCAAGAAGACCCGTTCCACGACGATCCCCTCCTCCGAGGACGGGAATCGCGTCACGGCGCAACCGCCCAGAAGGAAGACCAGCGCGAGGGCCGCTGGGAAAAGACGACTCCTCAATCGCATTGCAAGTCTCCTCGGGGCTCTCAGGGTTGCAGGATCAATTCTTTGAACCGGGCGCTGCCCGGCAGGATGCCGGCCTTCATCCCAATGGCCCTCAGCTCACGGAGACGGCGGACGCCTGAGCCCCCAGGTCCTGCGCCTTCAGGCAGGCGTAAACGACGTCATGAACCGGCGTGGGAACCTTGGCTTGCCCGCCGAGGCGTACGGTGGCGCCTGCGAGGCTGTCGATCTCCAGGGGTTTGCCGGCCTCCAAATCCTTCTGAAGAGACGATCGCATGTCTCGAAGCCCTTCCGAGAAGGCCATGACCTGGTCCACCGCGTCCGGGGGAAGGTTCACGCCGCGCCCCCGCGCCACGGCCTCCACTTCCCGGATGGCCGATAAGTAGACGGACCGGGTCTCCGGCAGGTCCAGGATCGCCCGAAGGCCCTTGCGCGTCATGGCCGTCATCCCGCTCATGGGGCATATGTACAGAAACTTGCTCCAAAGGGCCACCTCAATCCTGTCCGTCAGCTCCACGGGGATCGCGGTTCTATCGAACGCTTCCCGGATCGCCTCGGCCCTGGGGGTGAAGGCGCCGTCCCTCTCCCCGAAAACCAGCCGCCGCGGCCCCGCCCCGTGGCGGACCACCCCGGCAGATGTCAGGGTCGCCTCCAGGTAAACCGCCCCCGGAAGGACGGGCGCACCGGCGCCCTTTCGGGTGAGCAGCTCGCTGATCCGCTCCGCGCTGTCCACGCCGTTTTGGACCGTCAGAACGACCGTCCGGCTGTCGAGCAGGGCTGGTAGGGCCGAGGCGGCCGCGACCGTATCCGGCCCCTTGACGGCGAACAAGACCCAATCCGCGGGACCCACCTGCTGGGCGTTCTCGGTGGCGCGAACGAACTCTGGAGGCAGAGAGAATTCTCCGTCCACGACGCTCTCGACCCGCAACCCCTTTTCCTGCATGGCCCGGATGTGATCGCCCCTGCCGATGAGATGGACTTCCTCGCCCGAGCGCGCCAGGAGTCCGCCGTAATACGACCCGACGGCCCCGGCGCCCATGACAACGATCTTCATCGCACAATTCCGGCGATTTGGGCTATCTGCCCTTGCCCCGGACGATCCTTCCCTTGTCCCAGGTCACGGAGCCGCCCCGGACGGTGTAAAGTATCGGCCCCATGAAACGAATGGCCTCTTTGACGTTGGGCTGATCGATGACCACCAGGTCCGCGCGGCGCCCCTGGGCGATGCCATAATTTTTCAAACCCATGGCCTTGGCCGCATTGGCGGTCACCGCGTCGTACAGGAACTCGATGTCCCTGGGGGTCTGGGCCATGATGGCGTGACCCAGGCACCATGCCACCTCCAATTGATTCATGCGGCCGAAGGGATAATACAGGTCCATCACATCGTCCTGGGCGCTGAGGATGTTGATCCCCAGGGCCAGCATCTCCCGCACGCGCATGATCCCACGCCGGATGGGCTGCTTGTCGAAACGCCCGTTGAGCATCAGGTTGATGTGCGAGTTGCAGGAGAAGTGAATGCCCGCCTGCTTGCAAAGACGCAGGACTTTATCGGCATAGGAGTTGTTCCAGGAGGCCATGGCCTCGGCGTGGCTGACGGTCACTGGACGGCGGAAACCCGATTTCAAGACCTTCACGGCCAGGGATTCCAGCGACCGGGAGTTGGGGTCGTCGGTGTCGTCCACCAGCATATGAATCGGCGTCCGGAACTCCTCGGCCAGCTCGAAGACCACGTCGATGTGGGCGCGGGCGTCCTCGTCCGTCCGCTCGAACCAGGGGATCCCCCCCGCCACGTCCGCCCCCAGCTCGAGGGCGTCGCGCATGAGGTCCTCCGTCCCCGGGTCGCAGATGATCCCTTCCTGGGGGAAGGCCACCACCTCGATGTCGATCACGTCGGCGCAGCGCTTCTTGAGCTCCAGCATGCCCTTGACCGGAGTCAGCCCCCCGATCGTCCCCACGTCGGCGAAAAGCCTGAGGAAGGTAGAGCCATAGCGGACCGCGAGGTCCACGACGGGGGCCGCCCTCTTGGCGATCTCCGCGACCGTGTACCGCTTGCGGAAGTAGAGGGTGTTGCGGATGGCCTCGTCGAAGGTGCCCGACACATTGGGTTTCAGCTCGCCCAACATACATTTGTCCAGGTGGGTGTGGGCATTCACGAAGGCGGGGGTGGTCAGGCCTCCTCGAGCGTCGATGACGCGCCTCGCACGGCCTGAGATTCGGCGGCGGACCCGCTCGATCCTTCCCCCGCTGATGGCGATGTCCACCGTGGAAGCCGCCCCGCGCAGGAGGGCGTTGCGGATTAATAGATCCATCTAAGAGTGGTCTCCCCGGTCGCTACTGGTGTCCAAAAGAGGGGCTCAAAAAGCAGACTGTAAGCAAAAACAGCGTGAGAAGTATAGAAGCATCGTGCATTCGACGTCAACGGTCAGATTCCCGGTAAGCCGGGGGACCTCATTGAATACCCTCTTGATTGCGGGGGGCGCTTTTTGGGCACTGGCGTGCCGGCTAAACTGCGGTTGGCGGTCCCTCGCTTCTAGACAACGTCCTTGGCGCGCGCCTTCCGAGAGGTGATTGACCACGCACGCAAGTGCAGAAACCTGACGCGGTGCGTCCGCCCCCCCTAAAAGATCATCACGCAACTTACAAGAAAAATCTTTTTGAAATGGAACTATAAACCCCCCCTGGCACGATCTTGCCCAAGATCACCGGGCGGCGCGCGCCGGTGATCGCGGGGACGTTGGCGGGAATCCCGAGCAGCGCCGCCCTCGCCAGAAGCGCGAACGATACGGCTTCGACCGCCTCGGCCGGAATCCCGCGCGCGTCGGACGGCAGGACCTCCGCAGAGGGAAACTCCGCCTGAAGCCCCTTCATCAGGACGGGGTTCTTACCCCCACCCCCGCACACGATAACCTCTCCCAAAGCCGCAACCGCCCCGGGCCGACCAGCCGCCGGTTGCAAAAAGCGCTTGACCTGCTTTCCGATGGATCGAGCCGTAAAAGCCGCCAGGGTCGCCATGAAATCACAGAACGCCTGCGAGCCGAATCGCATGGCCTTCAGGCCCCGCAGGCCGAGGAACGCCTTCTCAGCCTCTTTCAAAAACGGGGACCCGAATTCCTCACGACCCGTGGCCTTGGGGGGCCGGCGGCGGATGAAAGGATGACTCATCAGGCGACAAAGAAGCCTCTCTTCCGCCCTTCCTTTGGAGGTCAGCTTTCCGTCCCGGTCGAAGCTCACGCGCCCTCGGCTGAACTTCGCCATCGCGGCGTCGAGCAGGATGTTGGCCGGTCCGGTGTCAAATCCCTTCAGCCCCGTCGCGCCCCCGGGTCCATCCGGCTTCCAGCCTTGCGGAATCCAGGTGACGTTCGCGATGCCGCCCAGGTTGACCACGAGAAGGGGCTGATCGGATCGAGAGAAGAGAAGGCCGTGCGCATACGGGGTGAGAGGCGCGCCGAGGCCGCCCGCCGCGATGTCCGCCGGCCGGAAGTCGGCCACGGTGGTGACGCCCGTTCGCTCCGCAATGACTGCCGCCTCTCCGATCTGAAGTGTTGACCCCTTGGCTCGGGCGCCGACACGCGGCCGGTGGCAGACCGTCTGCCCGTGCGAGCCGATGGCTCTCACGTCGGAAAGCCTGACACCCGCCGTTTCCGCGACGCCAATCGCCGCGGCCGCAAACCGTTCCCCGAGCTTGTAGTGGAGAGTCGTGAGTTCTGCGGTAGATTGACCCGGCGGGACTCGCAGCGCCGAATCGGGGGTTTCCGCTGACCTCAGAATCCATCCGCGGAGGCGTTTCTGGAACGGTAACGAGCGGTGAGCGAGGAGATGGACGCTCGCCCTGCCGGACCGGGGATCGTCAACGCAAATCAGCGAGGCCTCCACGCCGTCCGCAGACGTCCCGGACATGAGGCCGATAAAAAATTCCCTCGTCGCACGCTTCCGGACGGGCGGGCGGAAGCCGCGCCCTCTCACGGCGCACCGCCCTTGAGAACCTTTCGCGCGGGAAGCTCAAGACCCTCGCCATATTGATTTTGATACTGGCGGTAGTACGCCAAGACCTTCTGGACGTAGCGCCGCGTTTCGCGATAAGGGATGGCTGCGATAAAGGAGGCTTCATCCAGGTTGCCGGATTTTTTCCACCACTTCCGTGCGGCCCTGAGGCCGGCGTTGTAAGCGGCAACCGCCGGGACCACCCGGCCGCTGAAATGGGCCAGGAGTCTTCCCAGATGATCCCAGCCCAGGCGGACGTTCAGGCCCGGTTGGAAGAGGTCGTCGGGCGAAGGGGATGGAAGGCCGAGCCGCCGGGCGACCCGCCGGCCGGTCTCCGGCATGAGCTGCATGAGACCCCGGGCGCCGGCGATGGAGAGGGCATCCGGGTCATACAGACTCTCTGCGAGGATGACGGCGCTGACCAACAGCGGATCCAATCGATAGGCCCCGCGGGCGTCGGTGCCAGCTTTCAGCGCGCGCCGATCGAGGGGATACACCATCCGCCAGAAATCCCCGGGCGAACGGTCGGCCCCCACCCGGACCCTCCAGAAGACCGAGCGCTGAAGGATCCGAAGGGCCCGGCTGTAGTCCCGGGCGCGGTGCAGGAGGCGGGCCCGCTGATAGAGGAAGTAGGGATGATTGAGCCCGCCTCTTCCCATGGCTTCCGCGGCCGCCCCAAAGAGGCCCGCCAAAGTGAGGCTCTCGGCGTCTTGCATGATCCTTCGCGTCTTCTCGTCGAAGGGAGGCCGCTTGAGGAACCCGGGGGCGGGGCCCGCTTCCGGCTTTCGACGGTTTTCCACGCCGAGACGCTCGGCGGCCAACTGGCCGTAGTACGATGTGGGGTCTACCTTTGAGGCGCCCCGATAATGCGAAACGGCTGAGGGATTCCCCGCCCGTTCCGCGGCGCTGCCCGCCCAGAAAAGCGACGCCTGCCCCAGAGCGGTTCGAGGCCGCTTCTTCGCCAGGTCGACGAATCCCCGCTCGGCCTCTCGGAATCTGCCCTGGCGGAAATAGATCCACGCGACCCGCCACCTCGCCGCGGCCGCCTGCCTGCTCCCCGGATGCTTCGCCGCCAACCGGCGGTAGTGGTCGAGGGCCTGATCCCACAGACCTTGGTCCTCAACCACCCTCGCCCGGAGAAAGAGGAACTGCCGCGCCCACGGGTCCGACGGGGAGGAACGAAGGAGCTCCTCCCCGGCCTTCCGGAACCCCACGCGGTCTCCCGCGCGGAGTTTGACCCGGGCCAGATAGTAGAGGGCCTTTGCCCCCCATCGCCCTCCCATGTCCCGGTCTGCCACCCAACGAAGCCGCTCGGCGGCTTTCTGATTGTCTCGCAAATAGTAGAGGTCGAGGCCCATGTGAAAAACCGCCTCCGTCCGCGACCCTGAAGAGAGGGGCCTTTTCAGGAGGGTCCGCCAGCCCTTTAGGGCCTCGGGGATCCGCCTCGCCTTTTGGAGCGCCCTCGTCCTCCGCCACAGCGCCTCCGTGTTCGGATGCGGAGGGAGCACCCCGCGGCTCTTCAGCTCCGCCAGCCGGCTCTCGGCTTCCTCAGCCGCCCGATCCAGCGGATACCGCATCCAGAGACGGTGATAGATCCGGACCGCCTCCGCCGGGTCCCCCCCCTTTTCCAGACACCGGCCCCTGAGCAACAGCGCCTCCGGAAGTTCCGGGTGCGCCGGATCCCGCCTCTCGAGGGCGCGCGCGGCGGAGAAGGCTTTCGGACAGTCCCCCGCCCGGAACCAGGACCGTGACGCCGCGGCCAGCGACGCCGCCGCAAGAGGCCCCGTCCTCCCAACCGATTCGTATGTTTCCGCCGCGGCGTGGAGCCGGCCCAACCCTTCCAGCGCCCGCGCCTTGAGGAACTGGGCGTGGGCCGCAAGGCCCGGAATATTTCTCTCCCCTTTCCCCAGAATCCGCAGCGTCTCCGACGGCCGGCCGGCCTCCAGATACGCCCGGGCTGCGATGACCCCGGCCCGTTCTCTCCAGGCGTCGAAGCCGGCATCGGAGTGCTGCCGGATGAAGGCCTCTGCCAACCGGGAAGCCCCTTCAAACTCCCCAATTGCGAGCGCGTGCAAAGCCTCCGCCAGCCCTTCTGGGATCCGCCTCGGGCCTGCGGGGAACTCTTCGACCACCCAGGCGTCCGATGGGGAACCGGGCTGATCTGCCTCAACAGGGACAATCGTCAGGACCGAGTCAGATGGCAGAAGGCTGAAGAAATACAAAAGAAGGCAATTGAGGGAAACCAGGATCAAGAATCGATTGAGGGACTTTCGAGGATGGAACATCTTCTCCCAAACCCGTGCCGGCAGGATCAAAATCCGCGCACATTATCCACCGACACGCCTCGCTCATCAAGGAGGGCCATCCAACGGGTGACGCCCGCCCTATCCCTCGAGCCTCGGTTTTGGTATCATAGCAGGCGTCCCAAGTTGCGCGTTTAGCTGACAAATCGTTCGTCTGACAGTCGCGGCCCGGATCTGTGGGGTGTCGCGCTCTGCAGAAAGGGTTGCCTGATTCGCTCGAATCCGCCGATTTCCTGCATTGACCTCCTACCAAAGGTCCCAGTGCGGACCAGGGGGTGCGCCGTCTGGGGGTGGTTGGAGACCTGCTAATGAGCAAAGCTCTGTTCGAGATTACTGAGGACCATCTGGACACCGGCCTTCGCGGCTTTCCCGTCGGACACATCTGGACCAGCAGGGTTGACCCCATCAAGGGCGTTCACTATGTGGGACGGCCGGTCTCCGAGCTCTGTGACCGCAATCCCGAGCAGGTCATGTTCCTCCTCCTCAACAAGCACCTTCCCTCGCCCCAGGAGGAGAAGGAATATCTGGCCGACCTGATCCGGCGCACCAAGAATTTCCCGAGGCAGGCGATCGAATTGCTGAAGCACCTCCCCAAAGATGGCCACCCCATGGAGTGGTTCATCGCGGGCCTGATCTACCTCGGGATGCTGGGGAAAAAGGAGGATTACGAAGAGGACGGCTTGAACCTGATCGCCTGGGTGAACGAGCTGGTGGCCGCCATCTTCCGCATCCGCGAGGGGTGGGGCGATCCGATCCCCGGCCAGCCCGAGCTCGGCTACGTCGAGAATTTCACCCACATGCTGGGCGTTCCGGACGCCCACCCGGAAATCCGGCGTGTCCTCCGGCTGTTCCACATCATGCACTACGACCACGGCGGCGGGAACCTGAGCACGCTGACGGGAAAGGCGGTGGCCTCCGGGCTTGCGGACGTCTTCGCCTCCATGGCGGCGGCCATGGCGGGCCTTTACGGACCGCGTCACGGGCGCGCCAACCAGGACGCCCTGAACTTCATCAAAGAAGTCGGCGACCCCGATCCCCGGCACGTACGGGAATTCATCCAGAAGTGTCTGGACACGAATAAGCTGGTGTACGGGTTCGGCCACGCGGTCCTGCGTGCCGAGGACGCGCGCGCCACCATCGGGTACGAGGTGGGGGGAAAGTTCTTCCCGGAGAACCGCAACATTCAGATCGCCCTCGCTTTGCGCCAAGAGGCCCCGCCCATTTTGAAGGATACGGGAAAGATCGCCAACCCCTACCCCAACGTGGACGCCATCACGGGTTCTCTTCTGAATGCGGCCGGTCTCAAGAAGTCCGAATACTATTCGGTCCTGTTCGGCTGGTCCCGCACCGTGGGCATCACCGCCCAGATTATCGACGAGCGGCTTCATTTCCGCAGCGGCCGGGGCGTGCCCATCTACCGCTGCAACTACATCTTCGAGGACGTGTCAAAAGGCACTTGAGAAAGACTCCCAAAATCCCAGGGGGGCTTTTTTGAAAACCAGCCCCCCTGGACCCCCCGGAAAACTTTCTATTCGCGAAAGAGGGCAACGCCTAGCGGCGTTGCCCTCTTTCGCCTAAAAAACTGGCTCATTGGCCGAATGCGGGAGCCTTGCGCAGCAAGGCGCGCATTCGGCCAAATAAGCAAGCCAACGGCAGACGACAGACCACGGGCCAAGCCAACCCCACACCCAACTCAAAGCAGGCCCGGCCACGGAGTGCCGGGCCGTCAAAAGTTTTTCAGGGGGTCTGGGGGGCCGACTTTCAAAAAGGCCCCCCAGGATTAACCAATAGCCGTTTCTCAGCCCCGAATTTTCGAAGCGTCGGGCAGGATCAATTTGGAGCCCAGCTCTTCCACGGGTTCGTCCGCGGCGAACCCGGGTCCCTCGGTGGCCATCTCGATAATGATCCCGTCCGGGTCGCGGAAGTAAATGGACTTGAAGTACGTCCGGTCGAAGGGTCCGGACACCGGCACGCCCGCCGTTTCCAGCCTTTCCTTCCACGCCGATTGCTCGGCCTCGTCCCTCACCGTCAGGGCGAGGTGATGGGTGATGCCGACGCCCATCTGCGCCTGCCTCCCGCTTGGATGCTCGAAGAAGGTCAGGACGGTTCCGGGCGCCCCGGTCTTATCGCCGAAGTAAAAATGCTTGGACGATGGGTCGTCATAATTCACCGTCTGCTTGACCAGCCTCAACCCCAGGACTTCGGTGTAAAATTTCACCGTCTTCTCCATGTCCCGGCAGATGAGCGTGATGTGGTGAATTCCGTGCGTTTTGAGCATGCTTCATTCCCCTTGCTTGTGGGTGCGCGGACACCTCCGGCAATTTCAGCGGTGTAGCGCGGGGGCTTTTGCCACCGCTGCAAAATTGCGATTTATGCACCCACTGACAGGCGGGGGCTGAAGCCCCCGCGTTACAAACCTGCTTTAGTGCAGGGACGATAACCCGCTCGCATACACGATCCAACTCTGGACTGCCGATCTGCATGATGATGAAGGCTTGAGTCATGTCCTATTGCTCGTGGTCCGTTTAGACTTGACTGGGCAGGTACGGAGCCCTGCCCCTACAGAGCTGTCTTTGGCTCCTGCCCTGAAACCTGGGTCATTGGCCGCCAATAGGTAACAGTCCACCGGCCCAGCCAACCCCACACACAACCCAAGCAGGCCCGGCCATGTAATGCCGGGCCGTCGAAAGTTTTGCTGGGGGGTGCGGGGGGGCGGACGCAACCGCGTCAGTTTTCCGCACTCGCATGCCTGGGGAATCACCTCTCGCCGGGTGTGCGCCAAAGGCGCCCGGCTTAAGCGTACGTACTTCCAACCGCAGCTCGGCCGGCACGCAAGTGCCCAAAAAACGCCCCCCGCTAAAGTCTGCTTTGCCTTGGATTCACAGCCCCGCGCGCGATTCCAACACGTCCAGAAGGGACGCATAGTCCTTTTGCGTGTTGCCGAGGACACCGGAAGAGATGAGGTCCTGGAGGACGAGCCCTGCGTGAGGAAGCGGCGCCCCCACTTCCAGACCGGTCTCCAGGGCGTATCGGACGTCCTTGGTGATGAGCTCGGTGGAGCCCTGAAGCTTCCCGACGTAGTCGCGGGTCTTCAGCAGCTCGTTCTTGAACTCCATCACCCGGGAAAACGCCGCCCCAGTCACAAGGATGTCCAGCATCCGCTCCAGCTTCAAACCGCCCTTCTGCCCGAGGATGAGACCCTCCAGAAGCCCAGCCAGATTGACGGCCAGGATGAGGTTGGTCAGGAGCTTCATCAGCGTCCCCTTTCCGCCCTCACCCATGTAACAGACGTTCTTGCCGATGGTCTCGAAGACCGCTTTCAGCTCCTGAAAGACCGATTCCTCCCCACCCGCCATGATCGTGAGTGCGCGCGCCTCGGCGTGAGGGACTGAGCCGCTGACGGGGGCCTCGAAGGGCCGCAAGCCCCGCCGGCTCAGCTCCTCGAAGCGCCTGCGCTGAAAGGCGGGCGACATCGTGCTCATGTCCACAATGATCGTCCCCGGTTCGGCGGCGTGGACGACCCCTTTTTCCCCGTAGAGGACATCGTCGATGATTTCCGGCCGCATGAGCATCGTGAAGACCGCCTCGGCCCCTTTGGCAGCGTCGGCGGGAGAAGAGGAGGAGCGAAGGCCGTCGGGCTCCAGGGCGCTCATCTTCTCTTTCACGACGTCGTAGCCGCTGACCGTGTAGCCCGCCCTGAGGAGGTGGCGGGAGAGCGGTGTGCCCATGTTTCCGAGACCGATGAACGCGAGGTTTTTGACCATGGGATGTATCTCCTTACGCGCGAGTGACGCGCGAGATGAAGACTTGCGCCGTGAGCGCCCGGAAAGTGACCTTCGCCGAAGGTCGGATCCAGTTCCCCGGGTGTTGATTCAGATCCAGTATTATCGGCCTACGGCGCCCTTGCGACCGGGGATCTTGCCGTCCCGCCCGGCTCACCCTCTTCCGGGCCTTCCAGCACGATGACGTGGACCTCCTTCGGACCGTGAGCCCCTAAGGTGGGCACCATTCCGATGTCCGAGCTTCGGCTGGGGCCCGTGATCAGGTCAATCCCCTGAACCCCACTCCTCTCGGATTCCGGCCCGAAGGCCTCACGGAGAACCACCGGGAGGTCTTCCAGCCCCTCCGTCAGGCGGCCGGCCGGTAGAAGGGCCACGTGGACGGCGGGGAGAAGAGAGACCAGACGAGAGCGGCCGGGCCGGGCGATCAGTCCCAACGTTCCCAAAGAGGCCAGGGCGAAATCGACCTCGGTGATCCCCGCCTCCGCCGTCTTCAACGCCTCGAAGTCCCGCTCGCGGCCCGCTCCCCAAAGCCAGGTCAACTCTGCGAGTTCCGTCGAGATCGCCCCTTCGAGGATGCGCAAGAGCGGGGTGTCCCACGAGGCGATGCGGGAGAAGCCCCCTTCCCGGAAGAGATCGCTTACGATGCGGGAGGCGTCCCGCAGATCTCTCACCCGATAGGCCCGACCGCTTGCACCTTCCAGTTCGCGGCAGAAACGTTCCGCCTTGCTCCCTTGCGGCGGCTCGGCGGGTTTGACGCGCAACGCACCGGCATGGGGCACTCCGGTCCTGAGGGAGCGGGCCGCCCGCCGGATCATACCGGCTGTCCGGCCATTGCGTTCTCCGGAAGGGTCGTCCGCGTCTCTATGTGGCGGCGCAGCGAACTCCTCCCACTGCAGCTTCTTCCAGCGGGATTGGAAAGAACGGCTGGCCACCGGAGGGAAGACGCGCATCCGGGTCCACCGGCTGAACGGCCAGGGGAGCCGGGTGATGGCGCCGCCGCGCAGGAAGGGACGCTGGAGCTTCGAGACCGACCATCCGGCCGTCCTGTAGGCCCAGGGATGGCGGAGCAAGAACCCTCCCGCGCGGAAGACAGTCCGCTCCAGCCAGGGGGTCTCCTTTTTCCGTGTGGCCGAGGCCCTCATCTGAAGGAGCATGCGGGGGATGTCCACCTGTACCGGGCAGGCGTCCAGGCACGCGCCGCAAAGGGAAGAGGCGTAAGGAAGGTCTCCCGAAAGGTCCAAGCCCCAGAGCATGGGCGAGAGGATAGAGCCGATCGGGCCGGGATAGGTGGAGTCGTAGGCGTGTCCGCCCACCTTCCGGTAAACCGGACAGGCGTTCAGACAGGCCCCGCACTTGATGCAGGTCAGGGCCTCCTGGAAGGGTCCCGCCAGGTGGGCCGAACGGCCGCCGTCGAGGACGATCAGGTGGAACTCCTCCGGACCCTCGGCCCCGTCGGCCCTTCGCCTCACCCCCGTGACGAACGTGACGTAAGCGGTCATCTTCTGCCCCGTTCCGCAGCGGGCCAGTAGCTTCAGTAGCAGACACACACCCTCCAGCGTAGGGACGACCTTCTCCAGCCCCATGACGGCGATGTGGACGGGGGGGAGACTCGTCACCATACGGCCGTTGCCCTCGTTGGTGACGAGCACCACCGTCCCCGTTTCGGCCACGGCGAAGTTGACTCCGGTGATCCCGATCCCCGCCGAGAGAAAGGCCTCCCGGAGCTCCCTTCTGGCAAGGGCGGTCAGGGCCTCGTTCTCGCTGGGGGGGAGGGATTTGGCGAACCTCCGGTTGAAGAGGTCGGCGATCTCCTCGGTGGTCTTGTGGATGGCGGGAGCGATGAGGTGGGAGGGGGGCTCGCCCGCCAGTTGAAGGATCCACTCCCCCAGGTCGGTCTCCACCGGGGTCAAACCGGCCGCTTCCAGCGCGGTGTTGAGATGAACCTCCTCGGTGGCCATGGACTTGGACTTGATGATCGGGGGCTTGCCGCGCCGCTCGGCAATCCGCAGGACCGTCCACCAGACGGCCTCCGCGTCGTCGCAGAAGTGGACCTCCCCGCCCGCGGCCTGAACCCGCTCCGCGAGGCGGGTCAAGTGTTGGTCGACGTGGTTCAGGGTAGAGGTCCGGATTTCCGACGCGCGCCTCCTCAGGGCCTCGGAATCCTCGAGCGTCGCCAGGGCTTCGGCCCTTCGGGTGTCGAAGGAGTGGGTGGCGCGGCGAAGGGCCTCTTGGAGGTTGGCGTCCGCCAGGGCGAAGCGGGCCCTGCGGCGGAATCCCTTACGAGGCATAGCGCTGCCCTCCTTGGGGGGCGTCGCTCTCGGCGTGCTCGTGGGGGGGCGATGGAGGAGACGCCAGGGGCGCCTCAGGGGGCGCCAGCACCTCGGCCAGGTGGAGAATGCGCGGAGCGGGGCCGCTCAGGCCCAGCCGTTCCCACTTCCCTGCGCCGCCCCGGAGCTGCATGAGGCAGCCGGCGTCGGCGGTCACGACGGTGTCGGCTCCGCACGCGCGGGCGGCTTCGAGCTTTTCTTTGAGGATGGCCGTGGAGACTTCGTCCAGTTTGACGGCAAAGCTCCCGCCGAAGCCGCAGCAACGATCCGCCCCGGGCAGGTCCACCACCTCGGCCCCGGGAATTCGGGAGAGGAGGTCTCGCGGCTCATCCCGTAATCCGAGCCCCCGCAGGGCGTGGCAGGAATCGTGGCACGCGATCTTGCCGAAATCCTTCGCGGCTTCCGGTGGCGTCCCGGGCCCGGCCTCCGGCCGGGCGGCCAGGAAGGACGATAGCTCGGCCACCCGCTCGCTGAACCCCTGGGCGCGCGCGCGCATCCAGGGGTCTCCCTCGAAGAGGCTTGGATAGACTGACTTGCACATCCAGGCGCAGGAGCCGGAGGGAATCACAACCGGAGCGGGCCCTTCGAACAGGTCCAGGTTCCGTTCCGCCAGACGGCGGGCCTCCTCCGGGTAACCGTTGTTGTAGTGCGGGAGTCCGCAGCAGGTCTGTCGGGGGGGACAGTCCACCCGGACACCGCAGCGGCGAAGGGCGCGCACGGCGGCCTCCGCCACTTCGGGATAGAACTGATCCGCTAGGCAGGTCACCAAAAAGGAGACGCGCACGGCCTCTGGGCCGGATTCAGGCCACATGAGCTCCCCGACGTTTTGGTTTCGGTGAGGCGGATGCTGAGCCATTGCTTCCGGAAGGGCCATTCTACCATTTCTGTCCGGGGCGGAGGACCGGGGGCAGGCCTCTCCCTGCGCTTCGCGTGTTACAATTCCGGGCGGGGTCCCCCGACCACCCTGGGAATTCCGTGAATCAATGCCAAAGTCAAAGGCGCCTGTTTAGGCGGCGCAAGGAGACTTGTCTTTGAATGGAGGGAATTCTGATGGGAAGGGCCGATATCTACACGAAAGCCGTTTTGACGGTCATTGCATTGGCACTGTCTGTTGTTGCCCTAAGCCCTTACTTTTCGCCGAAGACCGTTGTTGCCGCGAACGCCGAATGGCGTTCAAGCTCAATCCAGACCAGTATCCATTCGATCGGTTTGGACGTCTCCAAGATTGCTTCCGGGAGTTGCAGGAACAAAAAATTTGCTGGCCAGCGGCCAATTTAGGAACCCGCTCAGCCCTGCAAGGAATTGTCTCTTTCCCGCGTGAGTGCGGAGCGGTTGTTTTGTCTATGAAGAACACCCCGCGATTAACTCCGGGGCGTTTCCCTTTCCCATCGGGACATCTGAGCCGTTGTTGATCGCCGTCGTCTTACCGATTGCTGCGGCCGTGTCCTTCTCTCTTTCCCACCTGTTCGTCAGGCTGGGGATGGACGAGTCCAACCCCTCAACGGCCGTAGCGGTGAACGTGGCGGCCAACGGGGTGGGTCTTTGGGTTCTGGCAATGATCCTGTCGCCTATCCGTCCGCTCGCCTCTTGGGGCGTCTGGCCCTTCGCCGTCGCGGGAATCTTTGCCCCAAGCCTGGCCCGAACCTTCCTGTTCCACGGATACAAACACATGGGAATGGCGCGCTCGGATGTGATCACAGGCTCGGTGCCGATCTTCTCGGTGGCAATGGCGGTCTCCTTCCTGGGGGAGCGTCCCTCCCCGATCATGTTCTTGGGAACGGCCGGGATCGTCGTGGGGATTGGCCTGTTGAGTTACAGGCCCAATTCCACCAAGCCCTGGTCCCGGTGGGCCGTTTTGCTGCCCTTGGGCGCAGCCTTCTGCTTCTCTCTTCGGGAAATCCTCTCCAAGATGGGGCTGGCGAGGGTTCCGGTGCCCATCGGCGGGGCCGCTCTCATGGCTACGGTGGCCGCGGTCGTCCTCTACCTTTCCTTCCTGCTACCCGGAACGAAGGCCCCTTTCACCCTGACGCGGAGGAGTCTGTTTCTCTTCTCCCTCGGGGGACTCATGGTGACGGTGGCCTACGCCTGCGTCTTCACCGCCCTGCGTTCCAGCATGGTCAGCCTGGTTTCTCCGCTGCTGGGCACGCAGCCTCTTTATTCGCTGCTCTTCAGCTTCCTCTTCCTTCAATCGACGGAAAGGGTGACGGGAAGGGTCGTATTGGGGGGTCTGCTGGTGGTGGCGGGGGCTGCGGGGATCATCCTGGTACGGTGAAGGCCCGCCGGCTTTGGCCTTATGTGATTGGCTGAAGTTGCAGGGCGCTGTCCGGCGAGAGCCACTCACTTTCTTATGAGGTCCGTTCCCTCTGATGAATCCTTTGCTCCTCGCGCTCTTGGCCTCCTTTGCCTTCGCCCTGAATAACTTCTTTTCGCGGCTGGGTCTGGAGGAATCGAGCCCGGCCACCGCCGTCGCCGTTAACGTGACGCTGAGCGCCTTGGGCCTCTGGGTCCTGGCGGCGTTTCTCTCGCCGATTCGGCCCTTTCTCTCGGTGAAGCTCTGGCCGTTCATCCTGTCGGGAATTTTCGCTCCCTGCCTGGCCCGTTCTCTTCTGTTCCGCGGTTATGAGCACATGGGGCTGGCGCGTTCGGATGTGCTGGCCGGATCAATTCCTCTGTTCGCCGTCCTGTTGGCCATTGGGACCATCGGCGAACGGCCGTCGCCGCTGACCGTGGTGGGAACGATCAGCATCGTCTTCGGCATTGGGCTGCTGAGCTACAAGCGCGACGTAGACAAACCCTGGCCACGCTGGGCAATCGTCCTTCCCCTCGCAGCGGCATTTTTCTTCGCTCTTCGAGACGTTTTGACCAAATTCGGGCTTCAGCTCATCCCGGCTCCCGTGACGGGCGCGGCCGTGACGACGACGGTCGCCGGCCTGTTTCTGAACTTGCCGTATTTGTTCCGGAAGGGACGCGCGCGGCTCCTCCTGACGAAGAGGAGCTTTTTCTTCTTTTGCCTCGCCGCGCTCTCCGCGACGGCGGCCTACCTGATGATGTTCACCGCCCTGAGGTGGGGCATGGTGAGTCAAGTGTCTCCCCTGATCGGCATCTTTCCCCTCTTCTCCGTGCTTCTGAGCTTCCTCTTCCTGCAATCGGAGGAAAGGGTCTCGTGGAAGGTGGTGGTGGGCGGTTCCCTGGTCGTCGGGGGCGCTTCGTGCATTTTGTCGAGCTGAGCCCGCTCTCTTGGAAACTGGCGCTCTCTACCAGGGAGTCGCTGCCGGAGGAGCAGCGTCTACGGATCAAGGCTGCGGGGGGCGCTTTTTGGGCACTTGCGTGCCGGCCGGACTGCGGTTGGAGGCGCGTAGGCTCAAA
>JBHIBA010000073.1:0-17359 GCA_046758845.1 Nitrospinota bacterium
TGAAGGACCCCGAGGATCGGTCGGCGCTGAGAAACCAGATATGCCGCGTCCTGTCGAAAAGCTATGACCATGAGGCCGGAGCCGTGCGGTTCCGGCTCTACGACACGGGGTTTTTCCTGACGGCGGCGGAGCTGGCCGACGGCTCGGTCACCGCCGACGGCTCAAAGAAGGCTGGCGGTGAAAGGGACAGGGTGCTGAAGGCATAGAAAAGCATGTTGCGAGTTCCGGGTTACGGGTTCTGGGATTCGTAACCCGCAACCCGTAACCCGAATGAGCGGAGCGAGTGAGCATGGCTGACGAGAGAATCCAGTCAACGGAGGAGATGGTCGGCGCCGCGCATGCGACGAAGACCGATACGCTGAACCGGCTGTTCCTGGCCAATAGCGCCCGGAACAACGACGGCTCGGCGTCCTGGTGGGACTTCGACGAGGAGGCGAGCGCGCCCGCGAATCCGGCAGCCTCGAAGCGAAGGGTATACTTCAACTCCTCCGGAGTCCCCATCAACCGCAACTCGGCTGGCGCCGAGCTGAAGTTGGACCAGTTCCCTACGGGAACGACGATGGTGTTCGGCGACGCGACGCCGCCGACCGGCTGGACGCAAACGGCGCACAACGACCAGGTGTTGCGTGTGACATCCGGCGCCGGAGGTGGGACAGGAGGAACGGCCAGCGTCGCTGGAGGCACTGTCAACACGGATGTCCATTCAACGGCTGCCGTCGCGAGCGGAGCAGGCCCGACTGTTCTCGATGGTCCCGCAGGAAGTCATTCGATCACGTACAACCTGAAATTCCGCAACGTGATTACGGCGACGAAGGATTGAGCCCATGCCATGGATTGCTACGTTGTTGGAAGACCCTGTAATCAATGGCTCGATTGTGAGAGCCAAGCTCCGCGTCACGCGCTCTGACAGCTCGGAATACTCTGCGAGCCACGAGATGGCGCTTACGGTGGCCGACATCAAAGCCAGAGCGCAAAGGGATAGCCTGCAGCCCAAGGCCGCTGCATTGGCAATGCTCAAGGAACAGCTTCGGGAACTCAGACGCTCGGAGGAACCGGATGTAGACCCTAGCCCTCCTGACGTGTCCCGCATCGCAGGGACCGAGATCACAGAAGCCGCATAACGGTGAAGCCGAAATGCCCCATCATTCGGGCGAAATGCCCGGAGAAAGACTTGGAACATGGCGGCTGCCCTGCGTGGTGGGAACTGGTCATCGAGAACGCTGAGACAAAACAAGAGGAGGTCTGGAAGGGTTGCGGTCTTTCGATGATGCCAAGACTGCTGCTCGGCGTGGCGAAAGGCGCGAGCCAAGCCGCTGCGTCCGTGCAGAGCGCAAGAAACGTCGTTGCGGCTGGATTCCAAGGACTGGCCGAAGCGGCTGGACTTTCGCCTGTGTGCGTGGTTCAGAGGATTCAGCAGGCGGATGAGGCGACTACACGAGGCGTGGACCTGATTGAACGGGGACAGAGCGGCCTTGAACGGGAAACGGATGTGATATCGGAACCCAAGTAGGAGAAAAAGCCATGGTCAACAAGAAGACGACGATTGCGGGATACCTGGTGGTGGTGGGAGCGGCGGCCTCGTTCCTTGCCAAAGTGATCAAGACCGGGGAGATCGACCCGAGCCTCTGGCAGGAGATCATGGCGGGTGCGGCGGGTATCGGTCTCATCGGCGCCCGGGATGGGGGCCATTGATGGGGGTCATTCCTGCGAGAATGAGAGTCCAGCACGTTTGAGTTCCCCGCCCGATCAAACCTTTCCTGACAAACCCCATCCAGCGGACTTTCCACATTTTGTAAATTCCACTCGAGTGCTTCGTTGCATAGCCGGGATTTGGTAGGCCGGGCGTCTCGCCCGGCGGCGGGCAAGGGGTCACCGACCCAAATGCCCGCCCCAGCGGCAGTACGAATGGGCGCCCTCACCGGTGAGTGAGACAGAGACGTGAAAGCGGAAGACCGTTACGACAGCCTTTTCCGGTATTACGCCGAGGAACAGGGAGTCCCCTGGCTCTTGCTCAAGGCCCAGGTGAAGGCGGAGAGCGGGTTCAATCCCGACGCGGTGAGCAAAGCGGGGGCAACCGGCCTGGCGCAGTTTATGTCCCGCACGTTCGAGGAATGGAGGGACGGGACGGCGGGCATCGACTCAGGGGCGCAGCATGCTGAACCCCTACGGAACCCGATGCTCGTGGACCCGCGCGACCCCGAGGACGCCATCGGCGCCCAGGCCGCGTACATGCGGTGGCTTCTGGACCGTTTCGACGGAGACACGGAGGCGGCGCTGGCGGCTTACAACTGGGGGATCGGCAGGGTCAAGAGGGTGATGGCGGAGAGCGGGTCCGGGTGGGTCAATCACCTTCCGAAAGAAACCCACGTCTATGTCGGCCGCGTCCTCCAATACCTGGCGGACTACGGAAATCCTGAGAGGGGGCTCTCTCGATGAAGACCATAATCGTTTTATTGGCCATCCTTTCCGGCGCGGGCCAGGACACGCAGACGCACACGTACGCCTTCCGGCTTCCCGAAACGTGCCAGCCGGGCGGCGCCGTTGCCGTCGCGTCAAAGGAGGATTACCTGGCCGTGGTCATGCGGTGCGTCCAGGGCCCGGACGGGCGGACCTTCTGGATTCCCGCGCCCAAGCCCCAGATCCCGCCCGGTACCGAAGAGGAGTTGTAGATGTCCAGACTGGTAGCACGGGCAGCTTGCCTGCCCGTGGACGGTGGCCGTCAGATCGCCTGTGTCACCGAGAGACAGATGCCGGTCCGATGAAACCGGCCGAAAGCGACGTAGCGCGGGGTCTTTTGGCCCCGTTGACGGAGGCCACACCGCGTCTCTTTGGAAACCCGCGTTCTGCCAAGGCTGCGGACGTAGCCTTAGGTTTCTTTGGGGGCCTGGGAGACCGCTGTTCCGGCCGCGGGCGGCGGCTTGACGGGCTCGGGCACGTCCCCCTCTTCGTGCACGTCTCGGTTGACGCCGAAGGCGTTCATCACGTCCTCGGCCGTTATGATCCCCTCCACGACTTGGGGGTTCTCCCGGTTGACCACGGCCAGGCGGGAGATGTCCCGAGACCCCAGCTTGTGAAGGACCACGTCCAGGGTCTGATCCGGATGGGCGTGGGCCACGTAGGATGTTGTCCCGATCTCTTTGATTGCGGCCTCCGGCTTCCCCTGGGCCATCGCCCGTTTCAGGTCCCATGCGCTGACCATACCCGTCAGCCGCTCCTCCCCGTCCACCATCGGAAATCCCGTGATGTTGAGGTCGCGAATGCGCTGAATGGCCTCCTCGACCGTCAGGTCGTCTCTTAGCATGACCACTTCGCGGACCATGGCGTCTTCCACATGGATGTTTTCCAGGATGTGACGTGTATCGGAAGAGGGCAGGTGGACGCCGTCCTGCATGGAAAGGCTCTCGTAGGTGCCTGGACGTTCCAGCCAGCGGGCGATGCCGAGGGATACCAGGTTTGCCACCATCAGGGGGAGGATGATGTTGTAGTCCTGCGTCATTTCAAAAATGATGATGACCGACGTCATCGGAGTTCGAATCACACCGGCGAAAACCGCCCCCATCCCCACCAGGGCGTAGGCTCCGTATCCGGCGCTGAGCGACGGAAAGAGCGTATGCACCACCCACCCCAACGATCCCCCCACCATCGCCCCCATGAACAGCGAGGGGGCGAAGATACCCCCCGCAGTTCCCGACGCATAAGAGACGATCGTCCCGAAGAGCTTCAACACCCCCAACACAATTAACAACTGGAAAGGCAGGGATTGATTCAGGGCCTGGTTGACGGTACCGTATCCGACGCCCATGATCTCGGGCCGGAAGACGGCGACGGCCCCGATGACCAGCCCGCCGAGGCCCGTGATCAGGACGGCCTTGATGCCTTTGTGAAGGAGGCATTGCGCGCGCAGCCACAGGAGGCCTCGGATGAAGGCCACCGAGACCAACCCTGCGATCACCCCCAGTAAGGCATAGAAGACGAACTCCACCGGGTGCCCCAAGCTGTAAGCGGGGACGTTGAACACCGGCGTGTCACCCAGGAGCGCCCGTTCCACGACGGCCGCCGATACGGAAGCCAGGACGATAGAGCCCAGCACGCGGGCGTTCAGGTCGCCCACCAGCTCTTCCAGTGTGAAGGTCACGGCCGCTATGGGCGTGTTGAAGGCGGCGGCCAGCCCCGCGGCCGCCCCAACGGGCAAAAGGGTTTTGACCTGATCCCGGGTCAGAGAGATCGTTCGGCCGGTGGCCGAGGCCAGTCCCGCGCAGATCTGCACCGTCGGCCCTTCTCGCCCGATAGACCCGCCCGTGCCGATGCTCAAGGCGCTCAGCAGGTACTTGCCCAGCGTTACTCGGAAGGGGATCTCGCCGCTTCGGACGAAGTAGGCCGTTTTTGTCTGGGGGATCCCGCTCCCGCGGGCTTCAGGGACCAGATACTGTAGAAAGAGCCCTGCAACCAGCGCTCCCGCCGCAGGAACCCAAAGAAAGCGAAACCATCCAACGGAGGATTCGATGAAGCTGGGCGCGTCGAAGAAAAGGCCGGTGAATTTCTGGATCAGGAGGTGAAAACTGACAGCGACCAGGCCGCAAACGGCCCCCATGGCGATGCTCCAGAAAAGGAAGATCCGCCGGGGGCCCAACCCGAGGCGCTCGAAGAATTGAAGAAGTCTGATCTCGACTTTGCGCCAGGTTTCGGGCATGTATCCTCGTGCAGACAAAGGAAAGTCCAAGAAAGCTCGTTCTTAAATAATGCGGTCTTCCCGTCGGGTCAAGAAACTCTGACCGAAAGTAGTGGGTCAGTCTGCTGAATGACCCCTGCCTTCCTGCGTTGTAGCCGCGATTTGAGCACATTCGCTTCGCTCCGTGCAGGCTCCGCGGAAATCGCGGCCGGGCGCGCCCCGATCTCCGCTCCGACCTAAAGTCCTCGCTCAGGTCGGGGCTACACCAAATGATGCCAGAGCCGTGGGCGAATCTGCGTACGGGGCTTAATCCGTTCCAAACGGACCCACTGCCTGACCAAAAGAGCAGAAATGACGCGGAAGGGGCGCAAAATCTCTTCCTGAAACCTCGCTAAAGCCGGCCTTCTCTATCTTCACCGCGCTCGAGCCCCCCTGTGGGCGGGCATCGGAGGAAGGGTTGCCGCGCGCCGCCGGAGGGGGGGCTTCCCCCGTGTTCTTCCACCGCCTCGGCGGAAGCCAGGGGTTATGGCTTTCTCATCGCGACGGTTTGAATTGCAACGGCCACCCCACTAACATGTAAAATGCAGGCCGCCGGAAGGTGCACCCGTGCTCCCTGTGTCCGGTCGTCAATGCAGGGAAGTTCCTCGCCTCCTCTTCGGGGGGTCCTGAACCTCGGGGGGAGAGGGGTGAGTTAAGCGCGGGTGATGCGCTCTGTGATAGGTCTTCGGATCGCGAAAGTTAGAAAGAGAGGAAAGTGATTCGTCGGATACGTCAGAGTATGAGTGTGCTGTATTCACGCTTCTTATCAATGGATACAGCTTTGATCGTGGGCCTGGCCGTGGTTGTCGGCGTCGGCGCGGGTATGGGCGCCGTCGTCTTCCGTTGGCTGATTCAGTTCTTTGCTCGTGTTTCCTTTGGGGGGGGAAAAGTTCCCCTCGGATTCCTCGGCCAATACTACGTCATTCTGATCCCGGCGATCGGGGGCCTATTTGTGGGATTCCTGGTTTACTTCTTTGCCCGCGAGGCCAAAGGGCACGGCGTCCCTGAGGTTATGGAGGCTGTCGCGCTACGGCAGGGGCGGATTCGGCCGATTGTCGCCCTGATCAAAACCCTTGCCTCTTCCATCTGCATCGGCAGCGGGGGGTCCGCCGGTCGGGAGGGACCTATCGTACAGATTGGCTCCGCCCTGGGCTCAACCTTGGGTCAGAAACTTAGGCTGTCGGGTGAGCGGATTCGAACCCTGGTAGCTTGTGGGGCGGCCGGGGGTATCGCCGCGACGTTTAACGCGCCGATCGCGGGTGCAATCTTCGCAATGGAAGTGATCCTGGCTGAGCTCAGCGCGGGCTATTTTGCGGCTGTCATTATTTCTTCGGTCACTGCAAGCGCGATCAGCCGGGTCTTTTTGGGGGATCTCCCCGCTTTCCGGGTGCAGGTCTATGGTCTGGTCAGCCCGTGGGAACTCCTGCTGTATGCCGGCCTTGGCCTGCTTACTGCTTGTATCGCGTTCGCGTTTGTGTTCCTTCTCTACCGCACGGAGGATCTCTTTGAGGGGTGGAGATTCCCTGAATACATCAAGCCGGCTGTGGGTGGGCTGGGCATCGGTTTGATCGGCCTATATTTCCCTCAAGTGTTCGGAGTCGGCTATGAGACCCTCGAGAAGATTTTGAGGAACGACATAACTGCCGTCCATTTGTTGCTTTTTCTTTTGGCTGCGAAGCTCGTGGCTACGTCGTTGACACTTGGCTCAGGGGGTTCAGGTGGAGTCTTCGCGCCCTCCTTGTTTATGGGAGCCATGCTGGGAGGCGCATTTGGTCTGGCGGTCCATACTTGGTTCCCCACGATCACGGCTCCGCCTGGAGCCTATGCGTTGGTGGGAATGGCCGCCTTGTTTGCGAGCGCCGCGCGGGCGCCCATGACCTCTGTGCTGATCCTCTTCGAGATGACGCGAGATTACGAAATCATCTTGCCTTTGGGCCTTGCCGTTGCAATCAGCACGGTTATCGGCCGCCTCCTC
The DNA here is from genome assembly GCA_046758845.1 of Nitrospinota bacterium. Classification (GTDB taxonomy): domain Bacteria; phylum UBA8248; class UBA8248; order JACPRG01; genus JBHIBA01. The sequence goes on from JBHIBA010000073.1 coordinate 6,684, forward strand.
CAAACGGAGACAATTTATACCTTCAAGCTGAAACGACGAGGCATCGAAATATCTGCTTTTAGGGACGTGAACTGGATGCGCACCATTAAGGTGGAAGAGGCAATGACCCCCAAATCCGAGCTTGTGACCGTATCCCCTGAAATGTCCGTTCGAGAACTGATCCCCCTCTTTCAACAAACGCATTCTCATGGTTTTGGCGTGGTCAACGGGGACGGTGAGTTTCTGGGTGTGGTTGCGCTTTCCGATGTAGAGCGAGCCGTGAAGGCGGGCGATTTGGAGCGAAAGGTGGGCGATATTTGCACCACTCAAGTCAGGTGTGTCTTTCCTGATCAAACACTCGAAGATGCCATCGCACATTTTGGGGCGATGGATGTCGGGCGAATTCCTGTCATATATCGCGGCAACCACCGCAGGCTGGTGGGAATGATTCGGCGACCCGACATCATCCGGGCGTACTCTCAAGCTTTTCTCAGTTCTCAGGGAAAAAAGCATCAGAACGACGCGGACTTGGATTGAGGGCGCAAAGCGTTCGGTTCGATGGTTTTCCCTCCACGCGCGGTCAAAGACCTTAAGCTAAAGGTTGCAAATGGGCCTCCAGGGGCGCAGCGGCAAGCAGCGGATGCACCAGCCGGAAAGACTCTCGCCCCTACTTCTTTCGGTGGGCGGCCTTGGCCGCCAAACGCCCGACGGCCGTCGCCACTCCGTCCACTTCTTCTTCCAGGTTCACGTAGTGAAGGGAGACGCGTACGCCGGGGGGATAGGCCGGAACCTCCCGGACCAGGATTCGCTCCTGGCGCAAAAGAGAGGAGACGACCTCCGAGGCCGGGAAAGAAGGAATTCGAAACGAAACCAAGCCTGAATGAGCGGGATTCCCGCGGGCGGGTCGAAAGCTGAGAAGCTCTAGATGGGGAATCTCCCGGAGCTGATCCGACAGGCGCCCGGCGAGAGACAGGATTCGGTCCTCAATGGCGGCGAGACCCAGCCGTAGGGCCTGCTCGGCGCCCACGGCGAGGCCGGCGAAAAGGGCGGTGCTTTTCGTAGCCAGCTCGAACCGGCGTCCGTCAGGGTAGGGGACATATGTGCCTGAGGCCAGGTCCTTTTTTTCCGCCGAATCGTAACCCGCCCCGGGTAGGGGGAGTTTTTTTCGAAGGTCACGGCGGACGTAAAAAGCGCCCGTCCCCTGCGGGCCCATGAGCCATTTCTGCCCCGGATAGGCGTAAAAATCGCACTTGATGTCTCTCACACTGAAATCCAGCGCCCCGGCGGCCTGGGCTCCGTCCACCAAGAAGAGGACCCCCCGACTTTTGGCGATTTTGGCGACCTCCCGCAAGGGATACCGGTAACCGGAGAGCCAAGCGACGTGACTGATGCAGATCAGGCGCGTCTTTTGATTGATCCTGCTCAGAAGAGCTTTGACAAAGTGGTCGTCGTCCCCGTCAATGGGTATCTGGTGGACTTTGACGCCGCACCGGTCCCGCAAGGCGAACCAGGGGAGGTATCCTCCGGGATGTTCCGCGTTTGAGATGATCACCTCATCGCCCCGCCTCCAATCCAGGATATGGGCGACGAGGTTGACCCCCGCTGTAGTATTGTCGGTGAGGGTGATCTCATCGGCGCCGGACCCGATGACCTCGCCCAGTAGCCGGCGCGCGTGGTCCAGCAGGGCGTCGCGGCGGGCTTTTACCTCGGGATGGAAGGGGCCGAATCGGCTCTCCCTCTCCAGCGTTTCCTGGATGGCCTTCAGGACGGGACGGGGGGACGGTCCACTGTACCCCCAGTTCATGCAGACGTGGCGCTCCATGATGGGCATTTGACGCCTCAGGCGCAGGACTTCTTTTCTTTCGATCATTGAACCTCCCGGCCGACGAGGGATTGCAGATTCTCAATGAAGCGGCGCTTCCTCGCTTCCTTTTCTCATGCCGGGGCCGAAGGATCAAAGGGTGGAAACACTCAAGTTCAAATTATTTCCACTGTTTATCTGCTCTTCCTTCTTTCTGGTAATGATCTATTTTAATTCTGCCCCACTTTTCTGCTAGCCTAAGCATGTAAAGCCTAAAAGGGAGAGGTGCCTGTGTCGAAACCAAAGGCCGAAGAGACCCGCTATAGCCTAGAGGCGGTTGATTGGATGGATTCTGTTTGGAACCGGTTCTACGACGTCTGGCTGGAACTCGCGACCAAACATGCAGAAGTACGTCGTTCCAGTTTAGTTATGCCTGAGGATGTGAAAGAGACACTCCAAGATGCGATCAATGCTCTTTTAAAGACTGATTCGGAATCTAGTTAGGATATAGAATTCCAATGAGTCGCCCACCGAGCGTTCAAGAAATCCTTCCAGAGGGGTGGGATATCACTAAACATGGCATGGAGGCCTGGGCCACTGAGGTAGACAAATTTGAAGATGCTCTTTTCGGTGCGACGATGGCAAAAACGAAGAGCCGGGGCTCGAAATCTCTTGACGCACCAGAGATTCAGGAGGCAAGCCGATTTCTCCTAGTGGGGCTGCCGATACCACAGTGGAAAAGGGTGCTCAGAATATCGATGGCTTTGGTCTATGTTGCCGGAGGATGGTTTTTCCGCCAAGCGCTTCGAGAGGGAATTAGTCATCAAGAGTTTGTAATGTTCCTTGTTGGAGGAATCTTTCTTCGTCATCCTAGCTGCAATCCTTCAAGAAACTGTCCTTCGATAACACGTTTTCCATCCAGAAATTTCGGCGGCCGGTTTCGAGGCCGCAGGGTATTTCCTAGCTCAACCCAACCAATCTCAAATGCCCTCCGCAAAATTTCCCTCCCACAACCCCTCCGAGAAATTCTCCCCTGAACCCGTCTTGATTGCTCCAGTGCGCCCAACGTAGAATGAGCCGTCCCTGCCCCGATGGGTTAGTAATTGATGGCCGAAAAACTCGCTCAAGGCGTGACCTTTCTTCACACGGCTGACCTGCATCTCGGGCGCCCATTCGACGCCCTCTCCCCCAGTGCGGAAGTGCGCCGGGAGGACCTGCGCGCCACCTTCCGCCGAATGGTCGAGCGGGCGATCCAGGAACCCGTGGACCTTTTTCTGGTGGCGGGCGACCTGTTCGACTCCCCCTGTCCCCCTCCGGCCGACCGGGAAGCGGCCCGGGACGGCTTTCGACGTCTCATAGAGGCCGGAATTCACTGCTTCGCGATCCCCGGAAACCATGACTTCTTCATTCCGGGGGGGGTATGGTCCGAGTTAGAGGCCGCCGGAGTGGCCGTCTTTGCGCGGCCCCGCCTGGAGCTGAGAGCCTTGCCGAAGTTGGGCGTGAAGGTTTGCGGGATGGCCTATGACCGGGAGCGCCCGAAGGCCAGGCCCCTGGCAAACCTTGTGGCGGGCGACGCCGAGCCGGGCGAATGGGGCATTTTTCTCTTCCACGGGTCCCTCGATACCATCGGCGAAGGATACGATGATGCCCCCTTCAGCGAGGCCGAGATCGCACGGCTTCCTTTCCAATATGTCGCCCTCGGCCATTATCACGGTTGCCGGGAGATCGGGCGGCGCCCGCTGGCGGCCTATCCCGGCTCACCCGAAGGGCTGGGGATGAATCCTCGGGAAACCGGCGAGCGCCGCTTTCTCTTGGGCCGGCTGGAAGCTTGCGAAGACGAAACAGCCGTCCGTCTCCGGAAGGAGGCGGCAAGCCAGCGGAGGATCGAGATCAAGGAGATCGATCTCTCCCAATATTCGGAGCCGGAGAGTTTGTTCGACGCCGTCCGGAACGCGGCGGGGCCGGACGACCTTCTCGGTGTGCGCTTTTCCGGCGTCGCCTCGCCGGAGGTCTGGGAGGCCGCCGAGGAGCTGGAAGAGCGCTTTTCGGGGACCTTCTTCCATCTCCGGGTTGACCGGAGGGACGCGGCCGCTCCCGGGGAAATACCGGATGACGACCGTTTCATCCTGGGCCGATTCTGCAACAAGCTTCGGGCCAGGATGCAGAAGGCCCACGGCGAAGAGCGGGCGGTCCTGGAGACGGCGTTGCGCCTGGGACTGGCGGACGCGAACCGGTCGAAGTCTTCATCGCCTTTCCTTCCCACGTCCGTTTCATGAAAATCCTGGCCCTGGAAGTTTCGGGCGTCCGAGTCTACCGGGAGTTCCGGCGGGTTGAGTTCTCGTCCGGACTCAACGTCTTCGTGGGGCCGAACCGGGCGGGGAAAACGAGTCTGGCGGACGCCCTGGGCGCGGCCCTTTACGGCGTGGAGCGGGCGCGGTCGAGTCCCCTCGGCAAGACAGACCTTCGGTCCTGGGCCCAAGAGGGCGAGTCGAACGCAGCGGAGTTTCGGACGGCCGTCGAGGTGGAGACGGGCGAAGAACGCTTCCGGCTGGAGCGCGACCTGAACGCCGGCCGGGCACGGTTGCTTGTGCCCGAGGGCGACGGGTGGCGGCTGCGGACGGCCGATGTCCAGGCGGTCGCGGCCGCCGTGAAAAAGATCACGGGGATCGACCGGGGCGACCTTTTTCTGGCCACGGCCTACCTGCGCCAGGGGGATCTGGCCCGCATCGCGGAGGGAAATAACCTCATCCGGATGGGCGAGATCCTCCGGGGGATCGTCTCGGGCATCCCACAGGCGGACGTCTCGGAAATTCTCGCCAGGCTGCGCTCCGCCCAAAGGGACGTCAAATCCGAGGGTGGAACGGGCTACCGGCCGGTAAACCCCCGGGAGTACGACCGGCTGGTTCAGGAGCGCGAGAGGGTCCAGCAGAGGATTTCCGAGACGGAGGAAACCTGCCGAATCGTCCTGTCGCTATCCGAGCGGAAAGCCGAATTGGAAGAAGAGATCCCCGAGGACCAGCGCCGCTTGGAGGAGGTCCACGCCCTCCTGGAGCGTTGGGAACGGAAGACCCGTGTCGATAGGGAAGCGGCCGCTGCGGATGTGGAAGCGGACTCTCTGAGCCGCCGTCTTCGCCGTCTGAGGGAGGTCCGGGAGGAACTGAAACTGGCCCAGGATGGGTTGCGGGAGATGGGAGACACCGAGGGACTGCTTGAGGCCGTAACCGGATCTCTTCCTAAGCTGCGTGCCCGGCGAGAGGCAGCGGAGAGGCGGTCGGCCGAGCTTCGTCGGGAGGTCGCCCGGCTCCGGGAAGAGAGACAGGCCCTGGTGGAGGAGGTCTCCGGCCTGGAGGTGTTCGGAAACCACGCCCAAGCCATCGAGGAGCAGCTCCCCTTATGGGAAGAGGCTGTGCGGGAGAAGGCTCGCGCCCAACGGAGAGAGGGCCCGGCGATGGCGGGTTTCGGGGCTGTTCCCTCGTGGGGAAAGATCTCCCTGGCCTTTGTGCTCTTCCTCGTGGTTTTCGGAACGCCCTTCATCTATCGGGCCGTAAGCGGCGATTTGCCTCTATATCTTTTTGCCTTTTTCGGTCTCGCTTTCCCGGTCCTGTTGTGGGCGGTCTTGCTGCTCAATCGCCGCCTCCTCAGCGCTCTCCGCCTGGGGGTTGCAAGCACTGAGGCGGGAGGGACGGCTATCGAGTCCGGTGAAGCGGAACCCGGGGAAGACCCCCAGGAGAGCATCGCGACCCTTTTCCGAACACTCGGTGTTGAAGGCGCCGAGGGGGCCCGCGCCGGCCTTCGCAAATTCCGCGATAGGCTGCCCGGCCTGAAGTCCTCGGAGGATCTTTGCCGCCGGGCCGGGGAAGAGCTTGAGGAAGCTGAGGGGCGTTTGAGGGCGCTGGCAGGGGAAATTCAGGGGGGCCTCCGCCGCCTCGGTGTGGACAATGAGGATGCCCTTCACAAGCGGAACAACCGTGCACAGGAGTTGCTCAGGCGTAGGGAAGACTCGACGGCCCGTGAAAGGGAAATTCTGGCGGAGGGATCGGAGCAGGAATTGGCGGCCCGACTGGATGAGGCGGATCGGCGCCGGCGGGACCTGAGGCGGGAGGCGAAGGAGGAGGGCTTTGACCTTTTGAATCCTTCGGCCGCCGAGGTCGAACAGTGGCGCCGAGAGGAGGTCTCTCTGGCCGAACGGGTCGAATCGGGCCGAACGGAACACATCCGCATCCGGGCCCGGCTCGAAGAGAAGATGGGCGATGGGATTGTTTCGGTTGAGACGTTGGGGGAGCAACTCCAGGAGATTGACGACCGCTTGAATGAGCTCGACATCCTCTACCGAGCCTACGGGGTTGCGGTGGAGACCCTGGAGGAGGCGGCTCAGGAGCTGGAGGATTCCTATCTTCCCCGGCTTCAGGGAGCCGCCCAGGGCCATTTCCGCTCCGTCGTCGGCCAGGATTTCGGCGTGGACCTGACCAGCGGGTGGCCGGCCGTGACGGTCGCCCTGCCGGAGCACCAGGTCGAACCCCGAAACCTGAGCCGCGGGACTGCCGATCAGCTCTACCTGGCATTGCGCGCCGCCTGCCTCGAACTGCTGGGCGGCGAAGAGCCGCTCCCCCTGATCCTGGATGACCCTTTCGTTCACTACGACGATGCGTCCCGCCGCAGAGCGCTCACTTGGCTTCGCCGAATGGCCGCGCGGACGCAGGTCATATTCCTGGCCGCCCGAGAGGAGTACGCCGACTGGGCCGAGCGCACGGCCGGAGAGAGGGAAGCCCGCGTCTTCAGGCTGGGCTCCCAGGGGATGGAGAGTTGAGGAGCTCGGGATCCACTCGATGTTAAGGGCGCTGTTTTCCAGGGCGGAGCTCCCGGCAGTTGTGAAGGAGATCGGTCGGACGGGGGCACAGAGAGCCATCTGGATCGTCATTGACGTCCTCCGGGCGACGACGACGATCCTGTCGGCCTTCGAGGCGGAGTGCGCGGCGATTTTTCCGACGGTCAGCATTGCGGAGGCCCGCCGGCTGCGCTCGAAGGCCCGTAGGGGAAACCGGCTTCTCGCGGGGGAGCGCAACGGCCAGCCTATTCGGGGCTTCGACCTGGGGAACTCCCCGCGAGAGTTCCTGCCCGGCCGGGTGGCCGGCCGGGAGATCGTCCTCACCACCGTCAACGGGACCCGGACGATGAAGGCCGCCGCGGAGGCGGGGGCGCGGGAGATCTGGCTCGCCTCCTTCGGCAACGCCGGGGCGGTGGCTCGCCGGGGCGCCCTCAGGTTTCGAGAAGGGGGGCGGGGCGGGCAGGTCAACATCGTTTGCTCGGGAAAGCAAGCGCTCTTCTGCCTGGAGGACGCCGTCTGTGCGGGCCTGATCGTCCAGGAGATTTGCGGGAACGCGGGGGGGAGAATCGGATTGACCGACTCGGCCCTTGCGTGTTGGAATCTCTACGAGCGGCATCGGAAGCACCTGTTGGGCATGCTCCAGGAGAGCTGCTGGGGTCGTCATCTCCAAAGTCTGGGTCTCGGTGCAGACCTGGAATACTGCGCCCGGACGGGATGGAGCCGAATCGTGCCAGTTTTTGCCGGGGGTGTCATCCGGGCGGGAAAGTAGCGGGTCATGAAGAGAATCGGGGTTGTCTGCAAGCCGAAGAGGGGTCAGGCCGAACCCGTGATGCGGGAGCTGTTGCGGTGGCTGGAAGGCCGGGACTGCCGGGTGGTCCTGGATCGGGATACGGCCCGCCTCGTCGGCGTGAGTTCGCCCCACACCCGCGAGGACATTCCGGGCCGGGTGGACCTCCTCATCGTCCTGGGCGGGGACGGCACGATGCTGTCCATGGCCCGGATGACGGTGGGGCTCCCGGTGGCGATCCTGGGCGTCAACCTGGGCGCCCTCGGTTTCTTGACCGAGGTCACACTGGGGCAGCTCTATCCAACGTTGGAGCGCATTTTCGCGGGCGAGTTCGAGATCGACGAACGTCCGATGCTCTCGGCCAAGATCCGGCGGGACGGCGAGGCGGTTTCCGAGCACGAGGTCCTCAACGACGTGGTCATCAGCAAGGGGGCGCTGGCCCGAATCATCGAGCTGGATTCCTATGTGGACGGACGGTTCGTCACCTCCTACCGCGCCGACGGGCTGATCATCTCCTCTCCCACCGGCTCCACCGGGTACTCTCTTTCGGCGGGCGGACCGATCTTAATGCCGTCCCTTTTGGCCATCATCCTGAACCCCATTTGTCCTTTCACGCTCTCAAACCGCCCGCTGGTGCTCCCCGACGACGTGACAGTCGAGGTCGTCCTCACGACCCCGGATGAAGACGTCCACGTGACCCTCGACGGTCAGGTGGGTTTCGCCATCCGGCATCGGGATGTGGTTGAAGTCCGGAAGAGCTCGCATTGTATCCGCCTCGTCAAGCTCCCGGAGAACGACTATTTCAGCCTGTTGCGCGACAAGCTCGGCTGGGGGGTCCAGATGGGGGGAGTGCGCGATTCCGAGGCTTCTGCGAAACAGGGGACCCCAGCGACGAAAAAAAGCAACCGGCCGAGAAGAAAGAGAAGCCCGGCGGCCAAGGCAGACGGGAAGGACGGAGGCGGCAAGAAACCCAAGAAGAGAAAAACTTCGGTCTGATGCCTTCCGCTGCCGGGACTCGGCGCCTTCTGAGCCGGCCCGGGAGAAACTTCGTTGCTGACGGCCCTTCGCGTTCAGAACTTCGCCCTCATCGAGCAGCTTTCGGTGGAGTTCGGCCCCGGCTTGACCGTCCTCACGGGGGAGACCGGGGCCGGAAAGTCCATCATCTTCGGCGCCCTTCAGCTCATTCTCGGCGGGCGCGCCAACGCCGACCTCATCCGAGCCGGAGCCAAGGAGGCGACCGTCGAGGCCCTGTTTCATCTGCCGCGAAAAGGGCCCGGCGGGACGGTCAGGGAACGGCTCCGCGGTATGGGCATCGATGCCGACGAGGGAGAAATGGCGCTGCGGCGCATCGTCTCCGCCGAGGGCAGAAACCGCTGTTTCGTCAACGCGAGCCCGGTCACCCTGGCCATGTTGGAGTCGGCCGGCGAGTTCCTGATCGACGTCCACGGCCAGCATCAGCATCAGAGACTCCTTTACCCCGAAAATCACCTGGAAATCCTGGACGATTTTGGAAGCCTGCGGGGGCGGCGGGATGGCGTCGCGCGGATGATCCGCAAACTCCGCGAGCTTGAGGCCCGGAGGGGAGAGCTTTCCCGGCAGGAGACGGATCAGCGCGACCGCGTGGATCTTCTCCAATTCCAATTGAGGGAAATCAATGCCGCGGACCCGATTCCCGGGGAGGAGGAGGCCCTGGAGGCGGAGGCCGCGCTCCTCGCGAGCGCCGAGGAGCGTCACTCCCTGGCGCGCGGCGCGCATGAGGAGATGTACGAATCCGAGGGGTCTCTGGTGGACGGCCTGGCGTCCGTGGCGGGGCGGGTGGATCGCCTGGCCGAGCTGGACCCTGCGCTGCGGGACCTCGCCGAGGAGGTCCGCTCCCTCAACCTCCGGGCCGGGGAGGCCGCGCGGCGGGTCCGACAGTATGCGGACGGCGTGGAGTTCGACCCCGGGCGGCAGCGCGCCGTCGAGGAGCGGCTGGACGTCCTGCGCTCCCTGAAGAGAAAATACGGCGGGTCCGTCGAAGAGATTCTGGCCTACAGAGGCCGAGCGGCGCGGGAGCTGGAAGAGCTATCCAACCGGGATCTGGCGCTGGAGGAGGTCTGTCGGGCCGTTGAGGAGCTTCGTCCCCGTGTGGCTGAGGAAGCCTTGAAGTTCTCCGGCGAGCGCCAGGCGGCCGCCGCGCGCCTGGGCGGGGCCGTCCAGAAGGAGCTTCGGGGCCTGGGAATGGAGAAGGTGCGGATCACCGTGGATGTCCAGGATGAGGAAGACACGGAGGGTTTCGTCCAGCGGGACGGGCGACGCCTGCGGCTGTTCGAGGACGGCGTGGATAAGGCCGAGTTCCAGTTCGAGCCGAACGTGGGGGAGGGGGTTCGGCCGTTGGCGCGGATCGTTTCGGGGGGCGAGCTGTCCCGGCTGATGCTGGCGATCAAGACCGTCCTGGCGGACCGGGACCGGGTTCCTTCTCTATTGTTTGACGAAATCGACGTTGGGATCGGCGGGGCCGTGGCGGAGGTGGTGGGAAAGAAGCTGAAGGCCATCTCCCGTTCGCACCAGGTCTTTTGCATCACGCATCTGCCGCAGATCGCCGCGCTGGCCGACGCTCACTTTGTGATTTCCAAGGAAGAGAAGAAGAGCCGGACGCGCACCACCATTCGCCCCTTGAGCCAGGAAGAGCGCGTAGAAGAGCTCGCCCGCATGGCCGGCGGCAAAAAGATCACCGCCGCCACCCGCAGGCATGCAGCGGAGATGCTGGGGTTGAAGTGATCCCCCGCGCGGGACCGCAGGCCCGCGCCCAGCGTGCGAACGGAAGACAGTGTGTTTATTGTGTGCCACTCGCCGCTTGCCGGCCAGTGCGTTTGGCCGGGAGAGACACGACCGAGGTACAGGCAGCAAGCTGCTGTGGCGATCGGGCGAAGTCGGCCCAGTTGGAGCAGCTTATTAGGGCTGATGTGAGTAAGCTAGGCTATGAATGACCCTCAACTGTCTGGCGATGTCCATGAGGGAAATTGGTATGTTCTCACTGTGGGGTTACCCAGCCCATACGAGCCTTTGACATTGGCACCCGGAGTTTCCTTAGTACCACTTGAATGTCCATTATCGGTTTTCGATCTCGCAGCCGCTGGTGCCGTTGGCTTTCGAGGTTGGGCATTGTTGGAACCACTAGCTCGCTCTTGCACTTGCGAAATAGAATCGGCTAGAGATTCCGCAATGTTGCCTGGCTACGATGCTTTAGGGCGAGCCTGGCTGGCTTCTACATTATTAGAACCTATCTCAAAATCAGATTTTTG
>JBHIBA010000074.1:0-16497 GCA_046758845.1 Nitrospinota bacterium
CAACCGCAGCTCGGCCGGCACGCAAGTGCCCAAAAAGCTCCCCGGAAGAATGGGTTTACCCCACCACTTGGATCACCACTCGCCGCTTCCTGGGGCGGTTGTCAAAGTCCAGGACAACGACCTGTTGCCAAGTGCCCAGCAAGAGCCGTCCTTCCGAGAAGGGGACGGAAAGAGAGGGACTCAGCAGAGCGGCCCGGACGTGCGAAAAACCGTTGCCGTCCCCCCATCTCGCGTCATGGGCGTAGTGTACGTCCTCTGGCGCCATTCGCTCGAGCGCGGCGTGCAGGTCGGCCACGGCGCCGGACTCAAACTCAATCGTCGTCACCCCTGCGGTGGATCCGGGGACGAAGACCGTCGCCGTTCCCGCCTGAAAGCCGGATTTCTCGATGCATCGGGCGACCCGGGCGGTGATGTCGTGGGTGTCGCCAAAGCCCTTTGTGGACAGGGTGATTTCGTATGTGAGCGCCGTCATGGCCTGTCTTGGGCTTCCCGGCTCTCCGGGCGTGCGCCCAGAGGGTCGATCCCCAGGACCCAGGGTTTGCAGCCGATCCCCTTTTCCCGGTAAGCAGCCGCCATGGCCTCTGCGACCTCGGCCGGGTCGGCGTGACCCGAGATGGAAAGGGCAATCACCGAGGGTCCCGCTCCGCTCAGGGCGGCCCCGGCCGCCGCGGCATCTCGAGCGGCTGTGAAGGCATCGTGAATAGGTCCCATGAGGTGGGCGCGGTGAGGCTGGTGCAGCCTGTCCTCCATGGCCAGGGAAAGCAGATGGCCGTCCCCGTCTGCCAGAGCGGCCATCAGAAGCGCTGTTCGCTGAACGTTGAAGACCGCATGGGAATGGGGGACCTCTTTGGGCAGGGCCTTTCTGGCTTCGGAGGTCGCCACCTCGAAGTCCGGGACCGCCAGGGAAACCTGGATCTTTTCCGAAATGGGGGCCCGGGCGAAGGATAGCGTATCCCCCGTCCCCGCCACCACTGTGAGTCCCCCCAGAAGAGAGGGGGCGGCGTTGTCCGCGTGACCTTCCAGGGCCTCGGCCGCCCTCAGCAAAGCGCCCAGATCATGGGAGAGGCCGCACCACAGCCTGCCCGCAAGGAGCCCTCCGACCCGGGCGGCCGCGCTGCTGCCGAGCCCCCGGGTGAGAGGGATGGCGTTCTCCAGCCTGAGGCGAAGCGGGGGGCGTTTCATTCCAGCCGACTGAAAGACGGTCTCGACGGCCTGGAGGACGATATTCGTCGCGTCCAGCGGGAGCCTGCCCTCTCCCTCTCCGGAGACTTGGATCTCGTCCGCATCGGCCTCCTCGAGAGTCACCCGGTTATGGAGTTCCAGCGCAAGGCCCAGGGTGTCGAATCCGGGGCCCAAATTGCCCGCAGAGGCCGGGACGAGGACGCTCACCCGCTTCCCGCCGCGCGCCGGGCGGGACCGGCTCCCGGGCCGGTCGTGAGCTGTAGGCGACCTGGAAATCTTCTGGCGATAGAAATCCTGGACGGCCTGGGCGATGAAGGCGTAGGTGCTCCGATAGTGGAAAGAGGTAGCTCCGAGAGGATCGGGGACGGTATCGTCGGTTCTGCCCATCCCATAGCGCGCCAGGAACTCCACCTTCTCGGCGGCCTCTGGATAGTGAAAGCTGATGAACTCAGCATGTTCGGGCGCCATGACGAGAATGTGATCCGCCTCCCGAGCCATTTTGGGCGTGAGGGGTCTCGCCCGGTGGGATTTCAGGTTCAAACCCATTTGAGCCGACGTTTCCATGGCCTCCTGCGGCGGGAGATTTTCCGGCAGGGCAATAATCCCGGCCGATGTCACCTGGACGTTCGGCGGACCCCCTTCCTGAAGGAGCCTCTTCAGGTAGACTTCCGCCAGGGGGCTTCGGCAGATGTTACCCGTGCAGACAAAAAGGACGTTCATGACTCTTGCCAGCTCTGCTTGGGATGACACGCTGGAGGGTCAGGACAAGGGGCGGAAGTTTTCCGTCAAGGGGACTCGGCTAGTTTCCGGGTTTCTTCCCGGAAAGGTCCAGTTGCAGGCGCTTGTCGCCCCGGTGGACGAAGAGGCGAACCTTTTCGTTCTGGGAGGTGGCGGTCTGGAGCAGTTGCAGGAAGTTTTTCAGACCCCGCACCTGTAGGTCGTTGACGTGAAGGACCACGTCCCCGCGTTTCAGGCCGTCTCTCGCGCCCTGGCTCCCCTCCTTGACATCGGTGATCAAGATAGAACCGGGTTCAGCGCCTTGAAAGTGCGGCAACAGGTCCCGCGTGATCTCCTGCACCACGAGGCCGTACGGCCTCACTTCGGAAGTGAGAGAGCCTTCGACCGGGAGGGATTGCCCGGCTCGGGCCAACACCTGAACGGAGGCGAAGATGGGGGCGTCGGTTCTGAGCGCCAATGCCACTGCGTCGCTCGGGCGGCTGTCCACCTGGAGGACCTTTTTTCCTGCTCGCAAATAGATGGTGGCCAGAAAGGTGTTCTCGCGCAGCCCGGTGATCGCAACTCGCAACACCGTCGCCTTCAGGTCCCGAAGGAGGTTTCGCAACAAGTCGTGGGTCATGGGCCGGGGAATGACCACTTGGTTGAGCGCCATCAGAATGGCGTTGGCCTCCGGCATGCCAATCCAAACCGGGAGCACTTTCTGGCCGGTCTCGAGGTCCTCGAGGAGGAGAACAGGCGAGCGACTGCGTGGATCGACGACCAGGCCGCGCACTTTCATCTGCTCCTCTTGCGGGCCGGCCTGGCCGGAGGCGGCAGGCAGGAAGACTGAAGTGGCGCACAGGATGACCGCCAGCAGGATGAACCCCAATCGCCTCCCTTTGGGCGGAGGCCCCGTTTCTCTCGACCATCCATTGAGCATATTTCGGTTACTCCGCTTCCGGCGGCGGTCCGGGATCGCTGTGAAGCTTCTCACCCATGAGGTGGACTTGATATCCGCCCAGTGCGAGGACTTTCTCCCGAAACGCCTGGTTTCCGAGGACCGCAAACAGAGGGGCCAGGAGCGCCGAATCCAATAGCCCCGCTGGCACCACAAGGTCGAACCGTTCCCAGCCGACGGGAAGGAAATCGAGGTCCAGCGCGCTGGCAGCCGACATGACTCCCAGACCGACGTCGGCCGCGCCGCTGGCCACTGCGGCCGCCAAGGCCATATGCGTGCTCACCACGCGGTCGTAGCCTGCAACGGAGTCCGGGTCGATTCCCAGGAGCTCCAACTGGTGGTCCAGCAGGACGCGGGTCCCGGCGCCCCGCTGGCGGTTGACGAACCGGATGCCTTCCTGGGTCAGGTCGGCAATCCCTCCGATGCCTCGCGGGTTCCCGCGGGGGACCACCAATCCCTGTTGCCGGTAAACGAAGTTTACGAGGGCCGCCTCCCCGGGGGAGAAGTGCCTGGAGACGAGGGGAAAGTTGTATTCTCCCGTCTCGGGGTCCAGGAGGTGGCATCCCGCAAGGTGGGCCTCTCCTCCCTTCAGGGCCAGGAGGCCGTCCAGGCTGCCCATGGGCGCCTTGGACAGGGAAGTCCCCGGGGTGCTTTCGGCCAGAGCGACTGTGAGCAGATCCAGGGCCAGGTCGTGGCTTCCCGCCAACAGGATGTTGCGGTCGATGCCGGCTTCTTCATGAAAGAGCTCGACCTCCGTCCCGACGCCCTTCTCCAGGCCCTCGGCGTTTCGGGGGATGCGGATCACCCCGTCGGCTTCGGCCATGGAGGTGGTTAAAGACGAAGCGCGGGACAGAGGCAGCGCGATGGTCCTTCCGTTCACCTCCCCGACCTTGACCCGGACGTGCTCGAGCAAGCCGAGCTTGGAGGGAAGCTTGCGTCCCACCACCGCCTGGATTCGCGGACCGCAGGGGGGAGGGATCCCCAACAGTTTGCCCATCAGGGGCCGGACGAATTCGTTGAAGATGACGACGCCGGAGACCGGAAATCCGGGACAGCCGAGAAGCGCTTTCCCGTCGGCGTGCGCAAAGATGGCCGGCTGGCCCGGCGCCAGGGCGACGCCGTGTTGGATCACTTCACCCACGGTTTCAAAGACGTGGACGGTGTAATCCTCCTCCCCGGCGGAAGAACCCGCATTGACCACCACCACGTCGTTCTCACGCAGGGCTTTTCTCACTGCCTCCAGCAGGGCCTCCGCGTCGTCCGGAACGATGGGATGGGGAACCCACTCGGCCCCCCATTCGCGGACGAAGGCTCCCAGCATCCGCGAGTTGAACTCGATGATGTCACCGGGCTTGAGGGGGGTCCCCGGCTGAACGAGCTCCGTTCCGGTCGGCAGGATCACGACGCGCGGCTTTCGCCGGACGGGGATCTCTGTATATCCGCCCGCGAGCAGCGCGCCGATGTCGTAGGGGCGGATCCGGCGCCCGGAGGGCAAGATGAGCTGCGAGGCGACAAGGTCCTCGCCCATCGTCCGAACGTTCTGCCAGGGCCGGACGGTCGAGAGGATCTCGATCCGGTCCCCGTTCAGGGGTTGGACGTCCTCGATGACGACGACCGAATTCGTCCCCTCTGGCAAGGGGTCGCCCGTGTCCACATAGGCCGCTTTCGGACCGAGGTGGAGCTCCAGCGGCCTGCTCTCACTCGCGCCAATGGTTTCGACCGCATTGACGGCCACGCCGTCCATGGCCGAGGCGTGATAATGGGGGGAGGAGATCTTCGCCAGAAGCGGTTCTCCGGTGATCCGCCCCAGGGATTCGGGGATGGAGACGACTTCAGTGGGAAGGGGATCGGGAACGCGGATCGCCCCGAGGAACGCGGGAAGAATTTCCTCCGCGGGCTTGCGCTCCAGATAGACCCTGCGCTTGGTCTTCATCCGTGAAGTTCCTCGATCAAACCGCCGCGGCTGCCTTCGACGGAGACGCCTGCTCTCGCCCCGCCTCGCCGCCGGGCGAGTCGTCCCCGACCCGCCGCGAAAGGGTTCGGCGCAGCGGGGTCGGAAAAAAGTTTCTCCTTAGAAGGAGTAGACCCGAACGCGCTCTCCTTGCATGAGTCCCTCGGTGTCCACCCCGATGATGATGAAGCCGTCAGCCTTCACCATGGTGGAAATCATGCTGGAGCTTCCCAGCACAGGGTGAGCGAGGAGGCCGTCCTCCGTCCCTTCGAGTCTCACGCGGATGTAATCCTCCCGCCCCGAGGCCGAAGGGAGATTACGGGACAGCGCCGCCTCCGTCCAGTGGACGTCCTCGTGCGATCGCGAACGCCTCCCCTCCAGCCGATGCAGGAGCGGTTTGAGGAACACCTGAAAGACCATCATGTTGGAAACGGGATGTCCCGGGACGCCGATGACGGCTTTCTTCCCGGCGCGGCCGACGATGAGCGGCTTGCCGGGCTTGATGGAGACTCCGTGGATGAGCACACCGGGCTCGCCCAGGGAATCGATGATCTCCACGCTGTGGTCCCGCTGTCCCATCGAGCTGCCGCCCGATATCAAAATGACGTCGTTGTCCTCCATGGCCCCGCGGACAGCGGCCTCCAGGGCCTTGGGGTCGTCTCCGACGATCCCCAGCGGGACCGGGACGCCCCCCGCCCCGGTGGTCAGGGCGCTGAGGGTGAACCGGTTGATGTCGCGGATCTGGCCCTGCCTTGGCGTTTCGGAGGGATCGACCACCTCATCCCCCGTCGCGACGATCGCCACCCGCGGCTTCCTGCGGACGCATACGCTTGTGACCCCGAGGCCGCAAAGGGCGCCCAGTTCTTGTGCCCGAAGCACGTCCCCCTCCAGCAGCAGCGTTTCGTCCCGCCGGATGTCCTGTCCCACGCGGACGACGTTTTCAAGAGGGGCCACCCCCTTCGTGATCTGCACGGTCCGGGCGTCCGCGAAAGAGGAATATTCATCCATCACAACGGCGTCCGCCCCCTCGGGGAGCATTCCGCCCGTCGGGATCTTGGCCGTC
Source organism: Nitrospinota bacterium (assembly GCA_046758845.1). Lineage (GTDB taxonomy): Bacteria > UBA8248 > UBA8248 > JACPRG01 > JBHIBA01. The sequence continues at coordinate 5,872 of JBHIBA010000074.1, forward strand.
TGGCCGCGGCCGATCCGGAATCCGGGGGCCTCTCCCATCCGGACCTCGTCAACGTAGTCGAACTGGATCGCCGAGGACTCGCTGGCGCCTGTGGTATCGGAGGCGCGGACGGCGAAGCCGTCCATGGTGGCCCGGTCGAAGTCCGGCAGGTCCACGGGGGAGCGAACCTCTTCCGCCAGGACCCGGCCCAGGGCCTCAGCGGTGGGCAGGATCTCCGCTTCCAGCGGATCAAACTCCTCGACAATGGCCAACACCTCAGCGGGCGTGGCCACTTTGAAGAAGTCCTTCATGGGACCTCCGAGTCAACAAACGCCCGGAGGAGGCATGCCTTGGGATTCGATGGGGCAGGAAACCGTACCCTCGGCGGATCAGGCCTGTTTCTCTTCGCCGCCTTTCTCGGAGGAATTCTCCTGAATCAGGTCCGGTTCCTCCTTGCTCTCTTCCTTCCCCGACACGCCTGCCTTGAAGCTCTTGATTCCCTTGCCGAGTCCGGCCCCGATCTCAGGCAGCTTCCGGGCGCCGAAGATGACAAGGATGATGATCAAGATGATCATCAATTCTTGTATGCCGAAGCCAAACATGTCTTTCACCCCTGGCCGGGATTTCGCTCACTCTCGGGTTTGACTGTCATAGACCTCTTGGGCGGCCGCCACCCCCGCTCCCGGCTGAGAGGGACGGAGACCGGCATCGGTCAACAGCGTCTCCAGGGCCGACAGCAAGTACAAGACGTTGCGGCGGTTGGAGGCGTAGCCCATCAGGCCGATCCGCCAGATTTTCCCTTTCAGGTGTCCGAGCCCGCCGCCGATCTCGACGTCGAACTCCTCCAAGAGCCGGCCCCGCATCTTGGCGTCCTCTATGCCTTTGGGGATCCGGACCGTCGTCAGGGTGGGCAGGCGATCCTTTTCCTCAACGTGGAGCTCCAGGCCCAGGGCCTGCAGGCCCGCTTGCAACGCGGCGGCGTTCAGGCTGTGCCGCGCCCAGCGCGCAGGCAGCCCCTCCTGCTGCACGATCCGAAGGGCCTCCCGCATGGCGTAGACCATGGCCATCGGCCCCGTGTGGTGATAGGTATGCGCTTCTCCCCAGTATTCTTGGATGAGGGACAGGTCCAGGTAGTAGGAGGGGGGAGGCGTCTTGCGTTCGGCGATCACCCCCCGCGCCCGGTCGCCCAGCGTCACCGGCGCCATTCCGGGAGGCGCCCCGAGACACTTTTGGGAACCGCTGTAGCAGATGTCGATTCCCCAGCCATCCACGGCCACTTCAACCCCCGCCAGGGAGGTCACCGCGTCCACCAGGAGCAAGACGCCGTTTTCCCGGCACAGCCGGCCGATTTCCTCCATGGGTTGGAGGACGCCGGTGGAGGTCTCGGCGTGAACGATGCCCAGGAACTTGGCGTCCTGATGGGCCCGGAGGGCTTCGCCGAGGGTCTCGGGGTCAAACGCTTTTCCCCACTCCTGGTCCAACCGGACGACCTGAGCCCCGTAGCGCTCGGCCAACTCGCACATCTGGGCCCCGAAGAAACCGTGGACGGCGATGATCACCTTGTCACCGGGTTCGATGAGAGTGCCGAGGCAGGAGTCCATGCCCGAAAAACCGGTTCCCTGAACGGGGAACGTCGCCTTATTGCGCGTCTGGAAGGTGGAGCGCAGGTGGTCGGCCACTTCTTCCATGATTTCCAGGTAGGCTGGGTCCAGATACCCGATCATCGGGTTGTTCATGGCCCGAAGTACGCGCGGATCGGCAAGGCTCGGACCGGGGCCTAAGAGGACTCTTTCGGGGATTGCTCCGTCGCCATGAACCATTTCAAAAGGTCTCCCTCGCATCCAAACTGCACAAAAGCCCGAACGTGACTATTTCTCCAGGAACTCCATTCATATCATAGCCCAGCGGCAGGGCCGGGGCAAACGTTTCGGGGTCGGTCGTTAGAGGAATTTGAGGGCCACGGCGTCGGCCAAGAGCTTCCCTGCGTCGGTCAGCCGGATGCGGCTCCCCCGCCGGAAGAGGTGGCCCGAATTCACCAACTCTCGGAGGGTTTCGCCGAACGCCTCCAGGGGCCGGCATCCGGTCCGCTCACCGACTTCGGCCAGGTCGACACCTTCCTTCAAACGCAAACCCATCATCAACGCTTCACCCGCCGCCCGGACGGGCGGCAGCCGCTCCACCTCCTCCGTGGCGTGCCCCCTTTGCAGAACGGAGGACCGATACTCCTCGGGCAGGCGGAGGTTCTTGGACCGGACCCCGCCCAGGTAGGAATGGGCGCCCGCTCCCAGTCCCAGGTATTGCCCGCCGGTCCAGTAGGTCGTGTTGTGGCGACAGCGGAAGCCCGGCTGCGCGTAGTTAGAGATCTCATAGTGTTCGTAGCCCGCCGCTTCCAGCCCTTGCTCCGTTCGGAGGTGCATTTCGGTGAGCTGCTCTTCTCCCAAGGTGAAAGCCAGGCGCTTGGCAAGGGGGGTGCCGGGTTCCAACGTCAATTCATAGGCCGACAGGTGAGGCGGGAAAATCTCCAGGGCCCCTTCGAGGGTTTCCTCCCACTCCTGAAGGGTTTGGTCCGGCAGGCCGTAGATGAGGTCGATCGAGAAGTTCTCAAACCCCGCTTCGCGAACGCATTCCGCCGCCCTGCCGGCCGTGTGGGAATCGTGGAGTCGGCCGAGAAACCGGAGCTCTGCGTCCCGCAGGGACTGCACGGCCAGGCTCAGCCGGTTTACGCCGGCCTCCCGAAAGGCCCGAAGGCTCGCTGCGGAGACGGTGCCGGGATTGGCTTCCAGGGTGATTTCCGCGGCCTCGCCGACAGGGAGGTAGGACCTTGCCAGAGCGATGGACTCCGCTATAAATTCCGGTGGGGCCAAGGAAGGGGTTCCGCCCCCGAAGAAGATGGATTCCACCGTGAGGGCTTGCCGCCCCGGACGTGGGAGGATCTCTTTCAAGCGTCCTTTCAGTTCGGCCTTCAGGGCCGTGATATAGTCTTCGAAAAGGGGGGTCGAACCGCGTCCCACCGCATAGGCGTTGAAGTCACAGTAGTGACAGCGGCTTGGACAGTATGGCCAGTGGATGTAAAGGGAGAGGGAATTCAAAGAATTGCGCTTTCGTCCAGAAGTTTTTTCGTCCCGGGCAGCCTTTCATCTGGGATTCGGCCCGGCCTCGTCAAGATAGAAACGGGCCTGCGAGATGTCAACCGGGACCTGTCTTTCCGGGTCCCCCAGGTGCGATGCGGAATCCCCCGAAGTCAGGTCCGGGGGAACTTTTTGCATTGGGTTTGGAGGGGTGCTATAGTGTGAACGGTTGGGATCGGGTACCTGCCAAGCGAGTCAATACGGGCGGACTGGCGGAAGCCCCTTCAAGAGAGCCAACGGAAAGGAGATATCGGCATGTGGTCGAAACCTTCTACCCGGGATAAACCGTCTGACCAGTCCCCTGCGCCCGCTGTGATGCCCGAAGAAACCCCGTCTGCGCCCATCGCTGCGCCCCCCAAGGCAGAGCCGCCGGGCAGGATCGGCAGGACGATTGTGGTTCGGGGGGAGCTGAGCGGAGAAGAAGACCTGATCATCGAGGGCCGAGTCGAGGGCCGGATATCCCTGGAAGGCCATCACCTGACCGTCGGTGAATCGGGACACATCGCGGCGGAGGTCATGGCGAAAACGGTGACCATCATCGGGCGAATGGAAGGCAATCTGCACGCCAAAGACCGGGCGGAGATCTCCGAGTCGGGCTCTCTCACGGGGGATATTCAGTCTCCTCGGGTGATCATCGCGGACGGCGCCAATTTCAAGGGCTCGGTGGATATGACCAGCGTGGACACTGTCCAGGCGGCCGCTCCGCAGCCGGTCAAGCGGAAGGACGCGGAGAGCCCACAAAACCGCCGGACGGAAGGAGCGGCAGCTCAGAAGGAATAGCGCGGGCGGATTTGAGAGTAGGCCGACGGCAACTGCCCCCAACGAAGTTTTCCAGCTCGCCGGGATTTCCTTTCCGATAGGGTCGGGTGCAAGGGCCCGGGGGAGGCGTGGTTCTGGGCCGCCGAAAAAAAGTCCACAGCTGGAACGATAAGGTCACCAACGAGTTCTTTCTGTGGAAAAAATTGGTCGTCGAGGAGCGTCGGGCCGGGATTGAGGAACCCGTCCGGCAGGAAGAATCGTTTCTTTGGTCCTCGATGATTTTCAGCCCCTTCCTGGAATCGCTCAGTCGTTTTGACCGCCCCACCATTCTCGATCTCGGGCCTATAACCAGCCGAAATATCAATTTTTACGGCGAACTCGGTTGGAAGGTGCACGTTTACGACATCCTGGGGGAATACCGGGAGGCGGTTGAGGCAGCCAAGGCCAACCCGCCGCAGGAAACGGGAGAAGATGAGGAGGAATCTCCCCCAGACCCCATCGAAAATATTCTCAAGCAGTTGAATTACCCGCCGGGTTCGCTCCAAGGAGTCCTTTGCTGGGATATCTTGGACAGGTTTTCTCCGGTCTGGACGCAGGCGCTGATTCGTCGGATTTCATCCGCCCTCGACGAAGGCGGTGTGGTCCTATCCATCTTTGGGTGCAACGGTGGGACCGCAGATGACGCTCACCGCGGATTCCGAATCAGAGACGAAAATCACCTGGAGCCTCTTCCGGACACGGGATCGAAGCTTGAGCGTTACATCTATGAAAACGGCGAGATTATGAGTCTATTTGGCGATTACAAGGTCTTGAACTTCTACTTGAGAAAGAACCAATTCCGGGAAATTCTTGTCCAGAAGGAGTGTCGGGCGAGGTTAAGATTCTCTGCCTAGGTCACCCGGCCGTTGGGCGCAGTGTGGATGGCGAGACCCTGGCCAAACGGATATCGTCTCTTTCTTCGGCCCGTTTGACCTGAGCGCAGCCGGGGAAACGATCGCAAGTTATTCCTCTTCTTCTTCCTCCTCCTCCTCTTCCTCTTCGGTGATCACGCCTTCGGGGATTCCGGTCACCTCGCCTTTTCCACCGTCAAACCGGAGCAGATAGTCCCGAAGAGCCAGAATTTGCTTCTCCGCGTTACCCTTCCAGACAGTCTGAAGGGGGCTTTCGCCTTCACTGAAGAAGGTCGGCATCCGAGTCCCTTCCTGGGTCTTCTGAGGGTCTTTTAACCACTCGACGAGCCAGGCCGGACGCAGCCGCTTGCGGGCGAGCGAGAGATCGGGCGCCAAATCCGCCGCGGCCCTCCCTTCCGCAGTCGCCTCGTGGCACTCCAGACACTGGAAGGTCTGGAAGATGAATTTCCCGACCGCTGCGTTCCCCTCGTCCACCGCTCCCTCATCCACAAACAGGTACGGGCTCCCCAGGTCTTCCGTCTCCTGGGCGTTGAAGTAGTTCACCAGGTCGGCGGCCTCCCGGTCAGTCAGTGCGAAGGTCGGCATTTTGACTTTCAGCCACGGGCGCAGCATAATGGGTTTCTTCAAAAAGCCGAACAGCCACTTCGGCTGAACCTTGTCCCCTTCTCCGTTTAAGGGGGGCGGGGCAAGAGAGGGGTCTTTGTAGAACTGCCGGATAAGACCGCCCTTGCGTTCGATGATGTGGCACCCCACGCAGTTGTATTTTTCCACCAGGCGACGTCCGCGCTCCAGGGCCGCCTCGCGGGCAGAGAGATGGCGGATGAAAGCGGGGGCCATGTCGTGACTGTCCCACTTTCGCAAAAATGTGATCAAGGCATTCGCTTCTTCGTCGCTCAGGTAGAAATTGGGCATCCGCAGATTGATGAGGTCCGTGCTGAAGATCCGCGGATTTTTCAGCTTGGCAAAGACCCAGGCCCCCCATTCCTCATGGATCCCCGTGACGTCGCCGAAGTCCAGCTCGTAGGGTTTTTTGATGGCAAATCGCGTCAGCTCCACGCTCAGCCGGCTGAGCTTTTCCGCTCCCTCGATCTTGTGGCACGCGTAGCAGCCGAAGTTTTCCAGCAGCTTGCGGCCCTCGCGGATAACCGCGGGGTCCTTCAAATGGCCGGCCAGAACCGCGTCGGGTGAAGCCGGTTGCCCTTTCGAGAGGAGGTAAGCGGCCAGGTCCTGCGCCGCTGCGTCGGGTAGCCGGAGGTCCGGCATGGCCGTGCCGGGGTCGTAGTGCTTGGGATTTTTGAGCCAGTTGACTACCCATTCGGGCTTCACCTTGGCGGCGACTCGGCTGAGGTCAGGCCCGAAGTCTCCCCCTTTGCCGTCAATGGCGTGACACGCCAGGCACCCCCGAGATTCGAACAGCGCCTTCCCGCGAGCGACCGCCGCCGGGACGTCAGGACCGGGGTTGTACTCCAGGGGTCCCGACGGCGGGGCTTTCTCCGAGGCCTTCAGCAGATAGGCGGTAAGGGCTGTGGCCTGCTCCCGAGTCAGACTGAAGAAGGGCATTCGGGTTTTGGGGAGGTAATCCCGGGGTCTCACAATCCAGGGAATCATCCACTCGGGGCGCAATTTCTGCGACGCCTTCAGCAAGGAGGGACCGACCTTGGGCAAATTCTCGTAACCTTTCATCAGGTGGCAGCCGTGGCACCCCAGTTCGATGAAGAGCCGCTGGCCCTTGGACGCGACCGGGGCCGACGGGATGTCGAGCGTCTGGGTGTGGCATCTCAGGCAGTTGGTCTGGATGGACTCGCCCCGCAGGAGTGGCATTTCCCAAAATTCGAGGTGCTCGCCTGTCTTGAGGTCGATTCCGTGGGCCTTCGTCAGGCTGTTGAGCGCCTGGCCCTGGCCCCCGTGGCAAAGGGTGCAGCCGAACTTCTCGACCGGGTGTTTGCCCAGGAGGACCGAGCGTTTCGGGTGACTCTGGTAGGGGGGCGGAAATTCCTCAAACCCGCTGCGGTCGATCCCGAGGTGGCAAGTCTGACAACGATCCACGCTCAGGACGGGTTCGCCGAAGTTGTTCAGCTCGATGCCTTTGAGAACGACCTGCTTGATGGCCGGAACCCGGCTCCGGATGGTGTCCAGCCGCACCTTGAGGGCCTCCACCCGGCCAGTCGTCTTGGATTTATTGTTCTCCAGATCTTGGACGGTTCGTTTGAGCTTTGCGATCGCTGCGCGGGCCGCTTTCTCTTGGGCCATCAGGTCTTCTTCTTCTTTCCCGAGCTTGCCGGACTCGGCCTCGAGTCGCCCGTAGCGCGCCCTCTCGGCGGTCGCTGCGCTGCCCACCTGGACTGCGTGCCGGAATTCGTAATAGGCCTCGTCTCGCTCGGCGCGGGCGAACCTGTTATCGAGGGAAACCTTCTCGAGCTTTGTCTGGATGTCAGCCAGGCGTCTTTCGGCGGCGGCGTAAGCCTCATTCGCAGCTAGGCTCTCTTTGGCTTTTTGAATGGCGGCGTTCAGCTTCGCCAGGTTCTCGGAGACCTTTCGAGTCTCCGCGTCGAGCATCTCGCGCACCTGCGTCTCTTCCAGCTGGTAGAATTTTTGCTGGTAGTCCTTCCAGAGGCGGCGGCCCTGCGGCACCCACCCAGGCGCCCACTGAGGCGGCCGTCCCCCGACCTCGTCCCAGATGACCCAGACGATGCTGGCCAGCAGCGCCATGCTGGCGACGAAGAAAAAGCGCGCTTTGGAGGTTTGCTCTACGGGGGGCATACAGTCACCCGGCTCGGATTCGGTAACGGCTCTCAGATGTTAAACCAAGGCGTGACCCACACGTATTTGATGTTGAAGGCGATGCGGAGGAACAACTTGATGACCAGGGCCATCATGGTGAGAAAAAGGAAGGCCTTGATCGCGTAGCGAGTCACCCCCACGTTCTCGTAGCCGCCCGTCTTCAACCGGAGCAGATACCAGAGAACGCCCAGAAAGTAGTAGCCGGAGACGAAAAACGCCCCGGCATGGAACGCGGGTGAAGTGAGAAACGTCTGGACGTTCGCCGCCGGCTCGCTTTTGAACCCGAAGAGTTTGAAGGGAAGATCGACGTTGGTCAGGGCGACAATCTTGTGGGGGTCCCACTCCTGTCCGGGCAAGAAGAAGTTCCAGCCGGGGCCCCGGAGGAAAACGCCGTTGATGATGAGAACGATCCACAGGAAGCCGAAGCCGAAGAGGAAAATGGAGACGGCTACCTTCCGTTCCGAGAAGGTGTAATACCCGCTCCCCTTGGGGTTGATGTCGATGTAGGGAATGAGCATCAGCCCCACGATAATGAGGGTTGGCAGAACCACCCCGGCAATCCAGGGATCGAAGTAAACCAACATCTCCTGAAGGCCCAGGAAGTACCAGGGCGCCTTGGAGGGGTTCGGCGTGAGGGCGGGGTTGGCCGGCTGCTCAAGGGGCGCATCGACCACGACGGACCAGACGGTGAGGAGGATCATGATGCACAGGGCGCAGAGGAATTCGGCCCGCACCAGGTAGGGCCAGACGTGCACCTTGTCCGCCTCGCGCGAGCGCTTGGCCAACTTCACCTGCCCGACGGTCTGGACGGCCGGGGACCCTTCCGGAACGGGTTTGGGGGCCGCAGGGGCGAGGTGTGCCTTTTCCTCGGGACTGACCTGCGCCTTTTTCCCTTTCGCCATAGTGCCTCACCCGGAGGGGAAGACGCTCAATCCAACCCCCCGGATACCCGTAGGTATCGACTCCACCAGGACCAGATTGCGGATTACAGCGGGCCGGAGACCCCCCCGTCCTTTCGGATGCGCCAGAAATGGACGATCATCAGCAAGCTGGCGATGATGGGCAGGACGATGCAGTGCAAGACATAGAACCGCAACAGCGCGGGAGGCCCGACGAGGGAACCGCCCAGGAGCACCGACCGGGCGTCGTAGCGCGGGGTGACCCCCACCACGTCCCCCAGCGGTCCTTCGTGTCCGAGCAGCGGCGTCGCCCGCGCCATGTTCGTTCCGACGGTCACGGCCCAGATCGACAGCTGGTCCCACGGGAGCAAATACCCGGTGAAGCTCAGCAGCAGCGTGAAGACCAGCAACAGCACGCCGATCACCCAGTTGAACTCCCGCGGCGGCTTGTAAGAGCCGGTCATGAAGACGCGGAACATGTGCAGCCATACGGCAATGACCATTGCGTGGGCCGCCCAGCGGTGCATGTTGCGCATGAGCATCCCGAAGGGGGCGTCGAATTCAAGATATTTGATGTCGGCGTACGCGTATTCGCCCACCGGCCGGTAGTAGAACATCAGGACCACTCCGGTCACCACGGTCACCAGGAACATGAGAAAAGTGATTCCCCCCATGCACCAGGTGAAGCGCACCCGCACGGCGTGACGCCGGATCTTGGCGGGATGCAGATGGAGCCAGACGTTGTTGGCCACTTGGAGGACGCGGTTTCGCGGCGTGTCGGCGTATCCATGCCGGAACATGGACTTCCACACGTAAGAGTCGAGCACCTTCTGACTAAGTTCGTTCAGGCTGGGCAGCTTTGGCACGAGTCGTTCCTCAACCCTTCAGGGAAGCCTCCAGGTTGCTCCACTGCCCCTTTTCCTGGCGGAACCGTTTCCCTTTGTCGATGACGATTTCGCCATCGGAGCTGAGGGTGATCTTCAGCCGCTCCAGGGGGCGGGGAGCCGGCCCTTCGAAGTTGATGCCGGTCTTGCGGAAGCCGCTCCCGTGGCAGGGACATTTGAACTTGTTCTCCGACTCCAGCCACCGGGGGGTGCAGCCCAGGTGCGTACAAATGGCCAGGAGCGCGTAGAATCCCCAATCCTCCCGGACGATCCACACCCGCTTGGAGAGCTTGAACTTCTCGCTGACCTGTCCCACGACGTAATCTTCGGGTTTTCCCGCTTTGAAGGTTGTGGAGGGTTCGAACAGAACGCGGGGAAACATGAAGCGCAGGCTGCCCAGCGCGCCGATTCCCAGGGCGAGGAAGAAGCCCCCCCATGCGGCCACCGACAAAAAGTGCCTGCGGGCGAAGGTATCGCGTCCTCTTCGAAGCCGCGGGACGCGGACCTCTTGGATGTGTTCGGTCATGACGCTGAATTTCGCTCCCGTGCGGCGACGTGACTGCGGGCGGTCATGTGATTTTTTTCACAAGCCCTGCCGGGCCTTCCTCCTGCGGATGGGTTTCATCTCCCTGTCTGCGGCAGGGTATCTGAAAATCGCTGTATGTGTGTCGGGAAGCGGATTTCTCAACCGCCGGATGGAAGCGACGAAACCAAACATCCCCCCCGCTTCCGTCTTCTTTCCGCTTAAATATACTGGGGGAGATGCCCTTGTCAACCCGAAGGGAGGGTCTGGCGCCCCTGGACGGGAAACAATTCCTCAGGGGGCGACGAAAGGGCGGCCAAGTCTCAATTCAGCGCGGGCGCAGGGTTCTGAAGCGTCCCATGGGCCGTTCGGGGTTCCGGGGCGAGGCGCCCGCAGCCCCGAAGAGCTGTGAATGATAGGCCGTCCTGGAAGGCCCGAATCAGGGCAGGCGTCCGGGAGGCCGATGGCTTTTTGCCTCGGCGCCGTCAGGGTATGCAGCCCTTTTCCTCCTGGGAGCAGGCAGCCCCGGGATGCAGCGCAATCCTCGACGCCTCGCGCCTTCATGCATTTTTGTCGGGTGGAGCGCCTAAAGCCAGCCGGCCTGCGCCGCTGACCCTTGGTGCTTTAGCATCCCGTATTCGTTCCTCGGCAGGCCACGTTATCAGGTAGACTCAACCGAATACCATCTCCGGGCAGTCGGCCCACGGGTCAGCCCCCGGTAGGCAGCCTTCACCAGCATCGCCGCCACCACCGCCACCGCCG
>JBHIBA010000075.1:0-16439 GCA_046758845.1 Nitrospinota bacterium
CGGGGACCTCGCACCACGCCAATTCGGGCAGAAAGGGGAAACCACCCTGCGTCCTTTCCCACAAGATGGGCGGTGGGCAAAACCTTCTCGCTCACGCCACCAAGGACAACACATCGCGGACGTGCCGTTTCCAGCCCCAGTCTATCTGCTCCATCCGCCGTCCAGAGGCCTCAGAGAGCCTCTTGCGCAGGCCCTCATCCCCAGCAACCCGCAAGATCTCCAGGGCCGCCGCCCGGGAGTCCAAGGGCGGGTAGTACAAGGCCGACTCCCCGAGGATCTCCCGGTTGACGGCCGTGCCCGAGGCGACAACCGGCAACCCGGCGCTCATGGCCTCCAGCATCGGGAAGCCAAACGACTCGCAAAGAGAGGGGAAAACGAAAAGGTCACAGCCCTCGTAGACGGAGGCCATGGCGTTCTGGGGGATCCTGCCCAGAAGGAGGACGTCATTCTCAAGCCCCAGGTCCCGTGCGAGTCGGAGATACCGCCCAACGCCCTTCGGCCAGTCAGCCGGCTCCATGGTCAGGAACAGGCAGGCATCGACCCCTGCGTCTCGCACCGCCCGAAGGGCGTGCAAAGTGATCTCCACCCCTTTGTACGGCGCGGGATGTGTCGCGTACAGGAGCCGCACGCGACCCGGCCCGGCATCGGAGAGCAATCGGCGCGCCCGCTCCGGGAGGGGTTCACGATTCCCCAGAAACTCCCCGGCGTCGAAACCGTGGGGAATGACATGGAACTTCCCTTCGGGGAAAAAGGGATAGCGCGCCCGGATCATCTCCCGCATGCCCAGGCTGGGAGTCACGACAGCCGCGGAGGCCCGCATCGTCCGGCAGGCGAGCCACCTCCGCACTCGCGCTTCCGTCCGCGCCCGCCGTCCGACCGTCTGGGGATAGTAGGGACAGAAGTACACCTGGTTCCTTTGGAAGGTGATCTGCGGGACCGACGGCCGAAGCGGCCCGAAGTTCAAAAGGGAGATCAGCGCCTCGATCCCAAACCGTCGGACAAGCCGGGGCACTTCCACCTGGTGCCAGTACAGCTGGCGGTTGAGCGATCCGTATAGGGACACGCGAAAGAGATGGGCATTGCAGGTCGGGGGGGGAAGTTCCAGATCCCTTCCTATGCAAAGCCAGAACTCATGCTCCCGCCCCACCTCTCCGAGGACGCCCGCGAAGCCCCGAAGGTGTCTGAGCGCTCCTCCCATGTTCGCCGCGACGGCATTGACGAGAACCCGCATGGCGTTCCCTCAGCACGTCGCGACTGCGTAAAGGAGCTTTATATACTCGGAAAGAAACGTCTTCACCCCCCGGCGATGCCTCCACCAATTGTCCTCATGGAACCAGCTGGAGGATACAGGATGCAGGAAGACCCGCGTGGAAGCCCTTCTTATCAAGTGTCGGAAAACCCAGCGGACGCGACGCATGTGATACGGTGAGCTCACGATAATGACACTGGGTATCTCCTTCGACTCCATCACCTCGCTAACCGCGCGGGCCTCTTGGCAGGTGGAGGCGGCCGTCGCATCGAGCAGCAACGCAGAATCGGGGATCGCCCCCCGGCTCAGAACACGCTCCAGCTCCGCGCTCCAGGGCACGACGACCGGATCCTCCTTCCGGGGATGAGACTTGGGAGTCCGAGTCCCCGCGCCGTCCTTCCTGTTCCCGCCCGACACGTCCGCCGACGTGAACAAAACCCTTTGCCCGTATCCCCTCTGGTATAACCGGACGCCTTCCCCGATCCGCTCGCCGTCTCCCCCCAGCACCACAATCAGGTCCGCCGGGGCCAACGGGTCGGCGAGGACCAGCCACCGCGCCAGGGGGGGGAATATCCACCTGGGACCCGCCGCGGCCAACATGGCCCCCAGGACGGCCGGGCCAATCAACCAGCCGCTTCGCCAAAACCGCCGAGGCCTTCTCGAGTAAGCGGCCAAGGAACTCCCCTGTTCCTTACGGTTCACGCAATGGCCGTGGTGACTTCGGTCGCGCGGTGCACAGGGAAATCAACGGACCTGCCTCTCCTCGGGAAGGCGATATCATGGCTCCGGCAACGAACGACACGCACACGCGTCCAGGGCGGCCCGCGGGTTCCTTCTTCCCTCACCCCTCCAACAACCTCACGACCACCGGTCTCACGCTCTTTCGGGGCCAATCGAGGGACCGGTAGAAAGGGACCATCCGCCTGTCCTGATAGAGCACTTCCCCATACCGGTCCACCAACTTCTTGAACAAGAGGGCGACGTGCCGCTCGAGCCGCTGTACCCTATCCGACTGGCGGCTCTCCGCCTGGGAAAGCACAGCCGAGTCGAAGAACACGTGGGTGAATCCCTCGTCCTTGAGCCGTCGGTAAAGTTCCTCCTCGTCCCTGAGACGAGTCCAATCCAGGAACCCGTGAATGTGAATGCTCGTTGGGACATAGTTCACATCTAAATAGAGGTGAACAGGGATGATCAAGGGAAACACCTTGTCTCTGGAGCTCAGATGTTGGTTGATCCACATCACGTCTTTGTAATACCAGAGCTTCCGTTCCAGGAAGGACCGTTCCGGTTCTGCGCCGAAGACAACGGGTAAGAACTGGGCGTTGTAGACACCGTTAAAGCCGACACCGGTCCCCACCGCGAGGAGGAAGGACCCCCCTGCCACGAGGCTCGCCACCGTCCCGAGCCTGAGGGCCTGGCTTGTGCCAATGGCCAACAGAAGAGACAGAACGGCCACGGCGGGCAGCAGATGCCTGGCCCGCTGCGCCGCCACGAATAACCACAGGAGATAGAAGAGGGATGAGAAAGCAAAAAGCACAAGGGCTGGTTGCATCGCCCTCCGGGTCTTCACCGACCAAAGCCCCAAAGGCAGAAGGGGCAACAGAGAAAGGAACGCAGGGCCATACCCCTGGAGGCCGTCTTTCATTGTCAGCGTCCAAGGCCCTAAAAAAAACGCCGCGACGTTGCGCCCAAGGGGACGCTTGTGCTGGCGGACGAAGACGCGAAAGCTGGCATCCATCGCCTCGCTCCAGTACCTCCCACCAAAAATCGAGTAGAAGGTCGGATAGACGGGGTTTCCTGTGTAAATTGCGTTCCGGATGTAGAAGGGACTGCCAACAACTGCTGAGACCACGATGAAAACCAAAAGGGCCTTCCACAACAGCCCAAAAAGCCGATCCCGGAGGAGCACCGCAACCAGGAGAACCGTCAGCACGAGGACCGCAAACAGGCCATAGTACTTCGTCCCCGCTGCGAACCCGGCGAAGATGCCCGAGGGGACCAGCCACCGGAGCGAACTCGGTTCCCTTGTCCATTCCAAGAAGGCCAGAAGGGCGAGAAAGCTGAAAAGCGTCAGCCCGACTTCCAACTGGCCCGTGACGGCCACCTGCGTAACCAAGGGAGCCGTGTACAGTAGTGCTGCCGCCAACAGGCCGACCCGGACCGACCCGAACCACCTCTGTCCGGCGAGGACGACCGCGCCCGCAAGAAGAACGCCGGCGCCCCAGCTCACCAGCGCCGCCTCCTTGGCGCCGGACAGGAGCATCCCCAAGAGGTACAACATGTGCAGGCCCATGATGTTGGCCTGGTAGCTCCCGAGGATGAAATCTACCCTCCCCCGATCGACATAGAGCTTTGGATAAGCAAAATGATAATTGATCGCGTCCGCGGCCGTAGGCGGAGCCAGTGCGACGAGTCCATTGAGCGCGACGCATACCAAGAGAACCGCCACCAAGAGGTAATCGAAAGCCCCAAGCCTTCCCCTCGCCTCCGGCATCGAAGGAATGTTCTTCCAGCGCCGGGCCGCAACGAGCAGCCCCGCCGCCGAGAGGACGCTCAGGAAAACAACTGCGATCGTCCGGGAAAGCAGTCCGGCCGCTCCCGAGAAGAAGACGACGTAGGAAAGAACAACCAGCCCGCATCCCATGGCCATAACGGCGTGCTGCCAGAAGCTCGACCATTGAAGCCTGAATGGACGAAGGGTTAGGGAACCCAGACCGTAAGAAGCCAGAAACACCAAGCCAAAGTAGAGAAACTTCATCTCGCACGAAACCTAAAAGAGCTTGGCAAGCCTTTTGGACAAGAAGTCCCAACTCGCCAAAACGAAGGCCAAATAAACTATCACGACCCAACATCCGTACAGGAGCCAACCGGTCCATTTGCCTCCCGGTATGCCGGATAACCTCACGCGCTGACCTCCGAGATCACCCAACGGAACTTGCCCGACGGGTCATTCGGGATCCGACTCACGACGTGGGCCTCGATGAAAAACTCTCTTCCCACGTGTTCCAGGAGTACCCCTTTAAGAAGCTCGACCTGGTCTGACGAAATGGTCCCGTCGGTCTCCAACAGGACTTCAAGGGCGTCAATCCGCTTCTGGACCACGCGGTACCGCCTCACCCCGGGCTGCTGTCTCATGACGTAGTCGAAGAGCTCGGCGTGAACGACCTGCCCGCCGGGCCTTCGGACCAAGTCGTTGTCCCGGCCGACGATCCGCCTCAGGGCCAGGAGCTGCCGCCCGCAGGGGCAGTCGTCCGGCGCGACTTCAACCACGTCTCCGATCCGATAGCGTAGAAGGGGAAAGGTCAGGTTCATCAGCGGGGTGATCAGAAGCTCCCCCGTCTCGGGCTCGACCTCGAAACAGGCGACCTCCTCGCTCAAGTGAATGCGCCCGGCCTCACACTCGTACCCCAGGACACCTGACTCCACACATCCGTACTCGCAGACCAGGCGCGTTCCGAAGACCTCCTCGATCACCTCCTTCTGGGACCGGTGGAGGCTTTCCGACGTGTAGATCACGACCTTGGGCCGCCAGCCGCCCAGAGGCAATGCCGCGTCCCGGATGAACTTGGCGAAGAGATAGATGGCGACCCCGTACCCGAACACCAGCTCCGGTCTCTTCCGGAGCAAAAGGCCGTGGACCTTCCTGAACCGTTCCTCGGAGCTGTCGAACGGAGAGACGACCGTCGTCAAAAGGAGCCAATCCTTCAGCCACTTCCCGTAGCTCAACGCCTTTCCGCGAAACGTCCGCTCGAAGGGGGCCGACACCCCCCAAAACTTGAGCTCCGGCGCGCACACGTCCACGCCCCACCAGCGCCGTCCCCGAAGACCCCCCGCGTACCCGTAGGAACTCGACACGGCGTCCGACCAGATTGTCGTCGGAGTCCCGGTCGAACCGCTTGTCCTGCTCATGCGGGGATACGGGCCCGGCGCCTCCGAGCGCAACGCGTCGCCTTCCCTCTGAATGTCGGTCTTTGACAGGGCCGGAACCAGGCGCGAGAAATCCCCGGAGTCCCGGAGGGAGTCCGGCTTTATTCCAAGGCGCCTAAACAGGGCCCGGTAGTATGGCACCGTCTTGTAGGCATGGTCCACCAGCCGCCGCAGGCGATCCCATTGAAGACGCAGAATCTCCTCCCGAGAGTACCACTGCGTCTGCTCCAGCTCTGCCAAGGCTGCAAGCGAAGCCTTGCGGGTCGCCATTTCCTTCGCCGGAAAAATCACCCGCCGCGCAAACGTTCGTTTCAGTTCCCTTGAGAAAGACCCCCGTCCAAATATCCTCTTTCTGTGGTTCATTCTTCAGCCGCTATTGAGCACGGCATAAATAATGTCCTCATTGCCGCCCGACGCAGATCTGTCGGGCGGGTACGTAGACCCGTCCCTACATTGGGCGCCGGGCGCGGATTTCTGCTCGTAGGGGCCGGTCTCCGCACCGGCCCGTTGCAGGACTTCGAAGGTCCACATAGGACATTGCTGATGCAGGAGTCAATAGTGCTCCTGTTCATAAACTCGCATACAAATCTTAAGGTCGTAGCCCCGATCTGAGCGAGGGGTCGCAGACCCCGCGGGCGCAGCCCGTAGCGGAGATCGGGGTGGATTCACACGCCGCGATTTCCGCTGAGCCTGCACTGAGCGAAGCGAATGTGCTCAAATCGCGGCTACGCCTCTTGTGCAAGAGTGCCCTGTGGATCAACGCGTTGCCTGAGCCGGAGGACATCGCAATACGTCACCGTAATTCCGGCCAGGAGTACTAGAGGGATTCGACTCGAGACCGTGTAGGTACAAAGAGGTTCACCTGGCTCGGGATACCGGGGCGGCCGAGCACATCGAGGGTCCGGACGGCAAGCCTGTTTGAATCCGGAACGAGCGGCCAGGTAAACCGTGGCTGATCCGTCCGAGACACCACACCGTTGGCGGTGACCTCAAAAGCGCGAAAGTCAGGGGTCGAGTGCTCGAAGAAGAGCTCCGCAGAAAGTCGGGAACTGGACGACTGAACGCCCGGAACGCGAATTTCTGTTTGGTGAAGCGTCCAGTACAGGTCCTCGGGCCTTCTGGTTCGAACCGCGCGGTCGATCCGCCCATGGGTCCGGTCGTCGGTCCACTCGAGGTCGGCAAACACACAGCTTCCTTGAGGATGCCAAGGCGGGTATCGGACCGAGAGCCAGTCGTTCCGCATCTTCACCGCAATGAACGCGTAGTATGGGATCTTGTTATGGGGGTCCACATCCGGAACTTTCATGTGCAGGCTTTTGCCGAACACCGGGGTGATGGCTCCCCAGGCCCCGTCCAGCCATGCCCGGTGAAGCTCCAGGGCGTTCAAAGGAACGCCCTCGCGTCGGTAGTGAAGGTTGTTGTCCACGTCGATCAGGACCCACTTCCCGGCTTTGTCGTCCCATACCTCCGCCACCACATGGGCGTGGCTGGGGTCGGCGGCGATGTTCAGCAGCCTCCCCTGGATCCCAAGGGTGAGGAGACACTGGACAAAGGTCAAGCAGGCCTGGCCGCAGAGAAAGGTTTCCCCGGCCCTGCCCCGCTCGATGATCTCCAGGGCCCCCATGGCCCGTGAGACCCGTTGCTTCGGGGGCCCGTACCGAAACTGGGCGCGGACCCAGTCCGCCATCAGGAGAGCGCGTTGGAGGTCGGACCTCCCGTTTGTCAGGACCCGGTCCAGATCGAAGCGTTCCCTCAACAATTCCAGGCGCGCATCATCGAGCGGCTGATAAGAAAACGGATAGCGGCTTCTGACGATCTGGGCGTTTCCCGCCTCGACCAGAGCAACACGCGCTCCAAGGGGACCGCCCGATGGGATGGCCTCTTCGATCCGAAGGCCACGGGCATTGCTCGTTGAGACAGGGACAACCGGGGCAATGCGGCCGCGTCGGCTCAAGGAATAGCCGCGGCCGACAGCCTCCGCCAAGATGCGTTTGGAACCCATCTTCGCGAAGACGAAAACCCGGGGCTCACCGCGGCGAATCGGCGCCCTCGCAACTATGACAACCCCCAAAAAGATGAGAACCACAATCAATGTCAGAAGCACAAACAACAAGTTCAGGTACCCCGCAGAACGCCTCAGCCCCTCAGCAAGTACTCATAAGCAAGGCTTCCGCCAACGAGTAGGATCCCACCCAGGACCCAGAGGCGACGCCTAACCCGCTGCGTGACCCTTTCCATCTCGTGGGCCGCCAGGACCACGTACGGGGCAAGCAGCGGTAGCCGTTGGCGCGCGTAAGTGATCTCGGTGAACCAATAGGCCAACCCGACGAGACCAAAGAAGAGAGCCAGAGCATATAAACGTGCCCCGCTTTGTTCCCGCACCACCCGAATCATCGATGCAACCACCGCAGGCAGGAGAATAGTGATCGCCAAAGCGCTCACAAAGAAGAGGAATTTCACATACCAATCCTCCTGCATCCACCAATCAAATTGCCAAATCTCATTTATGGACCCTTCAAACACGAACGCCAGGATGTGCAACATGCTGAAAAGGGTCGAAGTCGCACTTCCGCCATACTGCTTCACTCTCCACAGCGCTGTTCCCTCTTCGGCGTACGAGGCCGTCCTATCCATCATGGATGCCAGTTCCTCGACCGGCTCAGCTCCCCTCAGCGCCCCAACGAAGCCCCAATCCGTTTTCAAAGCGGCCACCAAGGCAACCACCCCCAGGGCCGCCATCAGCACATGCCGAAGCGCAGAGGAACGTCGCATTACAACCACACTCACAACGAAAGAGAAAACCAGCAGGAATGCGGTCTGATAACGTAGCAACGCCAGAATTACAGTGCAGACACCAACAGGAATGAAACCCCAGAACGTATTGCCTTGCACGAACACAAAGCCCCTGTATACACCATAAACGAAAAGGAATGCGATCAATGTTTCCTTCGCCGACAGAGCCGTATATAGAAATACTTCGGCCATGGCAATATACAATAACATTCCACGCCGCCCAGCTTCACGCCCCAGAAGCCTGATGCCAGATTGATACACCACAAACCCTGTAAGGGCCAATAGGAATCCGTTTAACATCACCGTCAGATGCGGGTCCCCACAAAAGAAAAAGTACACGACCGCCAGAAAGTAAGATACGGCCGGCCGCGCCATCGGGATGGCGGCAAACTCATAGTCTCCGCCTCGCCACGCCTCGGCCACATACATCCCATAGTATTGATAATTCTGAGTGTCAAATCCGTATTCGGGAGTGGGAGCCCCCCCAGCAGGGATCATTATCAAATGATACCAAGCGGTTGATCCCAGCATCGCCATGGAAAAGATCGCAAGAATGAGGCGCTGATCCTTGAGGCAACCCTTCAGATCCTTGTGGCCCACACAGATCCAGAGAGAGAAAGCCCATAACATGGTTATGAAGGAGATCTTTTGGAGATAATCCTCGGGGGCAAACGGAGAGCGCCAAAGGAAGATCAGGCTTGCCGCGTAGCACAACACAAACAGCCAAGATGATGCGCCCAGGCCGTACCTTTCTACCGGACGCGTGCATCCCGCAGAGCTAGCAGCTACGGAAACGGCCATCGGCTACCCCCGCGTGAGCTAGATAGAGTGAATCAGGCGATGCCTTTTCCAAAAGGATCTCTCAAGGATCGTCACGGTGCTTCAGAGTTCCGAGCGCCTGTTCCACCTCCTGGCACAACAGCAGATGCTCAAGATGGTCCCAAGGCCCGAAAGCGTCTTTTGTCGCGACCCCTCAGGAAACGAGTATTCCCATCCACTTAAGAACCGATACCATACGATGGGTCCATGTATGCGCCGCGAGACAACGCGCGCGTCCCGCACAGGCTATGTGCTCCGCTTCTTCCGGGTTTTGCAAGTAAAAGCGGAGCAGCTCGACGCAATCCACGTCGTTTCGATAACAGAGGATTTCTTTTCCGATAATAAACAAATTCGCAAGCTCATGATCATACGTCGTAATGTAAAGCGTCCCTGACGCGGGTACCTCGAAGTCGCGCGCCTTGATACATGTCATCCGCTCCATAAGACCGGTGGCGCCAATCCCGAGGTTGATCCGTGACCTTCTGTACAAGTCGAACTGATCCTCCACAGTTCCATTTTCCCAGCCCCGCCCGAAGCACTGGACGGGAATCCCGGCCCGGCGGAGGGACTTGATAAACCGAAGGCGGAAGCCGTAGGCCTGGCCCACAAAGCTTACTTCGATGTCACGAGGGCCGTCCACCGGCTCACAGAGTTCCGGATCGATTCCTTGTGGAAAATAGAAGGCCGGCACTCCCTCAGAGACGTACCAACGGACGCATTCAAGGGAATTCGTCAGGTGAACGTCGTAGGAATTCACAAGGCCTTCCCGTCCGTATGGACCTCCTCGCCGGTTTCCGAGAAAGGAGTGTTTATCATCCAGGCTCAAGATTGCTATTGGTATCCCCAAGGACCTGATGCTTCGGAGGGTTTCTGGAGCGATCTGACCGTAGCCCCCATAGATGAAAACCAGGTCGATGGATCGCTCATCATTGGCTTTCCCGATTGCCTCCAGGAGGTCCTTCTGGATTCGGGAAAACCACAGGGAGTGAGAGCCTTTGACCCGTTGGGACCCGGGATAAAGCCGGTCGTGCGGATCCACGCCAATGCACTCCACCACGAGATCGCGCGCCCCCGCGTCAAAGCGGCGCATGTGGCGAGAAACACTGAACGTCACCGCGTCAAAATTTCGCTCCAATTCGGACTCAAACCAAGGGCCCTCTCTGCCAGGGGTATCTGCTACAAAGAGCCGCACCTCGCCGATGGAGTTTCTCACCGCAAGGGTTCGGTCAAAACGCCGTCGGAGTAGTTCGCGGGACCGCTCCAGGTACCCCGGCGGTGAAAAGAAATCCCCATTTTCGCGCTGGTACGCGTCTCGCAGGGCGATATAGTTTCGCTCCTGCCATCTAGCCTTCTGATGCAGCACAGGCTTATACAGAGACGCAGACCGAATCTTCGACTTCAGCCGCTTTATTATCGTCATATCACCGCCCCGTGAACAATCCCCGGGCCGCCTCGACTAGATGGAAAAAGATCCATACAGGGACTTGAGCCTGTTTCTAGATTCTTCACTATCGTATCCTAACCCTAGACCTACATACCTGATATCTTTTCCCAGCGACGCAGGCGTCAGGATGCGCCAGCAATCCACAACAATCCCTCGGAAGGATTGCCTTGAAACGTCTCGCAGGAAAAACTTCTTGTACTCTTCCAAAGGATTGGCAATCACCACCACTGACGCCTTTTCCACACACTCCGAAACCGATCCACAATAGCGAACTTCATCCCCTAGAAATTTTCGCGACTCCTGCAGCGCAAAGGGGTCATGTACGACCACGTTCATCCCCTCTTTCGATAACCAGTAGGCAATCTCCAGTCCCTGAGACTCCTCCACCACGTGTGTACCCGGTTTGTAAGCCAATCCTAGCACAGCCACGATTGCGCCCATTTTCGACAAAGATAAGACACGTTTTACGATCATTTTGACCACTGCACGATTCATCTGATCCGTTGCCTCAGCAATCGAAGCGCACGCTCCCAGTTGCCGCGCCAAATAAGCAAACGCCGCGTTGTCTCGCGGAAAACACGGACCGCCATAGCCCAGCCCTCCTTTGAGAAACCTTGATCCAATGCGGCGATCCAGCCCGATGGCCGATGCTACCACGTCCACGTCGGCCCCCGGCAGTTTCTCACACAGGTTCCCAATCATATTGGCAAAGGTAATTTTCATCGTCACGTAGGTATTCACTGCTATCTTCGCCAACTCCGCATTCACAAGGTTCATGCGCTCCACGGGCGGAACCTCTCCACACAGCTGCCTATAGAAAGCAACCAGTGTTTCCCCCGCTTGCGGGTCCGATTCTCCTACTAAGATAAAGTCAGGGTTCAATAGATTGTGAATAACGCTGCCTAGGGCGATAAAGGCGGGATTATAGCAAACGCCAAAGTCTTTCCGCAAACGCCTTCCGGACTCCCGCTCCAGAGAGGGAATGACCACGCTCTCCGTCGAACCCGGCAGAACTGTGCTCGTCAAAACGACAAGATGGTAGTCCACCTTGTCTCTTAGGGCTTCTCCAATCTTTTCCGCCGCCTCTCGGATATACCTCACGGAGTAGCCATCGTGACTTTCGCTGGGAGTCGGAACGACAATAAAGGTAATCTTGCTTCCGTGCACCGCTTCCTTGTAATCGTCCGTCGAACGTAACTGTTCGCGCGCCTCTACCATCACTTCCTCTAGGCCTAGCTCAAAGACAGGAGGCTTACCTTCATTCACCGATTGAACGACCTGCGGATTGACGTCCACCCCGATTGTGGGAAAGCCTCTTTGGGCAAAGCAGGCCGCCATGCAGGCGCCGATCTTGCCCAATCCTACGACGGAGATGTTTATCGGTGCTCGTGCGTCCAGTGCTCACCTCCGGGAGATATTTCGCCCCTCGGACGGCCAGAGGCGTCAACCCTTCCAAGACGTAAAGACCCGTTCCCTCACAGGTCGCAGGCCGCTACACCCTTTGATTCCCGCTTGTCAACGGAGACGCACCCAGCCTCCGCCCGGCCTTTCACCGTTCTGTCAGCATCCGGTCCAGGGCCAATCGCACCTCTTCCCTGTTCTTCGTCGCGTAGTACCAGTCAATGGTTCGATGAAGCCCATCCAGGAACGGCACCTTCGGCTCCCACCCCAGCAACTTCCTTGCGAGGGCGTTGTCGGCAACGCGGTTCAGGGGACCGGTCGGCATGTCCAGACGCAGCTTGATCTCCGCCTTTTGGCCGGTGTAGCGCAGCACCTCCTGAACGGCATCGATCACGCGAATGCGTTCCATCGTACCGAGGTTAACGGCAGCGCCATCGTTCACCCTCTCCGCCGCCAGGATCGTCCCTTCTACAATGTCATCTACATACGTCCAGTTCCGTATCTGTCTCCCGTCCCCCCAAACCTCAAACGGGTCCTGAACCGTAAACGCCTTCGCAATCATCGCCACGACCGCGTGGTTCTCCACACCACGCGGGCCATAGACCGTGAAATATCTGCACGACGCCGCATTCAACCCGTATTCTTCATGGTAAGCTTTGAGTGCAAACTCTCCCATGAGTTTCGCCCATCCGTACATGTTATCCGCGTCGTACGGTTCCTTGACCATATCCTCGGTAAGGTAAATCTCCTTATCGGTGTCTCCTTGCAACGAAACCGGATACACGCACCCGGACGACGCGAACACCACCTTTCCGACCTCCGCCCGGAGGGCCTCCCAAAGGATGAGACCGTCAAGAAAGAGGTTCGAAGCCGGACCCGCCTGGTGCAGATCCACGTAACCTCTTCCTCCGTGGTCTGCGGCCAGATGAAAGATCACTTCAACGCCCTCAACGGCCGACCGGGCCACTCCGGGCTCGCGCAGGTCCGCTTGCGTCCACGTGATGCGTCCGGAATCGATATGGTCTTTAATGTTTTCCATCCTTCCGCTGCTTACATCATCCACCACCCGGACCCTCGCACCTCTTTCCAAAAGCGCATCGACAAGGTGCGACCCGATGAACGACGCGCCGCCGGTCACCAGAACATTCCGTTCCACCCAGTTCATCGCTGACGACCCTTCCCGCCCGAGACGCTTCCCTTCCCGGCTTCCGCCTGGTCGATCCCTCCAGACTTCTGGGCCGTTTGGGGTTCTGTCCGGACGCCCTTCCCCAAGACCAGAGTCCGGTACCCTTCCGGCACGCCGAACCTTCGGAACTCAGATTCCAGGTTCTGAAAGATGACAACGTGGCCCTGTAATTTCGAACCCGCCGCGCCCGAATAGGCCTCCTCCAGCGTGTAATTTGGGAACAAGAGGTCATAATGGTTGTCGAGGTTTAACCTGGGCTTGATCAACTCCAAGTTGCAGGGCCTCTCGTCAAATGTTGTCCTTCCGCTATAATCCCGTGAACCTCCGCCGCCAATGTCATAGGCAAAATCTTCTCGTCCGGGGACCTGAAAGTCGTCGATGATAATGATGGCTTGGTTCACGTTGTGAGTAATGATCTCAACCTCATCCTCCAACGGCCAATGATCATACCAGTGCGCATCCAGGTAGAAGCACGGCCGGCCCAGGATGCGGCTCTCTGAAAGAAGGCGATGAAGCCACTTTTCCGAGCTTTCATTGGCGACACTGATGTTCGGAAAGTGCCCGAGGCGACTTTTTGCGATGCGGTAAACCTCTTCTTTCAACTCACAGGTGTAAATCTTCAAGCCGCGGGTCTTCCACGCAACAAAGAACGTGCTATGGCCGTAATGCGTCCCCGTCTCGAAGAACGACTGGGTGTGGAAGAAGCGAATCATCTCAAGGATCAGTCTTTGAAGCATGCGATCCTCGTGGAACCCGCGTGCGGAGAGCCATCCCGTGCGCTGAAGGGCGTGGGATCCCATCCACACAAGCGGGATCTTTCTCAAAGACGCCTTTGCCTTTCGAATCATTTTCAAGCCGAAGGAACTTCTTCAGAAGGACGGGCGAGTGTCTCGATTCCATCAAGGTTCGATGACGCCGCCAAGAAACTCCCGATGGCCAGGTAATCAAGCCCGCTGTCCAGAAAACCGCGGACGGCATCCTCTGGCGTGCACACGATGGGCTCCTCGTGCATGTTGAAGCTCGTGTTGATCAGTGTCGGGATGCCGGTCAGTCGATGATACGCCAGGAGGACCTCGTGGAACTTTGGGTTCACCTCGCGATGAACGACCTGCGGGCGCGCGGTTCCGTCCACGTGGACAGCGGCCGGGCTCTCGCGCTTCATGGCCTCGGTGCAATCGAAGGTGATGGTCATGAACTGGGCCGCATGGCCGCCCTTGTGCAGGCCGCAGTAGTACCTTTCGGCATGTTCGGCCAGGGTGGCGGGCGCGAAGGGCATGAACTCCGTCCGCCCCAGGCGCCGGTTCAGCCAGGTGTTCACCGACGGGTCGGTCGCGCGGCACAGGATCGAGCGGTTCCCCAGCGCGCGGGGCCCATATTCCATGCGACCTTCGAACCGGGCGACGACCTTGCCCTCGGCCAACAGGCGGGCCGCCACCCGCTCGGGCGACGAAACCCTCCGATAAACCAGTCCCGAGTCTCCCAGGGCCCTCTCGATCTCGCCGTCTGCATACTTGGGCCCGAGAAAGGCGTCCCGCAGCCTGAAGGGCCTCAGACCGTCCTTGGCGCCTGCCACGAGGAGCGCGGCTCCGGTGCCGTTGCCCATGTCGCTCATGGCGGGATGAACGTACACCTCCTCCACTTCGTCCAGCTTGGCGATTCCCTGGTTCAGCTTCACGTTGGCCGCAACCCCGCCCGCCAGGGCGACCCGTGAGTGCCCCAACCTGCGCAGGTAATGGCGCACGTAGCGGACGACCACATCCTCCAGGACCCTCTGGTACGCGGCCGCCAGGTCCTCCCGCGGGTAACGCCTCACCAAACGCCGCTCGTACCAGCGGTTATGGGCAGACTTGAAGCGAAAGTGATCCTCGTGGGCGAGGTCGAACCGCCGGAGTATCCTCGGGTAGAGCTGCTCCGGATCGCCGTACGCCGCCAGGCCCAGCACCTTTCCCTCGTGCCGGTTGGGCATGAACCCCAAGGCCGCCGTGAGACGCTGGTAGAACGCGCCGACCGAGTGCGGGAAAGGGATTCGGCAGACCTCGCGCAGGTCATTCCCATCCCACGAGTAGAACGACCCCGAAGCCCCGCCCCCGTATCCATCCAACGAGACGCCAAGACACCGATCGAACCCCGAAGTGTAAACCGCGCTCGCCACGTGAGATTGCTGATGGTCCACCCGGCGAAGCCTCTCCAAGAGGCCGTATTCTCTAAGCCCGGCGGCAAGCTGGGCGTCCGCCACCTTCGCCCCGTTAAGGAGGAAGGTGATTCGGGCATAATTCAACAGGTGCAAGAGGCGGTGGCGTATCGGGTCGTCACCGCGAAGGGTGAAGAGGAGGTTGTCCCGAAACGCCTTGAGTTGCAGGGCGAACTCCCGCCGGGCGTCGAAGAAGGGGTAGGCCACGCAACCGACGTCCTGCGGCCTCAGCCCCGTCATGCGAAAAACGAGCTCCAGGCTCCGGTACGGAAATCCCCCCTGGTTTTTCCTGCGCGTGAGACGCTCTTCGGACACCGCCGCCAGAAGACGGCCGTCCGCCACCAGGGTGGCCGTGCTTTCATGGGCCAGGGGGGAGATGCCGAGGACGATCACGGCCTTACGTTCCCTCCTTCGTCGCCACCGCCACGAGTTCCTCTCCCACTCTCATCCAGGCGGCCGCGCATCCGAAAGGGTAGCACGCCCAGATCCACCAACGGGGGATCCGCTGGTTCCCCCAGCCCGGACTTTTGAGGAGCTGGAACAAACTGGCGGCGGGCCACTGAAGCGGGCAGAAGTCATAAAGGGCTACGCGTCCAAAACCGGCGCCTTCCAGGGCCCTTCTCAGGGAGCCGCGGGTGAAGAGGGTCAGATGAAAGGGGACCCAGGCGCTTATGGAGTACCTGCCCAGCACCCTCATGGACAGGCTCTTCCCGTGGGGGACGAGGCATATCAATCTTCCCCCCGGGTTGAGAAGCCGATGACAAATCTGCAAGGTCTCGACCGGCCTGGGCACATGTTCCAGGACGTTGTCCAGACGCACAACGTCGAAGGACCCGTGGGGAAGATCGAGGCCCTCCAGCTCCCCCGCGAGAAATCGCCCGCCCGGCAAGCGCGCCGCCGCCATCCTCAGGGCATTGGGGCTCACATCGATGCCCCACACCTCCCACCCCCGGGCCGCGAACTCCTCCAGTTTCCGCCCGTCCCCACATCCCACGTCGAGCAACCGCCGCGGGTGTCGCCCGGCCGGCTCCAAGGGCCAGGAGTGGGGCCGGAAGCGCCACTTCCTCGTCCAATGAACGAGGCCCTTCCATCTCGACGACCCGCCGCGTTCCTCCGCCCCCCGTCCGCCATCGCCCGGCCCATAATGAAGAGGATCGTAAAGGGCCTTGATGTCCTCCCACAGCGGACGCTTGCGCAGATATATCGCTCCACAGCCGACGCATGACGAATAGGTCCCTGCGATGGGAAGATTCTCCCGCCGGTTTCGATCGGTAAAGAGGTCATGCGCTCGTCTCCCCCCGCAGACCGGGCATGGGACCGAGTCCTGCCCGACGGCTGATTCATCCATGTCGAAGCTCAGCCCCCGATGAGGGATTCGCAGGGTCATAAGGCTTCCCTCCGGCGGTAAATCTCAAAATCGCCGATGCGA
>JBHIBA010000076.1:0-16111 GCA_046758845.1 Nitrospinota bacterium
CGGAGATAATGACGACTTTTCAGACCACATAATTAAAGCTATCCTGCGCCGTTTCGGTATAGAAGAATCCGAATTTTTCAAGCCTAAGAAATCAAAATAGACCACTGCCGGAATGCGCGTTCTCCCAAAGCGGCAGCGGAAGTCGCGGCGCAGCCATCGGCGGTTCCTCCAGGAGGCGGGCTCAGCCCTCGTGAGGTCTGAGGGCCCCGGATGGCGGACCATTTCGAACTCCGCCGTCCATGAGGCTTGCCCCGAAAAGACAGGCGGGCGGTCTAGTCGCTGGTTCTCAGGGGAGGCACCCGGCCGCACAAGAGCCTGGGCAGCTCCTCCGGCGAGAATCGAAGGCCGATGCAGAAAGGGCCGAATTCCGCGTACAGGGCGCTCGCTTCGTCGAAGCGCATCTCGTGGATCAGCTTCTTGAACACCAACGGGTCTCGGGCGAAAAGGTACACGCCCCACTCCCAGTCATCGAAGCCGATGCTGCCCGTGATGACCTGGGTGACCCGTCCGGTATATTTCCTTCCGATCATGCCGTGGTCGCGCATCAGGCGCTGGCGCTTTTCCATGGGGACCTGGTACCAGTTCACCGCTTCGCCCCGCCGTTTGTTCATCGGATAGAAGCAGAGATAGCGATCTCGGGGCATGAGCAGATAGAGACGGCTTTGGACGCGATCTTTCTGCCCGGCCATCTCGGCCTCCCACCTTTCCTTCCATTCCTCGCTGTCCGGTTCCAGACCCTCGGCCAGAAACCGCTCGTGGAGCTTGGCCGTCATTTCATACATCCCGAGCTCAACGAACGAAAGGTAGGAATCGACCTCCGAGAGATGATCGGCCAGGGAGAGCTTGCGGAAGCCAAGTTCCGCCTGATTCAGTTCCTCGAAGGTGGGACGAAAGTGGAGCAGCAAAAGGTCGCCCTTGTGTCCCAAGAGACTGAAAGCGCCGCTTTCCCCCTCAGGGGGTTTGGAGATTCGTTCCAGATAGCCGGCGGCTTCGGACGTCGCCCGGGTCCGCTCCCCCTCCGATAACCGGTTCCAGGAGGACCATTGGATGTGGAAGACTTGGTGCAAGACGGCCCACCCTTCCAGGGTTTCCGGGACGATGGCCGGTTTTCCCGGTTCACTCACGGACGGCGCTCCCCATCCGCTCCTTCGCGCGATTCCGCCGCGCTTGGACATCTTCCGGCGGCTCGCGGAGGACGTAAATGGGTTTGTTCATCGAGCCGTAATAGACGCGGGCGATCAGCTCTCCCAGGAGCCCCATCATGAGAAGCTGAAGCCCCACGACGATCAAGAGGACGCCCAGGACGAACAGGGGACGCCCGCCGATGTCCACGCCGGAGCTGAGCTTCAGAACGCTCAGATAGAGGGAAATCGCCATTCCCGCCAGGACGGAGACCATCCCCACCGCCCCAAAGAACCGGATAGGGCTGGCCGAGTAACTCAGAAAGAACTTGACGACCAAAAGGTCCAATAGGACCCGGAAGATTCGAGACGTCGAATATTTCGATTGTCCGCGGATCCGGGGCCGATGGTTCACCTCGATCTCGGACATGCGCGTCCCCATCCAGGAAGCCACGGCGGGTACGAATCGGTGAAGGTCGCCCCAGAGTTCCACGTTTTTCACCACTTCCCGGCGGTAGGCCTTGAGGGTGCAACCGTAGTCTCGCAGGTGCACCCCGGTAATCGAGGAAATCAGCCGGTTGGCCAACCGGGAGGGGAGACGGCGCGTCCAGAAGGTGTCCTTCCGATCTTTCCGCCAACCGCTCACGATGTCGTACTCTTTCATCTCATCCAACAACCGAGGGATGTCGGCGGGATCGTTCTGACGGTCGGCATCCATGGTGACGACGACCTCGCCCCTCGCATGATCGAAGGCGGCCGCCAGGGCCGCGGTCTGGCCGAAGTTCCTTCGGAGATGGAGGACGACAGTGGTGGGGTCTCCCCGCTGGATCTCGTCGAGAACGTCCCCGCTGCCATCCGTGCTGCCGTCGTCCACATAAAGGATTTCGTACGAAATGCCGAGGGGCTCGATGGCGCACAGGAGCTCCTCGTGCAGAGGACGGAGGTTTTCCCGCTCGTTGTAAACCGGCAGGACGACGGAGAGATCAAGCCTCTCCGCCCTTCTTTCCCGGCTGATTTCCTGTTTCCCTTCGCTCAGTTTGGCAAAGCTCAAAGCGCCTTCTCCGAACCCTTCCCACCGCTCGCCGGGGGACCGGTATAGTCGTGGAGACGGAAGAGGGTGACGGAGCGGATCACCCCGGACCTTCGCCGCCTCACCAGGAAAAGGTCTTCCCGCTGCCAGGAGCGGAACACGGGCCGTATGGATTTCGGCGGCTCCGTCCACTCGCCCACCAGCACCAGGAGCGCCCTGCGTCCTTTCAGGCCCCCCGGAAGCATGAGGGGGGAAGCGTGGGCACTCACAACACGGACCCTCGACCCCGCGGGTGTCCCATGGGGTCTGGCGTAAAAGGACAGCTCCGCCGCTGTCCCGTGGTCGTCCGTGAGGACAATTGTCCCTCCTCCCATCTCCTTCAGGCTTTCACTCACGCGCTCGCCCAGGCTCCGCCAGCCCATGATCTGCGCGGCTGGGTCCTGTTTCGGAAATATCTTTACATCGAGCACCTCCAACAACCTGATATTCAGAATCAACGTAGTCTGTAGGACGCCCATTAGCAACACAAGACCCACGACCTTGGCCAGACGAAGGCTCTGGCGACTCCCCCGCCTCAGGATTTCGGTGGCTGCACCCACCGTGGCCATCCAGGCGGGAATCCAACCTGCTGCCGCCCAATGGGGTTCTACGCCCCCCACCCAGCTCACCGCAAAGAAGGCAATGGCGAAGATCAAGGTAAAGCAAACAAAATTCGAATACTCCCCTCCCCGGTCCCGTAGTGACCGCCGCGCCCCCCAAAAGACACCCCAGATGAGAAAGGCCAGCAGGAGGGGTCCCAGGTGGATCAGATGCCAGTTCAAGAACCCCATGAGCCCCCCGGTTTTGGCCTCAGCGGAAGGGCCGGTCCACGGACTTTCGCCCGCGACCCAGGGCGAGGCCCCAAGAATGAGCGCCAGGGCAAATCCGAGGTAGGGCGCCGGGCGTTTAAGCCATTGCCTTGCACGAGAGGACAAAACCAGGAAAAGTCCGCTGAGGGGAACGAGGAGGGCGCCGGCCACGCCCGTTCGGATGGCCAGACCCGCGCAAAGACCCCAGGCCCCCCACATCCAAGGGCTCCGGACCGCCGGTCCCGATGACGACAAATCCATGGCCGCCAGGGCCCCCGTCCAGAACAACAGGGACAGGGTGACCGCAATCAGGTGTGCGCCGCCGATGCCGAACACGGGGGCCGCCAACAGTCCAATCCCCGCAAGTGCCCCCGCCCACCGGGACCACGGAAAGGCCCTCTTGGCCCAAACGAAGAGAAGGATGCTCGTCAGAAGCGAGGCGACGAGCGCCCCCACCCGCACCCCCAGCTCGGTGTCGCCGAACCACTTTGCGCCGATCCAGCCCAATCCCTCGGCCGGACTCGCGAAGAGCCACCCCCACCCGCTGACGAAACGAGCCCGGTCCCAATACACCGCTTCCTCGGGCATTAGGTCCGCCCAGCCAACGTACCACAACCTGATCGCCGTCGCTGCGGCCAGGACGGTCCAGAAAACCAAGGTGGGCCGGCCGACCTCCGCCGATTCGAGGTTCAAGACTCTGTCGGCCAGGGGAATCCTGCGGGAAAGACCCTCCTGTGCGGCCTCCAGCCTGGGGCGAATCGCGCGGACGAGGAAGGCGGCGACGAAGATACCCAGGACCACCCCCACTATCACATCCGAGGGGTAGTGCTTTCCGTCGGTCACCCGGGAAAGGGCCACCAGGGCGACGGGCGGCAGGGAAAGGAGAAAGGAGGGCCGATAGAACAACCCAAGGACCGTCGCCTGGGCGAAGGAGTTGGCGGCATGCCCGGACGGCATAGCGAAGCTCTGTGTGCATCCGCCGACCAATCGAACGCCTTCCAAAGCGTGACAGGGCCTCAGGCGGCCGATAAGCGGTTTCAGGGCGGCCGATACGATGAGTTCTGTCAGGGCCAGGGTCAGCAGGGCCGTGAGAACGTACGTCCTTCCCCGTTGACCTCCCAGCACCGCCAGGAGCAGGAAGGCGAGCGCGATGGGGGCAACCCAGAGATTCGAGCGCGCCAGCACGGAAAGCGTTGCCGACACCCACTCCGGCCAGTCGATGGCGTTGAGGACGCGGAAGGATTTGACATCCAGGGACAGGAGGGCGGAGAACACGTTCAGCAGGTGGTCCCCGAGTCCCCCGCAATGGGGGAAGCCAACCGAGGTCGGGGGAAGGAGCCGGTCGAGTCAGGATTCTCAGGGCAGAATGGGCCGGAAAACCAGGGTTTCGGGCAGGTGGACCAATGGGACAGCTTCATCTTTTCCTCATGCGAACTCTTCGCGGAGTTCGCGATTCATCAGCTCTTGCAAGGCCAACCGGGGACCGCGCCCCTCGAACAGGACGCGGTAGGTTTGCTCGATGATCGGCAGCTCGACCCCTTCTCTTTCCCCAAGCCGTTTCGCGGCCTTGGTGGTCTCCACGCCCTCGGCCACCATCTTCATTCCCGCCAGGATGTCCTGAAGCTTCTCCCCTCTTCCCAGCCGGAGGCCGACCGTCCGGTTGCGGCTCAGCTCCCCGGTGCTGGTGAGGACGAGGTCGCCGAATCCCGTCAGCCCCCAGAAGGTCCGGGCATCGGCCCCCATGGCCACGCCGAGGCGGGTGATCTCGGCCATCCCCCGGACGAGCAGGGCCGCGCGAGCGCTGAACCCGAGACCCAGGCCGTCAGAGATCCCCGCTGTCAGGGCGATGACGTTCTTCAGGGCGCCGCCGAGCTCCACGCCCAATACATCTTCCCCCGTGTAAATCCGGAGGGAAGGACCGGAGAACAGGAGCTGAATCCAGCGAACGGCCCCACAGTCCTCCGAGGCGGCAACGGCGGCGCTCGGAAGTCCGGCGCTGACCTCCTTGGCGAAGGTCGGACCCGAGAGAACGCTCAGGCGCAGGCCCTTCTCTTCTCCCACCGTTTCCCGGATTACCTGCGTCATCGTGCAAAGGGAATCCGTCTCAATCCCCTTGGTGACGCTGATGACGATGGCCCCGGAGGGAACCGCGGGGGCCAGGTGTTCCCAGAGCCTTCTGACGGCCTGTGAAGGGGAGGCGGACACGATGGCCTCAGCGCCATCCACTGAGGCCCTCAGATCGTTCGTCGGGGCGATCCGGTCGCTCAAGCGGACGCCGGGAAGGAACACCGGATTTTCCCTTTGCCGCTCGATGTCCTCCCGGACCTCCGGTTCAAAGGCCCAGAGGCTGACCGCGTGTCCCCGTTGAGCCAGGAGCTGGGCGAGCGTCGTCCCCCAACTTCCCGCCCCGATTACGGCGATTCGCTCTTTCATCATTCCTTGGGCGTCGGTTTTGCGGTGCAGGTTGTCTTTTTCTAGCCCTTGATGCATCCGATAGGCGTCAGGCGAGCGACCTTCTTGGCGATACCGGCTGCGTGCACCACGTCCACCACATCTGCCACGTCTTTGTAGGCCTCGGGCATCTCCTCGGCCACGGTGGCCCGGCCCGTAGCCATGACGATGACCCCCCGGTCTTCCATCTCTCGGTGAAGGGCGCGTCCGCGCGCGGCCTTCTTGGCTGCGTGACGGCTCATGCGGCGTCCCGCACCGTGACAGGTGCTGCCGAAGCATTCCCCCATGGCCCCGTCCGTTCCCGCCAGGACGAAGGATTGCCGCCCCATGTCCCCGGGGATCAGCACAGGTTGGCCGGAGTCGCGGTAGTCGGCCGGGATCTCCTCGTGCCCTGGGGGAAACGCCCGCGTGGCCCCCTTGCGGTGGACGGCCACGCTGCGCCGCTTCCCGTCCACCCAATGTTCTTCCAGCTTCACGATGTTGTGGGCCACGTCATAGAGGGTGATCATGCCCAGTTCGCGGGGGGAGATGTTGAGAGCCTCGAGGAAGGCGTCTTCCACCTGGCCCCGGATGCACTGGCGGTTGGCCCATGCGAAGTTGGCCGCGCACCGCATGGCCCCCAGGTAGGAGCGTCCCTCTGGAGAGTCCAAGGGGGCGCAGGCGAGCTGGCGGTCCGGAAGTCGGATCCCGTATCGGACCATGGCCTTCTCCATGATGGCCAGGAAGTCGGTGCAGACCTGATGGCCAAACCCCCGGGAGCCGGTGTGGATCATCACCGCCACCCCGCCGGGGGACAGACCGTAGGCGTCGGCGATCCGGGGGTCGAAAATCTCCTTCACGACCTGGATCTCGGCGAAGTGGTTGCCGGAGCCGAGCGTGCCGAGCTGCCGGCGTCCCCGGTCAAAGGCATGGTGGCTCACCTCTTCCGGTGCGGCGCCGGGAAGTCCCCCCCCGGATTCGACGTGAGGCAAGTCGGCCGAGGAGCCGAATCCCTTCTCGACCGCCCATTTCGCCCCCCGGGTGAGCAAGGCGGACTTGTCAGCATCGGTGAGGCGGAGGTCGCTGCGGGAACCGACGCCCGCCGGGATCCGATGGAACATGGCCGTCACGATGGCCCGGATCTTGTCCTGAACCTCTTCGATGTGGAGGTTGGTCCTCAGCAGGCGCACGCCGCAATTGATGTCGAACCCCACTGCCCCGGGGCTGACGACCCCCTCCTGTTGGGGATCGGTGGCGATGACACCCCCGATGGGAAGGCCGTAACCGAAGTGGATGTCCGGCATGGCGATGGAGGCCATCACGATTCCGGGAAACGTCGCGCCGTTGGCGACCTGCTCCAGACATTCATCCTGGCGAATGTCCCGAAGCAGGCGTTCGCTGGCGTAGACGAGGCCCGGAACCCGCATCCCCGGCTTGTAATCCTTGGGGATCTGGTAGCGGTACTCATCGACTTTGACGATGGGCACGCTCACGGCGGTGCTCTGTTTCCCACCCCGATCAGACATCCACGATGACGTACGCACGCCACCCGCCGGGCCCCTGGGCCACCTTCAGGCGGTGCAAGGTGACGGCTTTGACTTCCAGGCCCAGGGCGTGGCGCTTCCGGTCCTCGACCTCCCCGATCAACCGGCCTTCGATCTCGCTGTCCGTCAATCGATCAATTTGCACGTCACTCGCCAGAAAGCAATGGATCTCATGGAGATAGATCAACTCGTTCAGCCAGCGGACGAAGAGGTCTTCTGCGTTCTCGCCTTCCACCCGGCAGGGAAGAGTTTCACGCGGCTCGACGGTTTGCACGTCGCACATCACGCTGAACAGCCCGCGGCCCGCTTCCCGGAAGATGTCCTCTTTCTCTCTTCCCCAGGCCTCGATGGCTAGATCGGCCGTCGTTGGGCTGAGCTGATAACCCGCGGCCTTCGACTCCTCCCCCATGCCGGAGTTTCCCTAGGGCTCATAGAGTATTTCGCTTCGAATGCCGAGGCGTTTCACTGTAAGGGTGGGCGGAAACTTGGGGAACGGAGCCGCTCTGCGGATGGCCATCAAGGCCTCTTCGTCAAAAAGGGGAAACCCGGAGCTCTGGACAAGCTCCAGCGTGGCCAGTTGACCGTCCCGGGTTACCACGAACCGGAGGACCACCTTCCCGCGCACCTTCTCTGCGGCGGCGGCATCCGGGTAAAAGAGGCGCTCGTCAATCATTTTCCATAAGGCGTCCCGATAGCCCCGGTAACGAACGTCCTGTGTCATCAGAGGGGCGAGCCGGGCTCTCTTCCTGGAACGAGGTTGCGCCGGTTTGGAGGGGGAAAACGGTCCGTTCGTGCCGAGGTCGAGGGAGCTCAAGAGCTCCGTCGGGCCGCGGGGCTTCTCCGGCGGTTTCTTGGATTCTTGTTGAATCCGAACGAAGTCCTGCGGCGCAACCGGACCGAGGAGAGTTTCGGGCGGAGTCACCGGTTCCTCCCTCATTGGCTCGGGCGGCGGGGCAAGAGCCAGGGAGCGAGCCGCGGTCCTGCGTGGCTGACTCGGTTCTTCCCGCCCGGACGCGATGATTTTCCGGGCTTCTCGAACGGGACTCGCTTTTTTCACAACCGGCTGGCGTACTTCTGGGACGACGCGCGCAAGCCGGGCGAGTTGTGAGACGTCGCGAACCGAAACGGTCAGCTCGGGTTCTTCCGGCTTCTGAGCCTTTTTGGCGGTCGGTTTGACGGGTTTGACCCCGCTCACGGCCGCAGCCGGAGAAATTTCAGGCCGCGGCTGTCTCTTCAGCCTGGGCAGTAGTGAGACGTTGCGAACCGGAGCTGTCAGCCCGAGTCCTTCCGGCTTCTGAGCCTTTTTGGCGGTCGGTTTGACGGGTTTGACCCCGCTCACGGCCGCAGCCGGAGAAATTTCAGGCCGCGGCTGTCTCTTCAGCCCGGGCAGGGGCCCCGGACGCCTCGCAGCCAACGTGGGGAGACTCCGGGAGAAATTGGGCGCCGCCAACACCTTCGGGACGGGCGGGACCTCGGAGGTCTCCCTTTCGACGGAGCTTTTCTCTTCAACTTTGGTTTCTACCACCACCTTAAACGCGGGCTTGACCGTCTCTCGCCTGACCGCGGGAACCTCACGGGGAGGCGGGTTGCCACCGGCAGGGGATGGGATTAGCGGAAGCCGGCTGATGGAGGGCGGCTTCGGGGTCGAAGCCCGCATGGCTGCTTCGTCCGCGGTCGCCGATGCGCTGAGCGGGCTTACAGTGGGCATCGCGTAATGAAAGCGCACCCGCATCGGACCCCGTTCCGGAAGGTCCCCTCCCGACGGGAAAGACCTGAGGGCCGGATGCAGGGCAATGACCAGTGCCCCGAAACTGTGGATCAGGACCGAGAGCAGAAGAAACGGTGCAAAACTGCTTCTCGACATCCGCTGCACAGATCTACCCCTCCACCCCGCTGCGGTCCAGATGGGTCCTAGAACCAAAACCCCTCAATTCACAAAATATAGCGCACATCGGACCTCCGGTCCAATAGCCCGAACGAACGGCTTCGGGGGTTATTGTCACGGGGGAAGAGCGTGGAGCAAAAGAAAAGGGCCCGCCCCCCTTCCTGGAAGAAGAGGGCGGGCCCTGACCCAGCGGATGGGCCGCTTGACTCAGTACATTCCCCCCGGAGGGGCGCCGGGCATAGGCGGCGCTTTCTCCTTCTCGGGAATGTCGGTGATGATGGCCTCGGTGGTGAGCATGAGGCTGGCGATGCTGGACGCGTTCTGCAGCGCCGAACGCGTCACCTTGGTCGGGTCGATGATCCCGGCCTTCGCCAGGTCTTCGTACCTGTCCGTCTGGGCGTTGTAGCCCTGGTTGCCCTTTTCGCCCTTGATGCGCTGGACAACGATGGAGCCTTCCACGCCGGCGTTGTTGGCGATCTGGCGGGCTGGCTCCTCCAGGGCCCGCTTGACGATCCGCGCGCCAACAGCCAGGTCCCCTTGCAACTGCTGCTCCAGCTTCTCAATGGCCGGGATGGCCCGCAGGAGCACCACCCCGCCGCCGGGGATGATCCCTTCCTCGACAGCCGCGCGGGTCGCGTTGAGGGCGTCCTCGACGCGGGCCTTCTTTTCCTTCATCTCGGTCTCAGTGGCCGCGCCCACGTTGATCACCGCCACGCCGCCCACCAGCTTGGCCAGACGCTCCTGGAGCTTCTCGCGGTCGTAGTCGGAGGTGGTATCCTCGATCTGGGTGCGGATCTGCTTGACCCGACCCTCGATGGCCGAGGACTTGCCGGCCCCTTCGACGATGGTGGTGTTGTCCTTGTCCACGGTGACCCGCTTGGCCCGGCCCAGGTCGTTGATCTCGATGCTTTCGAGCTTGATGCCCAGGTCCTCGGTGATCACCCGGCCGCCGGTGAGGATGGCGATGTCCTCCAGCATGGCCTTGCGGCGGTCGCCGAAGCCGGGCGCCTTGACGGCGCAGGCCTGCAGGGTCCCGCGCAGCCTGTTGACGACCAGCGTGGCCAGGGCCTCGCCTTCTACGTCCTCAGCGACCAGCAGGAAGGGCTTGCCCATCTTGGCCACCTTCTCCAGGACGGGCAGCAAGTCCTTCATGTTGCTGACCTTCTTCTCGTGGAGAAGGATGTAGGGTTCCTCTACATGGACCTCCATGCGCTCGGCGTTGGTCACGAAGTAGGGGGAGAGGTAGCCGCGGTCGAACTGCATGCCCTCGACGATCTCCAAGGAGGTCTCCATCCCCTTGGCTTCCTCGACCGTGATGACGCCGTCCTTGCCCACCTTGTCCATGGCCTCGGCGATGAGGTCGCCGATGGTGGGGTCGTTGTTGGCGGAGATGGTCCCCACCTGGGCGATCTCCGTCTTGCCCTTCGTGGGTTTGCTGAGCTTTTTGATTTCCTCCACCGCCACTTCCACCGCCTTGTCGATCCCCCGTTTGATCTCCATGGGGTTGGCGCCGGCGGTGACGTTCTTGATGCCCTCGCGGAAGATGGCCTGGGCCAAGACGGTCGCCGTGGTGGTGCCGTCGCCGGCCACGTCGGAGGTCTTGCTGGCCACCTCGTTCACCATCTGCGCGCCCATGTTCTCGAAGGGGTCTTGCAGCTCGATCTCCTTGGCCACCGTCACCCCGTCCTTGGTGCTGGTGGGAGAGCCGAACTTCTTGTCCAGGACGACGTTGCGTCCCTTGGGGCCCAGGGTCACACGGACCGCATCGGCCAACTTGTCCACGCCGGCGGCAATCTTGTGCCGGGCGTCCTCACCGTACTCAATCTGCTTCGCCATCTAGACTTTCTCCTGGATCCTAAATGGGTTGTGGGCGAGAGGGGCGCTATTCCACGATTCCGAGGACATCGTCCTCTCGCATGATCAGGAGCTCTTCGCCATTCAGCTTGACTTCCGTCCCGGCGTATTTGGCGAAAAGGACCCGGTCACCCTTCTTGACCTCAAGGGGCTGTTTGCCCCCGTCCTTGAGGACTCGCCCGGAGCCGACCGCCACGATTTCCCCTTCCTGGGGCTTTTCCTTCGCGGTGTCGGGAATGATGATCCCGCCTTGGCGTTTCTCTTCCTCTTCCAGGGGCCGCAACAGGATGCGATCTTGGAGTGGCCGTACCTTCATGTGTTCTCTCTCCTCAAAATCGGTTAGGGGTATACTTCAGGGCTATGTTCATCAAGGCTTTTTGAGAAACACCGCCCTTTGGGAGAAATGCCGGACTCCCCGGTCTCCCGGAGACCAACCGAAAATCCAATCACGCCCGAAAATATTCTCATTCACCAAAAATTAGCACTCTCTCTAATCGAGTGCTAGAAATATATCAAAGTCAACTTGAAGGGTCAAGAGGAAATCTGAGAAAATTTTCGATAAATTCTCGCGTCGGGTCGCGACCCGCACTCGCATCTTGGGCCGGTCCGTGCGGACGGACGTTGCAAGCCTGTGAAGACCCCGCCCGGTCATGCTTCCCCATTCACTGAAATTCCTTGCGATTAAATAGATTTAACGAGATTTCAAGGCGCGTCGCGCCTTTCCCCGTAGCCGGGCAATCTGTCTGATTACTTTCGCATGCTATTCGTTTCCAGACCGTCCCACTCAAAAGACAACAACGATTCCCGATTCGCCTATTCAAGACAATTTTCGCCAGAGGCAGTTCCAACCGGGACCTTGGGAGACCGGAGGGAGAATACTTTTTCGAGCTCCCCCAAGTTGACCTCATCTCTTACTGCGTGCGAAAGAATCATCAGTCACTTGCGGCCCATCCGCCATCAGGCTACATTCCTACCCTGGTGCGCGCTTTGTTGCAGCGGCCTGCCGGTGCGGGGACGGGTTATCGGCGAGCCGCCCCTATCGAGATGGCCATGACCGCTCGCGTCCACGTCCTGGGGACTTCCTCCGCACGCCCGATGCCCAACCGGGACCATACGTCCTTGGTTGTGGATTTCGGCGGGGACCTGACGCTGGTCGATTGTTCGGCAAACCCCATCGGGAAAATCTTGCGCCTGGGCCTCGACCCCCTGCGACTTGGCCGGGTCGTCGTCACCCACGACCACCCGGACCACACATACGGGTTCCCTTCCGTCATCCACTCGCTCAGGACCTACCGCCCCCTTCGGAGGGAACCGCTCGCAATCTGTGCGCCGAAAGAAACCGTGGGACTGCTCTTACGTCTTTGGCGGGCCTATGACTTCGGCGAGCCCGGTGACAATCTCCGCTTCCAAGTGAGCTTCCAGGAGATCCCGCTGAGCGAAGAGCATCTGCTGATTGACGGAGGAGACTACCGCATCCGAACGACCCCTGTGTCCCATTCAGACCACGAGGTCGTAGCCCTCCGGTTCGACGATGGCCGTTCGGGGAAGGCGATGACGTATTCATCCGACACCGAGCCCTGTCCGGCCCTTGAGCGTCTGGCGGCCGGAACGGATCTGTTCATCATGGAGGCGACACGGCGGGGCGGGGAAAATCTGGCCGGCCATTCAACGGGCGAGGAGGCCGGGGATTTAGCCGCCCGCGCGGGGGCGGACAGGCTGCTGTTGGTTCACGTCCTCGCGGGGAATCCTTCCGAGGAGGCGGAATTGACGGCTGCTGCGGCCAAAGCCTTCGGCGGCCCGGTCGAGATCGCCCAGGACATGAAGACCTACTCCTTTTAGGTGTCTCGCATTGAGGAGTTTTTTCCAGGGGGCGCCTTTCAAAAAGCGCCCCCCGCATGACATGGAAGGCCCCCCAGAAACCTCAAACCCCTCACTCGGAGTCCGAGACCCGGACTTCCAGGTCCGTGACCTTGAACCCGGATATGGGATTCAGGTCCATCGGGCAGGCGGAGACGCCCCCCATCAGGTCCATCAACGCGCGGAAGACGATGCGTTCGCCCGGCTTGGCGAGGGACTC
This sequence comes from Nitrospinota bacterium, assembly GCA_046758845.1. GTDB lineage: Bacteria > UBA8248 > UBA8248 > JACPRG01 > JBHIBA01. The sequence continues at coordinate 12,790 of JBHIBA010000076.1, forward strand.
CCGGAACTCCACACTTCCGTCGTCGGCGTAGCCCATATTCTGGAACAGGTTGATGGGCTGTGGGAGCTCGTGGCGCTTCAGTTTCCAAGGGTCCATCGCCTCGAGGAAGTTGTCCGAGCAGTTCCTGTGACCCTTCACCTGGTAGTAGATTTCGTACCTCCAGGGATCGCAGGCCGCAATGAGAAGGTCGTGGCGGCCGCAATCGTCGCGCACGACTTCGAGCATCGGGTTCCTTAAGTTCGAGACGATCTGGTCCCCCACGGCCGGGATCAGCTTGCCGAGGTGGACGATCGTGTGATTGGTGCCGAGCTTCTCGTTGAGGTCGGCGGAACTGAAAACGAGAAAATCGCCCACCTGCTTGCCCTCCAGGTTTGTGACGGTCACATACTGGCCGGCTTTTGCTTCGAAAGCCCTCGCCTCCCCGGCGGGGACGCCGATCTCGGTTTCCTTCGCCATCGTTGATCCCTTCCTGTATTGAGGGGCTCTAACAAAAAGGCCCGCCCCCGATCGGAATGAAAATTCCCCTCTTCCGTGTTAGACTTACGAGGAGATATCCAGGCTTCATTTCAGCTGTAGAAACTCTCGCGGCGAAATTGTAACAGGATATTGGAGGAACTGTGAGATGCCGAACGTTCCGCTACTTAACCTGGACGAGATCCAGGACAAGGAGCTCCGGGGGCTCATCCGCCAGGCCGAGGAGAGAGGGGCTCCCGACCCGAACTACTTCCGGATGATGGGCCACGCGCCGGAGCTGGCCAAGGGGTTCTACAAGGTCTGGGTCGAGTCCTTCAATGGAGGGAAGGTGGACCACAAGCTCAAGGAGGTCATCCGGGTCATGATGTCCCGGTACGTGGACTGTTCGTACTGAAAGAACGTCCGGTCTGCTTCGGCGAAGCAGATGGGGTTGACGGAAGAGGACCTGGACGCGGCCGAGGATTCTGAGAGCGGCGACCGGTTCACCGAGGCCGAGAGGATCGCGCTTCGCTACGCGGAGCAGATGCAGCTCGACCCGTCGAAGATCCGCGGGGATTTCTACGACGAGCTTCGCAAGCACTACACCAACGAAGAGATCATGGAGCTCGGCGTCTTCGTGGCCTTCAACCTGGGCTTTCACTCCTTCTTCTCCACGCTGGAGTTCCTCCCGGCGTGGGATCACGTCGGCAAGGAGGAGAAGACGGGCGCGCGAGAGTAAGGGGTCGGCTTCGGCCACCGCAAGAGGGGGCGCGGCCTTGGGGCCGCGCCTTTTTTGTGATTGAGCCGGCTCTTCGGGCACGCCCTAGACTTGCCAGGAGCTTCTACCCATGCTGAACAGGCTACTCAGCCGCGCCGCCCCCTGGGCGCTTCTCCCCGTCCGAATCGTCGTGGGAATTACGTTTCTCATCGCCGGAGGGCGAAAGCTGTTCGTCTTCGGTTTCGACAGAGTCGGGACATCCTTCGCCAGCCGGGGTATCCCGGGGGCTGAATTCTGGGCGGTGGTTGTCCCGCTGGTTGAGTTCCTCGGGGGGATCGCCATTCTCCTGGGCATCCTGACGCGGTACGCCGCCGCGGCCCTCTCCATCGATATGATCGTGGCGATCCTGGTGGTGCATCTTCCGGCGGGGTATTTCCTCCCCAGAGGATATGCATACCCGATGGTCGTTCTGGGAGGGTGCCTGGCTCTCCTCCTGGCGGGACCGGGGCGGGGTTCTCTGGATTCCGCCATTGGGCTGGAGGATACTTCGTAGATCGGGCAGGGTTGTGACCCCATAATTGACCCCATAATGCCCGGAGGGCTTTCGGGATGGCTAAGCGGCAGCCTCCCTTCCTAACGCCGAGAAAGTCATCTGAGCCGATGGAAAATACTCGCTGAGCCGGGCGGTGGATGCGGCATTTGTGCGGCCCTTTGCCCTGGCGAGAACCCTTAAGGAGACCGGCGCCATGAGCCAAGATGCCCGTTACAGCAAGCCCGACGTTTACATTGTCACCCCGAGAGTCCCCCGGCAGCCGGCGGGTCTGAAGAACTACTTCTCGGAGGTGACGCGGAAGGCGGAGGAGATGGGGTACGACCGGGCCTGGAACATCGAGACCAACGACCGCGACGCCTTCGCCCAGGCCACCCTCATGACCCTGGGCTCATCGAAGATCAATGTCGGCACCAACATCGTCAGCTACTTCACCCATACGCCCACGCTTCTGGCCATGGGCGCCTTTACGCTGGACGAGGTCTCGGGGGGACGGTTCATTCTGGGGATCGGTCCCGGCGGCACGCAGATCATCACCCACGGCCACGGCATCCCCTTCGAGAAGCCCGTGGCACGGTGCCGGGAGACGCTGGAAATCATCCGCCGGCTGGTGCGCGGCGAGCGCCTCACGTATCAGGGCAAGATTTTCAACATTCAGCGCGATTTTCGGCTTCGGCTCGGCGTCGAGAATCGGGAGGTTCCCATTTACATCAGCGCCATCAATCCAAAAATGCTCCAGCTGGCCGGCGAGATGGCCGACGGCGTCATCATGACCCATTTCCCCCTGGAGGCCCTCGAGGACGTCAAGAAGAACATCGCCATCGGAGCGAAGCGGACGGGGCGGGACCCGTCGGAGGTTCACGTCCTGGCCAACCAGCCGGTCGGGGTCGGCAGAGGAGACGGTCCGACCAACCTGCGCAAGGCGATCTGCTGGCACCTGGCCTCGGAGACCTTCGACTGGTTCGTCGGCCATACGGAATGGGGGGAGCTTCGGCAGCGCATCCGTGACCTGTGGTGGGAAGGCCGCCGGGAGGAGGCCGCCGCCTCGGCCGAGGACCGTTTCGTTGAGACCTTCGGCCTCGGTTACCGCGATGACGTCGTCCAGAAGCGGATCGGCGAGCACCTCGACGCCGGTGTCGTCCCGGTCCTGGACGTTCACGGGGTTCGCAAGGGCCATGAGGAGGAAGACACCCTGCACGTCCTCCAGCTCGGGGTCGAGACCTTCCGGTAAGAGCGAGGGACAGATCGCGGGGGACACTTTCCAGGGGCAATCAGGGATTCTGGGGGGCCTTTTTAAAAGCCAGCCCCCCGCACCCCCCGCAAAACTTTTGACGGCCGAGCCGCAGGCTCGGCCTGCTTTGGGTTGGATGTGGATTTGGCTGGGCTGATTGTTTGTCGCCTGCCGTTAGCTTGATCCTTTGTCCGGATGCCCGTCTGCCTTCGGCAGCCGCAGCATCCGGCCAATGAGCCAGTTCTGCCGAAAATAGAACGGGCCGGTCCGGAGACCGGCCCCTACGCCCGCTTACGCTCTCGATATGCATTCCGTAGGGGCGGGTCTCCGTACCCGCCCGAATAAAAGTTTTTCAGGGGGTCCAGGGGGA
>JBHIBA010000077.1:0-16106 GCA_046758845.1 Nitrospinota bacterium
GATTTTCTTGCCTTGTAGCGCGGGGGCTTCAGCCCCCCCACCGCAACGCCTGGGTGCCACTGGCGGCTTGCCCGCCAGTGCCCAAAAAGCGCCCCCCGCAGAAAACAAAAACGGCCTTTCATAAAGGAGCGGGAGATCAACCCGGGACGAGGCGAACCCTGGCGCCCAGCTCGTTCATCAGGTCGGGGAAGGTGGGAAAGGTGACGTTGATGGCCTCGGCGCCCGTAATGCACGTTGTCCCCTGAGCCCGAAGACCCGCGACCGCCAGGGCCATGACGACTCTGTGATCCCCCGCGCCGTCCACGGTCGCACCCCGGAGAACGCTGGGGCGGATGAACAGGCCGTCGGGCAGCTCTTCGATTTGGGCGCCCATGAGGCGAAGGTTTTTCGCCATGAGGGAAATGCGGTCGGTCTCTTTGATGCGGGCTTGGGGGACGTTGCGGAGAATGGTCTCTCCCCAGGCAAAACATCCGACCACCGCAAGGGCGGGTAAGGCGTCGGGCGTATCCTCCAGGTCGAGCTCGATGCCCCGAAGGTCCGCGCCCCGGACGCGGACGCCGCCTGGGGTGACCTCCACGTCCGCGCCCATCTCCGCCAGGTAGTTCACGACCTCCTTGTCCCCCTGGGGGTCTTCCATGTCCAACCCGTGAAGCATGACCCTTGAGTTCGTGATGGCCGCCGCGCAAAGGAAAAAGGTGGCCGAGGAGAAATCCGCCGGGACCACATCGGTAAAGGGCAAATAGGCCCGGCCGCCCGGGATTGTGAACCGCTCGTAGTCGTCGTTCTGCGGCATGACCTCCTGCTTCTCCAGCCAGCGCAGGGTCATGTCCACGTAGGGCCTTTCCCGCAGGCCGGAGACGTGGACGATGGTGTCGTCCGGGGCCAGGGGGCAGTTGATCAACAGGCTGGTCAGGAACTGGGAGGTGATCCCCTCCACCGAGGCCTCTCCCCCCTTCAGGCGGCCGCCGATGACCACCGGCAGGTGGCCGTCCCCCCGCGTGGAGAAGGCCTCGGCGCCCAAGTCATTCAAGGCGTTGAGAAGGGATTCCATCGGACGCCTGCGCGTCTGCTCGTCTCCGGTGATGACGGAGTAACCCCGGCACATGGCCGCCGAGCCCATTCCGATTCTGCACGTGGTCCCCGAATTCCCCACGTCGATCACGTTTTCCGGGGCCACCAGCCACTCCCCGGCTCCCTCCACGATCCAGCGACTGGGCTCCACGTGGATCTTGGCCCCCAGGGCCCGGTAAAAACGGACGGCCGCCTTGGTGTCCTCCGAATCCAGGGGGCTCAAGATTTCAGAAGTGCCGTCCGCCAGCGAGGCCATGGCCACGGCGCGGATGGTGTGGGACTTGCTGGGCGGTATGGACACGGCCCCCAGGAGATTAGATTTTTCCACCTCCATCCTCATTCCCGGCCGCTCCCTTCTTTTGCAGGCGCTCTCACCTTCCTTCGGCCTCTTTCCGCCGGGACCCTTTGAGGGCAAACCGCCGGCCGATCGCCCTTACGATTCGCCCTCAACCCGGCCTCGTTCCCCGAAGCGGCGCAGCCAATGGTCCATCAATGCGATGCAGAGCATCGCCTCCGCGACCACCACCGCCCGCGGGCATACGCACGGGTCGTGCCGCCCTTCGACCCGAATCGTCCGAGACTGCAAATGGATGTCCACCGTCTCCTGCTCTCTCAGGATGGAAGAAGCCGGTTTGACGCCCAAGCGGACCACGATGTCCTGTCCGGTCGAGATCCCCCCCAAGACGCCGCCAGACCAGTTGGAGCGGAATTCCACCTTGCCCCCGTCACTGAACAATGCGTCGTTGTGCTCGAAACCCGTCATGGAGGCGCATCGGAACCCGGAGCCGATCTCCACGCCCTTGACGGCGTGGATGCTCATCATGGCTTTCGCCAGGTCGGCGTCCAGTTTGTCGAAGGTCGGCTCTCCGAGTCCCGGCGGGACCCCCGCCGCGCGGACCTCCACGATCCCCCCGAGGGAATCCCCCCCCCGACGTGCGGTGTCAACGGCCGCGATCATCCGGTCCGCAATCTCTGCGTCCGGGCACCGCACGATACTCTTGTAGACGTCTTCCCGGTCGATGCTCTCGGTCTCCTCCGGAGGCTCCCAGGCGACCTGCCCGATCTGGCGGATGAAGGCCACAGTTCGGATTCCCTGCATCGCCAAGAATTTGCGGGCGATGGCCCCGGCCGCCACCCTCGCGGCCGTCTCGCGGGCGCTGGCCCGTCCGCCGCCCCGGTGGTCCCGCAGGCCGTACTTGGCCAGATACGTGTAATCGGCGTGGCCGGGACGAAAGAGGTCCCGGATTTCATCGTATTTCGAGGGGTCCGCATCCTCGTTGCGGAATATCATCGAGATGGGCGTCCCGGTGGTCCTCCCTTCGAACAGTCCCGAAAGGATCTCCACCCGGTCGCTTTCTTTCCTTTGGGTGGTGACGCGGCTTTGCCCCGGACGGCGAAGGTCGAGGTCGGGCTGGATGTCCGCCTCGCACAGCTCCATCCCCGGCGGGCAGCCATCCACCACCGCGCCCAGGGCGACACCGTGGGACTCACCCCACGTCGTCACTCGATACCTCGTCCCGAACGTGCTTCCGCTCAATCAGGTCTCCCGGCCATTCGCCCAGCCTAGCCGACCGTCCTTCTCCGTTTCGCTTCCCGGACACGGGCCTTCCAGTGAGAGACGATCTCCGCCGCGATGACCTCCGGGCCCCGGTCGGCGTCCAGCCGAAGGTCGGCGATCCGTTCGTAAACAGGTCTGCGCTCGGCGAGGACCCTCTCGAAATCCGCTCGCGGGTCGGCGGGGTCCAGGTAGACGGGGAGCCCGTCCCTGCTCATGCGGGCCCACAGGACATCGTCTGACGCCTCCAGGTAGACGACAAAATTCCTCTGCAAGGCCTCCCCAATCGGTACGCGCACGGGCAGCCCGCCGCCCAAGGCCACGACCCGGCCGCCAGCCCTGAGACAGCGCCTCACGGCCTCCTCTTCCAACTCCCGGAAGTAAGCCTCCCCGGTTTCCCGGTAGATTTCTCGGAACGGTTTTCGCTCTCCAGTCCGCTCCGTGTGAATGGCTTCCAAGACGCCGTCGGTATCTTCAAAGGGGACTCCCAGCGACCGGGCCACGATCCGTCCGACCGTGGACTTCCCGCAGGCTTTCGACCCCACCAGGACCAGGTGCATACCTCCCTTCTCCGGAAAGCTCAAAAATCCCTAGATTGTCCTTTAACAGATACGGTGGAAATCACTGAGGGGATTGCTATTCCACCACGCGCTTCCAGATACGCCTCGATGCGCGCCAGGACCGCACCCACGCACCCCTGCCCGCCGGGCCCCGGAACGTCCACCCAAGTGATACCCGGCATGCCCCGGAACCATATCATCTGGCGCCTTGCAAACCGCCGCGTCTCGCGCTGGATGGCGTCAACGGCCATTTCCAGGTCCATCTCTCCGTCCAGATGGGCCCACAACGTGACATAACCGAGGGCCCGCAGGGCTGGAAGCTCGGGGGAGTAGTTCTTCTCGCGCAACCGCCGAGCCTCCTCGACCCAGCCTTCGTCGATCATGGAAACCACCCGCCGGTCGGTCTGGTTGTAAAGCGCCTTCCGGTCCCAGCGCAGGCACAGAAGGAGGGGGTCTCGAAAGAGGGCTCCCTTTCGGGCGTGTTCCGCGCGAAGGCGGGAGATGGGTACCCCCGTTTTCTCGTAAGCCTCCAAGGCCCGAACGATCCGTTTCACATCCCTCGCGCCCACGGCCGCAGCCGTCTCGGGGTCTACCCGGGACAGGCGGCGGTGAAGGGCTTCGAGCCCGCCCGCCCGGGCTTGCTGGTGAAGGTGCTCCCGCAAGGGAGGGTCGGCGCCGGGGCCCGGGAAGATCCAACCGAGGACGGCCCGCAGGTAGAGTCCGCTCCCGCCCACAAGGAGAGGGATCTTTCCGCGCTCCCAGATAGTCCGGATGACCTCTCTGGCTTCGCGGCCGAACCGGGCGGCCGTGTAGGGTTCGTCGGGGTCCGTCAGGTCCATCATGTGGTGGGGGAGACGCCGGCGTTGCTCTATCTTCGGCTTGGCCGTCCCGATGTCCATTCCACGGTAGACCTTCATCGAGTCCACGGAGACGATCTCCACAGGGATCTGCTCCGCCAAGGCGAGGGCCAGTGCGTATTTTCCCGATGCGGTGGCCCCCAAGAGGGCGACGACCGGAATGTCCGATACTCGAGCCATGAATTAAAAACCTCGGCGGGCTCAACCGCCCGGACCTTTGAGGACGGCGTCGAAGGCTGCGAACGCCGGGGCGTTGACAAGGGCGTCGGCCTCCACCTCCGTGATGTCGCCCCGGACGACTTGAAGCCCGGCCTTTCCGCTGTTGCGATCCATGAACCCAAGTCCTCAAGATCCGCTACGTACGGGCTGCCTGTCCCCTCGTCGGGACAGGAAGCGGGCGGCGGGGCCCTTTTCGGGTAGAGGGGAACCCTAAGATCCGGCCCTCCCCGTCCTCATCGGAGCCATTCGGGAAAAAGAAGATGGCGCTCTGTCGGAACCGACAGTCGGAAAGAGAAACTCTGGTGGAGCGAATCCGGAAGGCCAGACAGAACCAGTCGACCGTCTGTCCAAATCAGCCCGGGGAGATCCGGCCCCCTTATTGTGGGACGCCGGCCGAGTCTCGGGAAAAGGATTCTGGAACCACGTTCACCAATTCCCGGAGCTCCTTGCCGGCCTTGAAGAACGGCACTTTCTTGGCCGGGATCTGGACTGTGGTTCCGCTCTTGGGATTTCGCCCGTTGCGGGGTTCCCGGTGCCTGACGCGAAAGCTGCCGAATCCCCTCAGCTCCACCTTGTCGTCCTGGCGGAGCGCATCAACAACGCAACCGAAGACGATGTTGACGACCCTTTCCGTTTCCTTCTTGGTCAAGTGGATCTGCTCAGAGACCTTTTCAACTAATTCCGCCTTTGTCATACCGAATTACCTCCCGACTGCCCCTGCTAACCCGCACCGATTTCTTCACCCTTGCCCGACTCACCTAAACCTGCGGGCTCCTCCCGCGGCTAATAAGTCCACAGATATTGAAGGCCTCCCGCCACGGGTATTCTTTCCCCCATCCAGCTTCCCGGCCAAAGGCCCCTCAAGATGCGTTCTATCCAACCCCGAAACCGGCGTTCTTCATAGAGCTTGGGACGCCCCGCAATGCCGGCCAGTCTCCCCGCCTCGCCAATCGCGTCGTGCAACGTCCCAACCTGGTCGATCAAGCCCATGGCCTTGGCCCGCTCCCCCGAAAAAACCCTGCCGTCGGCCAGCTTTCGCACTTCCTCCAAGGGCATGCTTCGTCCCTGCGCCACCACGCGAACGAACTGCTCGTACGCATCGCGAACCAGCGCTTGGAAGATCGCCCGGTCCTCAGGGGACATCGGACGGAGAGGAGAGCCGATATCTTTATGAAGGCCGCTTTTCACCACCTCGAACTTCAGGCCTACCTTCTTCAGCAGGCCCTCGACGTTGCCCACTTGGAGGACGACCCCGATGCTCCCGGTGATCGTCCCGGCGTTGGCGAAAATCTTGTCAGAGGCCAGGGCGACATAGTATCCCCCCGAGGCAGCCACGCTTTCCATCGAGGTCACGATGGCTTTCCCCTTCTCCCGGAACCGAAGAAGGGCATGGTAGATTTCCTGAGAAGCGGCCACCCCGCCGCCGGGGCTGTTCACGAGGATCACCAACGCCCGAATCGATGGGTCCTCTCCGTAACGTTCGATTCGCCGGACCGTCTTCTCTGCGCCCAAGATCGGTCCTTCGACCCGCAGGAGCGCCACCCTCTGGGAGAGCCCGCCGATCATCCTTCCCGCGATGAGGTAATCCAACAGGCCCACGGCCAGCAACAACGCCACCAGGCCCCAGACCCATCTGCGGCCCCAACGCCTCCGCTTTCCCTTGTAGGTTAGCTCTGCCATGCGGCGGTTTTTCCCGGACGACCGGCTGCCTACGGTTCGGTTTTCTCGCCGGAGTCCTCTTCGGACAAACCTGCGTCCTCAGGAGTTGATTCAAGGCTCACGTCTGACTCTTCGGCCTCTTCGGCCGAACTCACTTCAGGCTCCCCGGGTAACTCCGTTTCCGGTTCTTCTGGGCCAGGCTCTCCGCCGGCCGCGGCTTCCAGACGGCGGGCCCTGCGCTCCTTCCATTCCTCAGGTTCGCCGTGCTCGGCGATGTACGCCTTCAGGCTGAGGCCGAGTTTGCGTTCCTCTGGGTCGATCTTGATGATCTTGACCTTGTAGTCCTCGCCGACGGCCACGATGTCTTCGGGGCGCTCGACTTTCTCCGCCGCCAACTCGGAGACGTGAATCAACCCCTCCAGCCCGTCTTCGAGGGAGGCAAAGGCGCCAAAGTTCACGACCTTGACAATGCTGGCGCTGATCTCCTCGCCGACGTGGTGAAGCTCCTCGATATTGTCCCAGGGATTTTCTCCCGCCTGCTTGAGGCCGAGGGAGAGGCGCTCGTTTTCCACGTCGATGTTCAAAACAACGGATTCCACCACCTGTCCCTTTTTCAGGATGTCAGAAGGGTGTTTGATCCGCTGCGTCCAGGACATGTCGGAGATGTGAATCAGACCGTCGATGCCCTCATCCAGCGCCAAGAAGGCCCCGAAATCCGTCATGTTGCGGACCCGGCCCTTCACGGTGGCGCCGACGGGGTAACGTTCCTGGATCTTGAGCCAGGGATTTTCCTCCGTCTGCTTCATGCCCAGGGAGATCCGTTTGTTTTCCTTATCGACATTCAGGACGACGGCCTCCACCGTATCCCCGACGGAAACGATCTTCGAGGGATGGCGCATCCGGCGCGACCATGTCATTTCCGAGACGTGGACGAGTCCTTCCACGCCCTCCACCAGCTCGACGAAAGCGCCGTAGTCGGTGATGCTGACCACCCGGCCCGGGATGCGCGTCCCCGTTGGATACTTGACGTCCACATCCTCCCAAGGGTCGTGGGTGATCTGTTTGTGGCCGAGGCTGACCCGCTCCTTTTCCCGGTCGAACTTCAGGACCACGACCTTTACGGTGTCGCCAATCTTGAACAACTCGGAGGGGTGTCCCACGCGGCCCCAGGACATATCGGTGATGTGGAGCAGGCCATCCAACCCTCCCAGATCGATGAAGGCGCCGTAGTCGGTGATGTTCTTCACCACGCCCTCGACCATCTGCCCCTCCTGAAGGGTCTCGAGCGTCTTCGATTTCAACATGGCCCGCTCGGCTTCGAGAAGCACCCGCCGGGAGAGAACGATGTTGCCCCGGTTGCGGTTCATCTTGATGATCCGCATCTCGAGCATCTGGCCGATGTATTGATCCAGGTTGCGAGCGGGACGCAGGTCCACCTGCGAGCCCGGCAGGAAAGCCCGCACGCCTACGTCCACAGTCAGGCCCCCTTTGATCCGGGCAATGACGGTCCCTTTGACCGTCTCCTCTTTCTCGTAGGCCTCGCTGATCTTGTCCCAGACTTTGATTCGATTGGCTTTTTCCTTGGATAGGCCGATTCGCCCCTCGGCGTCCTCTTTCGTCTCCAGGAACACGTCCACCTCGTCCCCCACTTTTAGACTGCGTCCGCTTTCGGGGAACTCATCCAAGGAAATTTCACCTTCGGACTTGTAACCGACATCGACCACCACATGGTCACGGTCGATCCTGACGACCGTTCCCTTGATGACCTGGCCCTCCTTGATGCTTTGCAGGGATTCCTCGTAGATTTTCCCCATGGTCTCGACATCCACAGATTCCAGATCCTCCGGGATCACTGCCGTTGCAGCGCTCTGAGAATCCGCGGATTCGGTGGGCGGGGCGCCGGGCGTCGGGGTCTCGCTCGTGGGGGAAACCGAAGGGGTCTCCGAGGTGAAGGGCCCTGCAGACACCTCTTCCTCTCCCGCCGCCTCCGAAAGGGATTTTTCAAAGTCCTCTGTCATGCCCATTCTCTTCCCCCGGGAACACGTTCGCTCGGTTGCCGACTGCCGGAGCGCGTGAGGGAGCCGCCTCCAGCGGGGAATCCCCTTTCGAGGGGAACCCTTCGAACGGTCTCACAACCGGGCCGATAGACGTCGAAGCGTTACATGTAACATATTATCAACCACTTCGTCAACCTTCAAATCCGTCGTGTCAATCACCCAGGCATCTTCGGCCGGAATCAGGGGAGACGCCGGGCGAGTCTGATCCCGCTCGTCCCGGGTGCGGATTCCGTGCTCCACCGATTGCAGGTCTTCCGACTGTCCCAGGCGCTGCATTTCACGCCACCGGCGCCTCGCCCGCTCTCCAGGATCGGCGGTCACAAAGAACTTCACTCGGGCGTTCGGAAACACCACCGTTCCCACGTCGCGGCCTTCCATGACCAGTCCCGGCGGGACCGCCTGGCGGCGCTGGAGGTCCAACAACGCTTCTCGGACGGCAGGTCGGGCCGAGACAATGGACGCCCCCCGCCCGACCGGCTCGCCTCTCAGCTCCTCGGTGAGGTCCCTGCCGTTGACCAGAACCCGCCAATCGCCCTGCGACTCGTTCCCCCGGCGAAATTCCAAAACCAGCTGGCCGCACAGGACCGCCAAGTCCTCCTCCGGGCCTTCCCAGCCCACACCCGAGTCCCGGGCAATCCAAGCCAGGGCCCGGTAAAGGGCGCCGGTGTCGTAATACCGATAACCCAAGCGGAGCGCCAGGCCCCGGCAGGCCGTGCTTTTCCCGGCGCCGGCCGGACCGTCAACCGCGACAACGGGCACGTCCTCTTGCATCAGTCCGGACGGTCCGTGGGTGTGGTTCCGAGCCGGCGACCGGACCGGCTCGGCTCCGAAGAAGGCAGCCGAGGGGCGCCCTGCGGCACGACGAGGGCGTCCCTTCTCTCCTTGGCTCGGCGGAAGGCATCTCGAAGTCCCTCTCCGTCATCCCGCTCGATCATCCCTTTCACATCCGCCAGGGCTTCCTCGTACCGGGAGATCCAGTGAAGGATCGCCTCTCGGTTCGAGAGGCAAATGTCCCGCCACATGACCGGGTCGCTCGACGCAATTCGCGAGAAATCCCGGAAGCCCCCACCAGCGAATTCACCCAGGACGTCATCCGGCAGGGCTTCCAGGGAAGCGTAGGCGAGCACGTGCGGGAGGTGGCTGACGGCCCCCAGGATTTCGTCGTGCCGCTCGGGTTCCAGGAGAATGACCCGTGCCCCGAGAGATTCCCAGAGGAGCCTGCACGACTCGACGGCTTCGGCGGGGGTGCGCTCGGTCGGCGTGAGAACGCATCGGGCGTTTCGAAATAGACCCTCGAAAGAGGCGTCCACCCCGGAGTGTTCTGTTCCCGCAATGGGATGTCCACCCACGAACAGCACGCCTTCGGCAACGCGACCCTCGACGGTTCGCACATACCGGCCCTTGACGCTTCCCACGTCCGTCACGAGCGCCCCCGGTTGGCAATGGGGTAGGATTCGCAGGGTGACCTCCGAGGCCACGCCCATGGGCACGGCCACGACCACCAGGTCCGCCTCCTGGACGGCCGTTTCCGGCTCGGCCTCCCCTCGGTCGATCACCCCAACCTCTCGGGCCCTCAAAAGGGTTTTTTCCGTCCGGCTGCAACCCACGATTTCGCCGACCAACCCGAGCGCCCGGAGGTCCCGGGCGAAGCAGCCCCCGATCAGGCCGACCCCGAGCAAGGCAAGGCGTTCGTAACGTCGGGGCGTTGCAGATTGACTCGTTTCTGGCATTTGCGGACGGGTGAGAACGCTCAGCGCCCAAGGACGCGGGACAGGGCCTCGATGAATCGCTCGTTTTCCTCGGGCAGGCCGACGGTGACCCGGATGTGGGAGGGCAATCCATACCCTTTGACGGGCCGGACGATAACGCCCCCCCGCAAGAGCTTCTCGAAGACCTCAACCCCGTCGCCCACCTCGACCAGGAGAAAGTTGGCCTCGCTCGGGACGTAAGGGACCCCCAACTCTTTGAGGCGCCCAGAAAGAAACGCCTTGCCTTCGGCGTTGAGCCGCCTGGATTTTTCCACGTGCTCTTTGTCATCCAGCGCCGCCAGGGCGGCGGCCAGGGCCAGGCTGTTGACGTTAAAAGGCTCCCTGAGTTTTTCGACGTTCTTGATGCAATCGGGGTGACCCGCTCCGAAGCCCACGCGAATCCCCGCTAACCCATAGACCTTGGAAAAGGTCCTCAGGACGAAAAGATTCGGATAATCCCGAAGCATCTCGAACCCGTCCGGGTAGTCGGGCATCGTCGGGTAGTGGGCGTAGGCCTCGTCCAGGACCACGATCACCCGGGATGGGACCTTATCCAAGAAGGCTCTGAGCCGCTCCGTTCCCACGGCGGTGCCCGTCGGGTTATTGGGATTCGCCACAAAGACCATCTTCGTGCGCGGAGTGATCCGCTCAGCCATCTCCTCCAGGTTGTGAACGTAATCCTTCAGGGGGACCACTACGCGTTCCGTCTGACAAAGCTGGGCGACGATGTGGAACACGATGAAGGCGGCGTCCCCCATGATGGCCTCGTCCCCCGGATCCAGAAACGCCTTGCCGATGTTCTCCAACACTTCGTTGGTGCCGTTTCCCAGCGTGAAGTGAGCCGGCGTCAGGCCGAACCGCTCCGCCAAGGCGCGCTTGAGGTAGTAGCCGCTCCCGTCGGGATATCGGTTCAGACTGTTCAGGGCGTCTTTCAAGATCTCCACGGCCCGCGGAGAGGGGCCGAGGGGGTTTTCGTTGGAGGCTATCTTGACAGACCCCGAGATGCCCAGTTCCCGCTCGACTTCCTCGATGGGCTTTCCGGCATCGTAAAAGAGGATGTTCTTGGTCCTCGCCGCGGGAGGGGGGAGATTCACTGTGCGGCCCTTGGATAAGAACCCAGTTGCTTCAGAAAACGAGAAGATTCTTCCACCTCGCGCACCGCCCGTTTGACCTGGAGATCGCCGATGTGACCCTCAAGGTCCACGAAGAACGTGTACTCCCAGGGTTTCTCCCGGGAGGGGCGGGACTCGATTTTCATCAAGCTAATGCCGTGCCTGGAGAACGGCTGGAGCATTCCGACCAACGCGCCGACCTCATGTCGCACGGAGAAGGCGATGGACGTCTTGTCCCGGCCCGTCCGGGCCACCGGCTCCCGCCCCAGGACGAGAAACCGCGTGATGTTTTGTCCCACCCCCGAAGCTGCATCGATCTTTGAGGCCAGCACCGACAGAGCGTACCTTCTCGCCGCCCAGCGGGAGGCTATCGCCGCGGCGTGTTTGACACGGCGGGCCCGAGCGGCTGCCTCGGCCGTGCTCGAAGTTTCACGCATCGTCACCTTGGGAAGATGAGCGGCCAACCATTGGCGGCACTGACCCAATGCCTGCGGATGGGAGAAAACCTCTTTCACTTCCTCCAAAGACCCCGCCCGGGACAACAGGTGGTGATCGATAGGAATCTCGACCTCACCGACGATTCGCAGCGAGGTCCCCAACAGAAGGTCCAGGGTGTGGCCGACGGCCCCTTCTATCGTGTTTTCAGCAGGCACCACGCCGGTCGCCGCTTCGCCGACCTCCACCCGGTGGAAGATATCCTCCAGGCCGCCGCAAGGCATCAGCTTCCAGGAATCACCGAACTCCGCCAGCGCGGCCTCATGGGTAAACGTTCCTTCCGGCCCTAGGAAGGCCACCACCCGCTCCTCTGCCAGCGAGGCCAGCCCCCGGCCGATCTCCTCAAAGACTTTCGCGACCGCCCCCTTGGGGAAGCCCCCTCGATGCCGCGAGACCACCCGCCGCCCTAGCTTGCACAGATCGCGCGGCAGCTCCTCCTTCGGTGCACAGCGAACGATTTCCGCCCGCCGTTCTAACAGCTCAAGCAGGGCCGCGTCCACCTCCGCTAACCGCTCTTCCCACGCCTTGGCCCGCCTTGCCACCCTGCCCCTCCGAAAAGAACGTGCCCAAGAACAATATATGTAATCCGAATCCCCCAACATTCAAGGAGATATACAGGAATCAAGTCTTGAAAGCAGAGGCTTCCGTCATCGTGTGGACCATTCCAACCTGACTGCGCAGAATAATGTCAAAGATGGAGTTCCATGCGAGGGGGCGCAACGCGAATTGCTTCACGACCTGCGATTTTTCCAGGTCGCGGATAAGCCTACCCCCATATGTCTCGGCAGGCTTTCGCGTGGAAGACGTGACTGCGCGACTGACGCTTTAATTACGAGAAAGAGCGCAATTCCTAGATAGGTTAAAGGCATATGTTATAAATAGATGGCTTTGTTCTTCAAGTTTTGGCTTTAACAATCTCCGGCTCGACCCGAGGGCAGATCAAGCCCCTCGTTTATCGCCCCGAGGTTGACCCACCAGCCGCCCGAAGACATCCTGTGGGATTTCGGCAGTCCTGCTCCCGCCTTTCATCTCTTTGCTCCATGCGGGTGGCATTTCGGCGACGGAACCGCCCATTGACAGCCTCGCTCCGTCCAAACAAAATGCGCTCAGGCCGCAACCCACAACAACCCCGGGAGGCCCGCACATCGCCGCTACTCAATGGGTCAGAGCCCTGACGGTCACGCCCTGGACCGAGAGGGCGCTGGATAGGCTATCCGTCATCGCGGAAAGCGCAACGCCGGATGCGAAACCCCGCGTCCTGGCCGTTTTTGACCGATCCTGCTACGCGGGACTCGGCCCGGACCTCCTCTTCTGTTTCGGTCATCCCGAGATCGGCCGCGCCCCCCTGAACCTGTTGGTGGACCTGCCCGCGGGGACGAACTTTGAAAAATTGGGCGTGCAAAAGGGGGGGGCATTTGGAAAAGACGGCGGGGCGCTGAGACTCGGCCCGTTGAGAATTCTCCTGGCAGGCGCGAAATCCTGGACCCCTCCGCGGCCCATCATTCAGGCGACAGACGCGAAGGCGTTCGACGGCCGGCTTAAGACCCTTGCCAACGTCGTTAAATCCTACGAAAACCCTCCGGGGCTCGGAAGCCTCGCCCGTCCGGCGCTTTCCGGGAGGGCGACGGCCTCCCTCCCCCCCCTGGCGGCGCGCGCGCTCCCCTACGTCCGGCACTTCTCGGAGGGACTGGATAAGGGTGATGCCGCCCTCCTCCGGAAAGGGGCGAAGGGTCTGGTGGGCCTAGGGCCGGGGCTGACGCCGGCCGGGGATGATCTCCTGGGCGGGTGGCTGACGTCGCTTCGGAGCGCGGAAGGATGGGGGTTCAGCCGTCGGGAGTTGGACCGTGCGGCCGCCGAAGTCCGGGCGCTGGCCGCCGGAAAAACGTCCCTTATCAGCGAGGCCCTGCTGCGCTGCGCAGTGGCCGGCGCCTCCTCGGAATCCATTCACAACCTCTTGAATCTGGTCCTGGGCGAACCTCGTCCTGAAGGAGCGGCGTTTCTCGCCCGGGCCGTCCTGGGGCTCTCAAGGCGGGGCCATTCTTCCGGGTGGGACGCCCTTGCGGGCATATGCTGGGGTCTTCGGTCGCTCTCTCTGAGGCTGAACCGGATGGAGACCCGGCTCGAATTTCCGTCTTCCAGGAGCCCGGCGTTCGAATCACACGCGGGTTTTTGATTCGTCTGCCCCGGCCGGATACCCTCCATTCGGGACGAAAATCAGGGAGGGCCAATCGCCTTGCCGATCTATTGGGCGCTGATGGCGGCGCTCTCCTTCTCCGTCGGTCAAGTCCTGGTCAGCCGGGGGCTCCCTTACTCCAACGCCACGACTGCCGCCTGGTTCACCTCTGGAGCCAGCGGTCTCATCCTCTGGCTCATCAGCTTGACCCGGCCGTTTCCGCCATTGACCTTGAAGGTGGTCTTGGCCATCTCGGCCGCCGCCCTGTTCTCCCCTTTTCTGGCCAGGCTGTCCCTTTACATGGGATTCGCCCGCTTGGGAGTCAGCCGACCGACGGTTGTCGTGGGAATGTCTCCCCTTTTCGCCGCCGTTCTGGCCATCCTCTTTCTGGGAGAGCCCTGGACATTCACGATCGGACTGGGGACGGTGGCAACAACCGCCGGCGTCGTCCTTCTCGTCTATCAAAAACTCCCCTGGTCGGACTGGAAAAAGATTCACCTGGTTTTTCCCCTGTTCGCGGCGTTCTGCTTCGGGGCGCGGGATGTCGTCGCCAGGTTCGGCGTGAAGGATTTCGCCTCTCCCGTCGTCGCCGCGGCCATCGCCCCGACCGTGGCGTGGCTCCTCATGTCTCCGATTTTCTATGTCGGAACGGGAGAGTATCGATTTCACCTGACGGGAAAGGCCGTGCCGCTTTTCTGTTCCGCAGGGATTTTTTACGTTATCGCCTACTTTTCGTTGTTTTCCGCCCTGAGCGGGGAATACGTCGTCATTGTCGCCCCGGCGATGCACTCTTCGCCCCTATTTACGCTGATTTTGAGCTACCTCTTTCTCCGGAAGGAAGAAAAACCCAACGCGCAACTGATCCTGGGAGCGGTATTCGTGGTCCTCGGTGTGACAATCATCTCCCTGGCGCGCAAGGGAATATAATGCCTTATCAGGGAGTTTTTTCTGGCTGCGGCCTCCCCTTGCAGGGGATGACCCCCGGACGGCTCTTGGATCGCGAAAGGGTGAACCCTATGGCTCGCCGTAAAACCCTATGGACAGTTTTCGGAGGGATTGTTCTCGTCGTGGTTGGGGCCGTCGCCTGGTGGCTGCTCTCGCCCCTGTTCATCAACAAGGAAGTAGAGGAGACTTTTCCGACGGCCGGGACCGAGGCCTCGGCAACAAAAATCAGGAGCGGAAACTTTCGGGACGCAGATTCGTTCCACAAAGGGAGCGGACAAGCCATCATCTACCGCCTCGCCAACGGCTCCCGCATTCTCCGGCTGGAGAACTTCAAATCCACCAACGGTCCCGCGCTGCACGTTCTTCTTGCGTCCCATCCTAACCCGCAGAAGAGCTCGGAACTCAAAGGCAAGGGGTTCGTCGACCTCGGTGACCTCAAGGGGAACATCGGCAATCAGAATTACCCCATTCCGGCGGGGGTGAACGTGTCCAAACAGGGAAGCGCCATCATTTACTGCAAGACCTTCAGCGTCATCTTCAGCGTCGCTTCTTTGAAATAGGAAAAATTCAGGGGGGCTTTTTTGGGCACTTGCGTGCCGGCCGAGCTGCGGTTGCAGGTCTGTACACTTAAACTGGTCGTCTTTGGCGCACACCTTCCAAGAGTTGATATACCAGGCACGCCAGTGCGGAAACCTGACGCAGTGCGTCCAGCCCCCCCGCACCCCCTGGAAAACTTTTGTTTCGCGATAACGTGCCGCCCCCTCCAGGGGGCGGCACGTTATCGCCAAAAGAAGAAAGCCACCATAGGGCGCAGACGCCGGGCTTAAGCACACTTCCCTCCAACCGCAGGAACCTGAAAGGGAACATCGGCAATCAGAACTACCCCATTCCCGCGGAGGTGGACGTGTCCACGCAGGGCAGCGCCATCAATTACTGCAAGACCTTCAGCGTCATCTTCCGCGTCGCCTCTTTGCGATAAATTTTGGCGGCCTTCCCTTGCAACCGGCCTTTGCAGGCCCCGTCTGCCAGTGCTCCAGAACCAGGAGGAATTCCGACGTAATGGAGCAGACACCCGCGCTCGTTGCGAGTTTTAACCTCCTGTCTTTGGCTTCGCACAAAAATCCCCCTTCGGCGCACGCATACTCGCACCTTCCCCTTCCCTCCAGACACTATCCAACCGAGAAACGTAAAAGTTTTCTGGGCTAGTTGCCAACCTCCACGAACAGACCCCTTACGCCGGAAGCGCAAGAGAACAATTCGAGCCTCATTGGTAGGCTGCCAGAACCTTGTCGAGGTATTCTGGGCTCACCGCCATTGGCTTCCTTTCCCACATGATCTTCTTCTTACCTCCTTTCATCACCACCTTGACATAACCGGCAGGGGCCTTCTCGGGGTTCCTAAGCGTGAGGCCGTAGGCGGCCAGAACCTTGTCGAGGTATTCGGGGTTCATCGCCATCGGTTTCCTTTCCTTGAAAACCGGCTTCTTGTCTCCTTTCATCCGAACGCCATAGGCTACCAGAACCTTGTGGAGGTATTCTGGACTCAGCGCTATTGGCTTTGTAGAGAAGGCAACGTGCTTCTTACCTCCTTTAATGACAACCTTACAGAAGTCGCTTGGTGCCTTCTCCGGATTCACCAACTTAACTGCGAACGAC
>JBHIBA010000078.1:0-16054 GCA_046758845.1 Nitrospinota bacterium
TCAAAAGTTTTGCTGGGGGGTGCGGGGGGGCGCCTTTCAAAAAGCGCCCCCCGCAGAAAGCAGAAGCCGGTTTTCATAGAAGCCCGGGTTCATAACCGCCAGATTCAAAGGGACGTTTAGATGGCCGCCCCCCTTGTCGGCATCCTGATGGGCAGCGACAGCGACCACCCGGTCATGTCGGAGGCCTTGTCCGTCCTGGAGGCCCTCGAAATTCCCCATGAATTCCTCGTCGCCTCCGCTCACCGGACCCCCGACCGGGTGAGACATTACGTCCGGCGGGCCGAGGAGCGGGGGGTGAAGGTCTTCATCGCCGGTGCGGGCGGGGCGGCTCATCTGGCGGGCGTCGTGGCGGGGGAAACCCTTCGCCCGGTCATCGGCGTTCCGCTAGGCAGCACGCTCAGCGGCATCGACTCGATCCTCTCGACCGCTCAGATGCCGGGGGGCGTTCCCGTGGCCACGATGGCCGTCGGCAAGTCCGGGGCCTACAACGCCGCGATCCTGGCCGCTGAGATCCTCGCGCTGAGCGACGAAAGACTCGCCGCCCGCCTGAAAGCCCATCGGGAGAAAGCGGCCGCCGCCGTCACGGAGAAGTCCAAGCGCATCGGGGGTCTCGGATGACCTCACGAAAGACAGCGCCCCGGAGGCTGGTGGTCAACCCGGAAGACCCCGAGGCCTCGGTCCTGGCCGAGGCCGCGCGGATTCTCCGGGCCGGCGGCCTTATCGGCCTTCCCACGGAGACTTTTTACGCCTTGGCGGCCGACGGCCTGAGCCGCGAAGCCGTCTCCCGCGCCCTGTCAGCCAAGGGAAGAGACACGTCCAAGCCGGCGGGCCTTCTGGTCGCCGACGCGGAGATGGTCAGCGTGGCGGCGGAGCGCATTCCGGATGGCGCGCGCAGCCTCATGGAGCGATTCTGGCCCGGGCCGCTCAGCCTGATCCTCTCCGGCAAGAAAGGCCTCCCCCCGGGCGTCCTCGGGGAAAGGGGCGGAGTCAGCGTCCGCCTGCCCGCCTCAGCCGTGGCGGTTGGCCTGATCCGCCTGTTGGGTATTCCCGTCACGGCGACGAGCGCCAACCGCGCTGGAGATCCACCGCCCCGGACGGCCGATGAAGTCCTTCGGGGATTGGGAGAGAGCGTGGAAGCAGTCCTCGACGCGGGAGAGGCGCCCGGCGGTCTGCCGTCCACGTTGGTGGACGCGCGGGGAGAAAGTCCCGTTTTGCTCAGAGAAGGGGGGATACCCTGGGAGGAGGTCGTCGCCTGTACCGGTTGATCAAGGACAGCCGGTGGCGGTGTTACAATGTGGCTTCGCAGAAATTCTTCGGAGAGACCCAATGTCCAAATACAAACACATCCACGGAACAGCCACGAACGTGCGCCGCGTCGGACGGACGGATGTGCAGGGAGGCGGCCAGGTGACCGTCGTCGGCAAGCGGGCCTACATCGGCCACATGAAGGCCCCCCACGGCACCACGATTCTGGACGTATCCGATCCCAAGAACATCCGCGCGCTCTCCCACGTAGAAATTCCCGAGAGAATCCACACCCACAAAGTCCGCGCCCAAGACGGCATCATGGTGGTCAACCTGGAGCAATACCCAAAAGGAAGCGGAGCCCAGGGGGGAATAAAAATTTACGACGTCTCGGACCCCACGCGGCCCAGGGAGCTATCCTTCTTCCACGCGGCGAATACGGGCGTCCACCGCTTCGATTTCGACGGACGATACGTTTACTTCTCGCCCGAGATGGAAGGGTACTTGGGGAACATCGTGATGATCGTGGACCTCAACAATCCGGAAAAGCCGGAGGAGGTAGGCCGGTGGTGGCTTCCGGGCCAATGGGCGGCAGGGGGAGAGACGCCCACCTGGGAGGGGAGCCGGAATCGCTGTCACCACCCCCTCCGTCTGGGGGACCGGCTTTACACCAGCTACTGGCACGGGGGGTTCGTCATCCTGGACATCTCCGACATGACGAAACCCAAGATGGTGAGCCACCTGGACTGGAGCCCGCCCTATCCCTGTCCCACGCACACGGCCCTTCCCATCCCCCACGAGATCCGGGGCCGGAAGTTCCTGGCGGTGACCGACGAGGACATCGCCGACCGGCTGGCGCCCCGGCCCAACGGGTGGTTCTGGATCGTGGACATCACGGAGGAGACCAACCCCGTCCCCGTCTCTACGTGGAATCTTCCTAAGGAGGACGACTTCGACCCGAACGAGTGGTTCGGGGCTCACCAGCCCCAGGAGCAGGTGTTCGAGAACAACCTGATCTTCGTGACGTGGTTCGCCGGGGGAATGCGCGTGCTGGACATCAGCGACCCGTACCGCCCAGAGGAGGTGGGGTGCTTCGTTCCCGAGCCCGGCAAGGGACAGACCATGGTCCAGAGCAACGACGTCTTCGTGGACAAAGACGGCCTGATCTACCTCCTCGACCGCTTCGACGGCCTCGAGGTCCTCGAATTCACGGGCTGATCCCCGACAGGTCACGCCACGGGAATGACGCGGGTAGCAGCTCCGACGCCCGCCAACGCGAACCCGCCCGAAGCAAACGGGACATTTTTCGCGAAGGGAGACGCGCGATGATCTCCAAGCGGGCCAGCCTTTCCCCGCGCGAACGCGAGCGGCGACACCGAGCCCTGCGCCAGGCGATGGCCGAAGCCGGCTTCGACGTCCTCCTCTTCGCTTCGCTGGGACACGACAACCAGCGCGGCCCCGTCCGCTACGTCTCGAACTGGCGGAGCCCGACGTTCTCCGACTACGTTCTCCTCCCACGAAACGGAGAGATGACCCTTTGCACCCACTACCCGAAGTACGTGGACCTGGCGAGGGAGCACTGCGGCGTGGAGTCGGCGGTCGCAACCCCTTACGGCCAGGAGGACTCGGCCGTGATTGCGCGACTGCTGGCCGATTGGGGAGCGAAGCGCGTGGGCCTCGTCAGCCCGGCGACTACGTCGGCCAAGTTCTATCAGTCCCTCCTCGCAGGCCTTCCCGCCGGGGTCGAGACGGTTGATGCCACCGAGCTCTTCGAGGCCGTCCGATGCACCAAGAGCGAGGAGGAGATCGCCCTCATCCGAGAGGCGGCGAAGCTCGGAGACCTGGCCTTTGAAACCTTTTGCGAGGCCGTCCGGCCCGGCCGCAGGGAGTACGAGGTGCTGGCGGATGTGGAGCACGCCCTTCGCCTTCGCGGGGCGGAGGAGGTATTCTTCATCGTCGGCTCGGGGGAGAGGCCCGTCAACCGGTTCTGGGACATGGCGGATCGCACCCTGCAACAGGGCGATACGGTCATCTTCTGCATCGAACACTGCGCCTCGGGCGGGTACTGGAGCCAGTTCGTCCGGACCGTCACGCTCGGGCCGCCGAGAGAGGACGTCCGCCGGACCTATGGCGTTTTGCATCAGGCGCTGCGGCGGGCCGAAGAGTCTCTCAGGCCGGGGGTCTTGGCCTGTGAAGTCGCCCGGATGATTACGGAGACCGTCACCTCGGCCGGGCTGAAAGAGGGGAACCACGCGGGCCATGGGCAGGGACTCGACATCGTGGAAGCGCCCTTCCTGGGCTCGACGAATCAAACCCCCCTGGCGGCCGGGATGCACATGATCCTCCATCCGCACGTGGCTTTTGCAGAAGGAGGGGGCCTTTGGGTGGGCGACCCCTATCTGGTGACCGCTTCCGGGCCGGTTCGCCTGACGGCCACGCCGCAGGATTTGATTCAGATATAGGAACCGCAGAAGGAGTCGGCCGAAACCGTAGGGTCTTGAGAGACCCGCGCATTCCTGAGGGCCGAGCTAACGCGCAGAGGTGTGGATGGGGACTCGGTTGGCGGGCAAAATAGCCGTTGTGACCGGCGCGGGACGCGGCATCGGGGAAAAAGTCGCGCGCGCCTTTTGCCAGGAGGGGGCCCGGGTGGTTCTGACGGCGCGTACCGCGCAACAGGTCCAACAGACAGCGTCCGCCCTGAGCGCTCATGGCTTCTCGGCTCTCGCCGTGCCTGGCGATGTAGGGGAAGACGCAGATGTAGGTTTCCTGTTCGCCAAGGCCCGGGAAGTCTTCGGCCCTGTAGAGATTCTGGTGAACAACGCCGGCGCTAACCTCTGCAAGCCTTTCAGCGAACTGGAGATCGAGGAATGGGACCGGTTGTTGAGAACCAACCTGAGGGGTCCATTCCTCTGCAGCCGCGAGGCCCTGAAGGACATGGTTCCGAAGGGAGAGGGCGTCATTCTGAACATCAGCTCGAGGCTTGGCGAGCGGGCGCTGCCGCAATTTACTGCATACTGCGCTTCCAAGTTCGGGCTGGAAGGATTTACGCGCTCGCTCGCGATGGAGGTGGAATCCAAGGGTATTCGTGTGAACACCCTGCACCCGGGGGGGGTGACCAACACCGCCATTGGCGCCGCCACGGCCCCCCCCGATCTCCCGCGCGAACGGTGGCTTCCCGCCGACATCGTTTGTGAGCCGGCCATCTACCTCGCCTCCGAGGCGGGGCGAGACGTCACCGGCCAGTGCATCAATGCCTCCGAATGGTTGAAAGCCAGGAAGCCCGAAAGGCGAACGGGGAAAGAGGGACCCGGATGAAGGGTCAACCCCTGAAAAGGAAAAGGAACCCATGCAGGCGGATTTGAACATCGTCGGGGGGACGCTGGTTCTTCCGGGTTCGGGGCTTATGCGCGCGGGGGTTTCCATCTGGCAGGGAAAAATCTTCTCGGTCGCCGTCGAGCGCGCGCTTCCCCCCGCCCGTGAGGTCTTGGACGCTTCCGGACTCCACGTGTTTCCGGGTATTTTCGACCCCCACGTCCATCTCGGATTTTCCGGGAGCTTCGCCAACGACTGCCGGACGGAGAGTCTTTCCGCCCTGGCGGCGGGGACGACCACCCTCTCGGCCCTCCTGCGGGAGCCGGGCTCCTACCTGGATCTCTTCCCCGACTTTCTTCGCGACGCCGAGGACAACCTGTACACGGACATCGTCTTTTCCCTCAAGCTCGGCGACGAGGCGCAGGTGGCCGAGATCCCCGACTACGTGGACCGGCTCGGCATCACCGCCTTCAAGATGTACCAGTATGGTCTTCCGGGCATCATCGAGTTCGATGACGACGGCCTGATGTTCATGGCCATGAGGACGCTGGCGAGGCTCGGCGAACCTACCTTTTTGGCTATCCACTGCGAAGACGAGTCCCTCGTCGTCCGCGCCACCGAGCGCGTCCGCCGCGAACGCAAGGAAGGAACCCTGGCCGATTGGGCGGACACCCACCCCGTCGAGGCCGAGGAGCAGGGCGTCGTTCGGGCGGCGTACCTTTCCGAAGTGACCGGCGCCCGCGTCTACATCGTCCACCTCTCCACCGCCCTGGGGGCCAAGAGGCTGCGCGAACTGCGGCGGCGCAACCCGAACCTTCTCGTGGAGACGACCTCCCCGAACCTCTCCATCACCAAGTTCTCGAAGAAAGGATTCCTGGCCAAGATGTCGCCGCCCTTTCGGACGCCGCAGGACGTGGACGCGCTCTGGGAGGCCCTCCGCGAAGACGTTATCGACACCCTCGGCACGGACCATACGCCCCGGACCCGCGCGGAAAAGAATCCGGGGGGCGGCCTTTGGGGGTCCAAGACCGGGATCGCCGCCGCCGGGACCCACCTGCCGGCAATTCTCCACGAGGGGTATCACAAACGCGGCGTCCCCCTCGTCAAGATCGCCGAGGCGGCCAGCCGCAACCCGGCCCGCATCTTCGGCATCTATCCGCAGAAAGGAGCGATCGCCCCCGGGAGCGACGCCGATCTGGCTCTGGTTGACCTCGAAACCGAGAAGCGAGTCCGCGCGGAGGACCTGCACTCCTTCGCCGGCTTCAGCCTTTACGAAGGAGACGTTCTCAAAGGGTGGCCGAAGGTCGTCATCCAAGGAGGAAGGATCGCCATCCAGGACGGAGAGGTGCGGGCGGAGCCGGGCGCCGGGCGCTACTTGCGACGGAAACTCGCTTGTGGCCGCCGCGCCAAGGAGATCATAGAGGGCTGAGCCCGCGCGCCCAAGCGTAGACAGGTTAGGTTCTCACCGAGAACATCTTGTCCACTTCCTTCGGCAGCTCGACGGCCACGAAAAGCTCCTCCGGGAAAAGATAGTCTTCCCCAGACTCATCGACGACCCGCAGGAGTCCACGCTTGCGGGCCTCAGCGTCGGGAATCATTCGGTAGATCCGTCGGACCACCAAGGAGGCTTTGTAGCCAGCGTTCTTCACGCAGACTACGTACGGTGTTTCTTGGCTACGTCGTTTCATGGCTGTTCACTTAGAATCTTCTTCACCTTAAATTCCTTCCGGCCGATTCCGTGCGCCTCATACCAATGGACCTCCGCAGTGCAGATCGTACCATCAGGAAGGCGTACGCTGGCAACCCCTTTCCGCTTCCTCCACCGGCCAGGCCCGTATACCCTGCGGAGACGGTCGAGCTCTCGGATGCCCCGGCCGACGGCGATGGTCTCGGGCCGGGAGATCTTCCCAATGACCTCGATCCCCACGTTCCTCCCTTCCACTTGAAGGAGGACATCGCTTCTCCTGACAATCCAGCCTCGCCTCTCAGCGGCGGGCAAGTCCAACTGCTGCGTCCAGCATCCTCCTCCTATTCACCGGCGGTCTTACGGGCGCGCCTCGCTGCGCGCCTGCCTGGCCCAGGTCCTCTAGCCGTGAGCTTCCTAACTCTGGCATACAGATCCGCTATGGATGCGACGGTCGCCCGCACCTCCTTAACGTCGTCCTGATTGAGCACGAGAGGGCGCACGGGGTGCATCACGCGGTTTCTCAGGCAAGGAATCTTCCCGCTCTGTTCCTTAAACTTCTCCCCGGAGCCGTAGCCGAGCCTCTCTCTGACTGCTTTGCTCTTGGAAATCACGTTGATTAACTGAGACAAGGTAGTTCCCGCAATGGGGGAACCAATATCGACCCCGCGGAGCTTGGTCACTTCCCAATAACCGAGAACTTGTACTTGGTGGTTTTCCGTGAGCACATTCACCCAGTCCAAGGGGTTCTCAAACTCCGACTCGACCAGACGGGCCATCTCCGACTCCAATTCGGCTAACAGCGGGTAAAGCGCCGCCCGAAAGTGCTGACGGTTCAAGTCGGACATTGTCAGCAGACCATAGTTACGCTCACCGGGCTCGGTAGCCAATGATTTCCTAATTACGAGGATTGCTCGCCGCTGGCCCATCTTGTCAAGAACTTGCTCGACTGTCACGGACGCGCCAATCTCAAAACGATGAGCTTCGTCACAAACTGCGGGGTCGTCTGAACTGAGAGGCTCTCCCTTATTGTACAAGCGCCGCAATCGTTCCGTTTCGACCAAACCGAGCAAGCACTTCTTCTCAACATGGTAGACAGGTGCCTGGTCGTACCCGCGTCTTTCAAGCTCTGAGAGAATGGACTCATCGACTGGACCTGTGTTGACAGAAAGGCATTTCTCGAGTGGAACACATAGGGTTTCGAGTATATGATCAATCAGTATTCCAAGTTGATTCGAGAACATAAAGCCATTTCCCTCACTTGCTGATTCCGTTTTCTCTTAAGAGGTCTTCGAGGTCTTGCGCCATCAATTGTGCGACTCTTCTGCTAGGAGTTTCTTCTATAGCTTGCACAAGGTTCAGGGCTTGTTCATGCCACTTTTCGTCTCTGTGAGGACAAACAAACAGATCATGGTATCTAAATGTTTTCGCCATGGCTTCGGCAAAGGTAGTAGGACCATACACGTTTCTTTTTACTTCACACTTAGTATTACACACACCACAGTGGTATTCCCCTTTAGAACCTGCCTCTGCAATGAAAAAGTCGAACCCTTTGGTTGGCATGGTCGTCCTCTTAGTTAGCTATTGCCCTTCTGGGTTCTTTTGACTCCCCCTCTCTTGAGCGATCATGCCCCGGTCGGGCTATTGAAGATAGGAACCGCCGTTGACCAGGAGGGTCTGACCCGTCACGAAGGCGCTGTCGTCGCTCGCCAGAAAAAGGAGGGTCCCCACCAGGTCATCGGGCTCAAGGCTTCGCTTGAAGCACCGGGACTGGTTGACCCGCTCGACGTACTCGGGGACCTCCTTCAGGTCGTCCCCCAGGGGGATGAAGTCCGGGGCCAGGGCGTTGACGCAGATCCCGTAGTCGCCCACCTCGCGGGCCAGGGCCCGGGTAAAGGCCAGGACGCAGCCCTTCGAGGTCGTGTAGGCGATCATCCCCGGAGCCCCCTGGTAAAAGGTGTGAGAGGAGATGTTGATGATCTTCCCGGAACCCTGGGCCTTCATTGTCGGCAGGACGGCCTTGGCGCACAGGAAAATCCCCTTGGCGTTCACTGCCAGGATTCGGTCCCAAAGCTCCACGGAGACCTCTTCAACGGGAACGCGGGCGAACCGGCCGGCGATACCCGCGTTGTTGACCAGGATGTCGATCCGTCCGCAGGTCTCCACGGTCTTCTGCGCCATCGCCCGGGTGCTGTCCTCATCCGTCACGTCGGTCCGAACAGCCTGGGCCTCGCCCCCTGCCCCCCGAGCCTCATCCACCGCCTCTTGGGCGTCGGCGATGTCGGCGACGATCACCCGGGCGCCTTCCCGGGCCAAAGCGCGGACGTACGCCCGCCCGATGCCCTGGGCGCCCCCCGTTACGATGGCCACACGGTCTTTCAGACGCAATCCGTTTCTCCAGCTTGCCTCGTCGGTTTCTGCCGGGAGGGATTCCCCGTCGCTGTCGAGCGGAGGGTCAACCGCAGAGACCGACAGGGCTGCGGCCCTGAACCGTCCCCTTTAACCGTCCGGCGTTCGGGCGGCAAGAACCCGGTGATTAGAGTCTTTCAAAAACGCGGAGAGCAGCTGGCGCTTTGGGCGGCGGGGCGTTCACGCCCCGACCTGTTCCATGACGGACTCCGGGATGTCGAAGTTGGAGTAGACGTCCTGAACGTCGTCGTGGTCCTCGAGGGCTTCCATCAGCTTGAGGACCTGGCGGGCCTTCTGGGCGTCCAGTTGAATCGTACTCTGCGGAACCATCGTCAGCTCCACCGAGGCCAGAGGGACCTCCTTCTCGGCCAATTTTGCCCGGACGGGCTCGAAGGTCTCGGGCGATGTGGTGATGATGAAACTCCCGTCCTCCCTCTTGAGGTCTTCGGCGCCCGCCTCCAGGGCCAGCTCCATGAGATGATCCTCGTCGGCCTTGTCGGCCCCGATGAGGATCACGCCCTTCATCTCAAACATCCATGCTACGGCGCCGGCATCCGCCATGTTCCCGCCATTTTTTGTGAAAAGCTTTCGCAACTCGGCCACCGTCCGGTTTCGGTTATCCGTCATAGCGTGGATCAAAATGGCCGCGCCCCCTGGCCCATAGCCCTCGTAGGTGACCTCTTCATAGGACTCGCCCGGCAGTTCGCCTGCGCCTTTTTTGATGGCGCGTTCGATGTTCTCATGGGGCATGTTGGCGGCCTTGGCCGCGGCGACCGCCGTGCGGAGTCTCGAATTGGCGTCGGGATCTTTTCCCCCCAGGCGGGCGGAAACGGTAATCTCCTTGATCAGCTTGGAGAAGAGTTTTCCCCTCCTGGCGTCCGTCGCCGCCTTCTTGTGCTTGATCTGCGACCACTTCGAATGACCCGACATGAAAACTCACCCTCCCCGCGGGCGGAGAATCGTTCCTTGTGGGATTCGTACCCGGATGAGATGCCTAATGGAAATAACACGTGGTCTTCGGAATGTCAACGATTCGCGAAACCGCTAAAAGATTAACGAAAATAGACTCGATCGGTGGAACGTGTCTCCGCAATCTGCCCCATCGGGTGGCGTACGCTGCTCAGGGGACCGTTCAATCTTCCATACCCAATTTTTCCTGAAATGACACCATGTCAAATTCCTGACACTTATAACCTATTGAAATTATTGAAATGTCACCAAAGCGGCCTCGGAACTGTCAATAGCTTTTACAGTCCGCCGGAGAAAAGACTCGAATTCCATCCACCTTTTTCAGGTCTTCAGAGTCAGCAGACTGGGTACCTCGCGGGCAGGATGCGCAGACCTGTAAGCAACTCCAACACCCCGACAACTCGCACGACTAAGGGAAAATCTATAACCGCCTCCAATGCAAAGATGTTTTGGATCATGACACTACACACACAGGCCCCCCGCTCATGGAACCATCCTGGTATAGGAATTGCAAAACCACATCGTCAGGAAACTTATCAATTCCTTGAGCGAAATATCGGGGGGGGGAACCCTCATGCATCGCGGCCGCCGCGCAAGACACAGCGTCCCCCGAACACGCGGGGGAAGAATCTTTGTAGCTGCGCTCCTCGGCGGGGCGATCCTCGGCTGCGCCCCAAGCCCCGTTTCGTTGAGCCAATCCCAGAGCCATCTTGAGCGAAACCTCCCCGCCATGAGACCCGACGGCGGGTACGACTACAACACCCTCTTCGTGGATGGGCACAAGGCCAATCTAGATCGGGTTCTGTCTTCGATGGTTGCCTTGGAGTCAATTGCGGAGTTTGAAACGCTGGACGGCCATATCTCTCCGACGCGCGACCGAGCCACCGGAATCGTCATCTTCCAGCGCTTCATCCTCACGGTCGATCATGCCGTCACTAGTTACGAACTGACTGCTTCGGTCCCCAATGGCACGGTGGTGGTGCCGGCCAAAAAGCTCAGGCAAGAGACCCGCATCGTCCTAAACGGCCAAAAACACCGCCTCCACGCCCTCCTGCGTGACCGCGACAACGACATCGCCCTGTTCCGCCTTCCCGGGAAACTTCGCCTGCCGAGTTTCCCTTACGGCATCGGCAACAGCAACGACCTGAAGATCGGTAACTTCATATACGTCGTGGGCAATCCGATGAACATGGGCCTCAACGTGCGCGAGGGGATCGTCAGCAACCTGCGCGCGCCCGAGATCATCCACGCCCTCAGCGCCGTTCCCGCGAACACCTTCATGGTCAGCAACGGTCTCAACCCGGGAGACAGCGGCGCGCCCGCCCTCGCCATCCGCGACGGGGAGTTCGAGCTCGTCGGCCTGACACAGGGCACGTTCCTCATGGGCCAACGCCTGGGCTGGGTCCTGCGGATCAACGCCATCATGGACAAGATCGGGCCCTACATCGAGTCCGCCCGCCTGGCCGGGCATCCCGCTCCCTGAGGCGGGCCCGCCCGTTCGGCGGCCTCCTGCCGCCGTGTTATAATCGAATCGCTTGCGCCAGAAGGGTTTTTCCCGGCCGGGAACGAGGAGGTCTCACTCCCACGGCCGTTCCGTAGTTCCGGGAGTTGAACCGGACAGGCGGGTCGCAGGAAACGGCCCGGAAGAAGCGGGTGACGAGAGGCAAGTCCCCTGCGCCAAAGCTCAGCCGCCGTGGAAGGCGCATTTTTTTGTGGGTCGCCGGCGGGGTTCTCATCAGTACGCTCCTTCTTCACTTTTGGTTTTTCCCCCGTTTCGGCGAGCCTCCTCCCCTCGAGCCGCCTCTGATGGCCGAGGGCCGAGTCATTCATAAAGATTCGTTCCGGGACGAGGACGGTCAGGTCGTCACGCGCATCGCCTACCGATTCCGGACGGCCGACGGCCTCTCCTTCGAAGGCCGTGCGTCGCAGAGAGGGGGACAGCTGGCGGCCCTGCGGCTGGGCGATAAGGTCTGGGTCCTTTACTCGCAATCGGACCCGAGCCGAAACCGTCTGGCGGCCGGCGGCCCTGAAAGCGGCGGGATGTCCGGCGAAGCAGGTTCCGACTGACCAGGGGAGACGTCACCCCGGATGCCCAAGCAACCGTCATCCCAGTCCGGCTCTCTCCGGTCGCTCATCACCCTGATGAGCGACCCCGACCCCAGGGTCGGGCAGTCGATCGAAGAACAGCTGGTGAAGCGGGGCGAGGAAACCCGGGACCTCCTCCGGGAAACGGAGGCCAGGGGGGAGAGCGCCCTCGTCCGGATCCGGGCGAGGGAGGTCCTTGACAAGATCCACGAGGCGGCGGTCACCGACCGTTTCAGGCTTTGGGTCAACCCCGGCGGGCCCGACCCGGACCTGGAAGAAGGCTGGTTCCTCCTGACGCAGCTCGAATTTCCGGACCTCGACGTGGACCACTGCCGGCGGAAGCTGGACGGTATGGCCGCCGAGCTGGACCCGATGCTGAGAGGCGCCAGGGACCTGGAAGGCCTCCGGATTTTCCAAAACTACCTGAATCGCAAAGAAGCCTTTCGCGGCAACGTGGAAGCCTACTATGAGCCGGATAACAGTTACATCAACAGCGTCCTGGACCGCCGCCTCGGCATCCCCATCAGCCTCTGCTGCGTTTACTTGTTGATCGCGCGGCGCGTGGGGCTCCCCCTCGAGGGGATCTCCGGCCCGGGCCATTTCCTTCTCAGGTACAGGAGAGACCGCACCGGCCGTGAGCCCGTCTACATCGACGCCTTTCACGGCGGAAGGCATTTCGACCGGAAGGAATGTGTGGCCTTCCTCCGTTCCATCGGCCATTCCGTCCGTCACGAGATCGAGAGGCCGGCCGCGAGCCGCGAGATCCTGGCCCGAATGTGCCGGAACCTCATCGCCATCTATCGCTCCGCGGGTCCGGTCCAAAAGTCCGAGCGGCTTATAAAGTGGTTGGACATTATCAACGCCGAGATCCGGGGCTCCGGGGGGTTCGCCATGCGGCCCCGCTGAAAGGGTATTCGTTTAGGCCCGATTCGAGAAGCGACCCGCTACGCTGGACGTAAATTCGCTGCCGACGCCTTTTCAGTGGAAGTGATAGGGATCATGGCGCACGTGGGAAAAGGACCCCGATTGAGGCGTAACGGCAAAGGAGTGACTCAATGAAAAGGGACGCGGGATTGACCGGTAAATCCCCCCACGAAGCGAGCCATGAGATCTTGAAAGAAGCCAAGGCCGCTTTGGGGCTTGGAAAGATGGAAGAAGCCCTGAGGGAGGCCCGTCGCGCCTATGAAGCCTGTCCGGGCGTATACCCGGCAAACTTCAATGCCCTCTCGGTTGCGCTAGAGTGCATGGAGAAGCTGGACCTCAAGGAAGAGGCCGAAATCGTCCGGGAAACCATGCGGAAGATCCTCTACGAACACGACACCAAACCCCACGCAGAAAGGGAGACGCGCGCCAAGCATCCCCTCAAAAAGGACAAGCATCCCTGACAGGGTCCAGATGCTCAGGGGCCATGAATCCGGAAAGTCTAAACCCCAGGGGGACGAACTCTCTGGTCACAAAACCAAAAGCGGTGTAGCCCGAGGGCTCGAGTCGGTGAGCCTCAGCCCCGCCTCTCGGCGACTCCCCCAACACCCCTTTCAAGGCGGAGGCGAATGCCTCGGCCCTACGCCGCTTACTTGGAGTCGGGGATAGGTCCGCGCGTTTGGAGCGGCCGTTTGCAACTCTTTTCCGGCAGGCCGGTTGCCTCCGACTCATCAAAGGTCCTGATCCAGGCATTGTCTGATCTCTCGTTTGTCCGAATTGAACACCTTCTGCTGGCGTCCCCCCTTTCAGGCGGTTGAATCCGGAATATGTCGCCAAAGCAACGTTACTTGACGGTCTCTACCCAAGGATATTAACATTTGGTTAAGTGAGCACTGGGGATGAATCGAGGAAACAGAGAAGGGGCAGGTTGTTGCGATCCTTGAAAACGAAAACTTGGCGCTCGAAGCGGGCAGACCGAATTTTCCAATTTCCCGGAGATGAGAAAATCTTGGCACTGCTGGGCGCTACCGTTATCCTCATTGCCCTTCTAGGATCTAGCCTGCACCATGCGACGCATCTGACTCACCATCCTGTTTCCATCGAACCGGGGGCCGTAAGTTGCCCGATCTGTGCATTCACAAGGCACAACGGGGTTACCTTCGAAATCCCAGCGCTTGCAACCAAGGCCGTCTCCCTCCCCACCCCCGTTGTTGATGAGGAGATTTTTTACCCTCAGAACCCCGCTCTGCGCTTCCGAAACCCTCGCAGTCCTCCCTCCTTGTCCATTTCTGCCTGATCTCATCGGGCTGAAAACACTTTCCCTCCATCCTCAGATGCGCCTCGTCTAAGGACTATCTGGCGTGGCGTAGGGCGCAAATCGGAATGCGGAGGCAAGGACTTCTCGGCCAAAGCCGAGAATCACTGAGCCTTCTGTGAAGACCCGGATAGAGGTTCCGTTATGAGGCTTGCGACGACTCTCCTGGCGGGGTTGCTCCTCGGGCTCCTTCCTTTGAAGGCGGCCGCGGGGTGTCTCACCCCTTCCTGTTGGGAACTCAAGGGGCTATCTGCCGTCGGCATTGCGGTAGACGTTGAAAAATCGGCAGGCGAAAAGCTCAATCTCACCCAAAAGAGTATGAAGGACCTGATCCTGGAGACCCTACGCACCAAGCTACCCCGGCTAAAGGTCGGGGAAGGTCTCCTGATTCCCTCTCTCTCGGTGGTCGTGACGGAAAGGTTTTCCGAGGACGTCCACTTGCTCCGAGATGTGGAACCCCTTGGTAGCGCTCATCTGGTGAAGGTAATTGTGATGGGGCTCATCCCGACGGAGATCGGTGCGTTTAGCCACAGCACCCTATGGGCGCACGCGGTTGTGATCGCGAATCCTTCACCGGACGTTAAGACATGGATCGGCGACGCCCTGACCGCCTTCGCAGAGGACTGGACCCGCGTGAATCCAGGGAAAAGAGATGAAGCGCGTCATGGCCCGTGACTTGGGCGGGCCTCGGCAAGGAGGTCACAAGAAGTGAAGGGGTTTCGGTGGTTCAATCGTCCCG
This sequence comes from Nitrospinota bacterium, assembly GCA_046758845.1. Lineage (GTDB taxonomy): Bacteria > UBA8248 > UBA8248 > JACPRG01 > JBHIBA01. The sequence continues at coordinate 14,680 of JBHIBA010000078.1, forward strand.
AGCCCCTTCTCTCCGCCAAACTCACCGTTTCGCCCGGTAAGGTCGGATTCCAGGTGAGAAATGTCGGGAGTTACCCGCACGCTTTTGCCATCCGGGGACAGGGCGTTCAAATATCAAGCCTGCAAGTCAACCCCGGAAAGGCTTTGACCCTGGAGGTCGATCTGAAAAAAGCTGGTGGATACGAGGTCATCTGTCCTCTTCAAGGTCATGCGGAGCGCGGGATGGCGGGCGCCCTGACCGTAAAGTAAGAACCCTCGTCCGGAGGCTACACCTAAGAGGAGGTGGACTCTCAAAAAGGGCGCGGGAGCGCATCTTCAACCTATCGGGGGGGGAAAGCGCAATGAAGGCAGTTCTTAGTGCTGCTCTGTGCTTCATCCTGCTTGGGTCATTCCCTTCGGAGGCTCATCACGAGGGTGGACGCGGGGGATGTAGCGCGTCCTCAATTCTCTCCTGGACGGTGAAGTAATCTGACAGGGCGACGCGTCGATTCTAGGAGTCGGCCCAGGCACATGAGAGGCAACGTGGAGAACGCAATCGTGCACGAATGCAATTCCACGGGCTTTCCAGTCGGCTCATCCTCAGGACTTTCCGCGCCGCCTTGATCCTCCCCGCCGCAGGCGACTTGGGTATTTCGTTGTACGGGCGGGATCGAGCAGAAGGAATTGTTTAGTCGTGGACCCGAGCGCAAGTATCCCTCTGTTAATCGCATTTATCGCAGGGTTGATCTCTTTCCTGTCTCCTTGCGTCCTGCCGCTGATTCCCTCCTACCTTTCCGTGGTCTCAGGGGTTTCCTACGAGGAATTAAGCCGAGTAGGGACAAAGGACTGGCGGTTGCGCCGGAAGGTCTTGCTGAGTTCCCTTCTTTTCATTTCTGGTTTTTCGGCGGTGTTCATCCTTATGGGGGCCTCCATCTCCGTTGTGACTCAAAGTCTCATGGGGTTTCGCAGACAACTCGCCTTCAGTGGCGGAATCTTGATCATCATTTTTGGTCTTTTCATCGCCGGATTTTTGAAGATCGGGTTCTTGAAACGCTATTACCAGCCCCTAGAAGGAAAAACAAAAGGCCGCGCGCTAGGGTATCTAGGTGCCCTGCTCGTGGGAATCTCGTTCGGGGTCGGCTGGACTCCCTGCATAGGACCCACTCTAGGCGCCATTCTCACTTTGGCTGCCGTTGAAAGTGGCAAGGGCGCTTGGCTTTTATTGGTTTATTCGGCGGGCTTGGCGGTACCCTTCCTTCTTGCCGCCGTTGCCTTCAACGGATTTATGGCTTCCTTCCAACGCATCAAAAAGCTGCTGCCGGCTGTCCAAAAAGCGGGGGGTATTGTACTCATCCTTATGGGCGTTCTGCTCTTGACGGGCCAGTTCACCATCCTCA
>JBHIBA010000079.1:0-15877 GCA_046758845.1 Nitrospinota bacterium
CTGGGCGTAATGACGCCCGGCGATAGGGGCCATCGAGGGGCCGGAGCCGATGGCATGAATGGGGGCGGCGGCCATCTCTGCCGCGTCCATCACGCCGCCCTTCGAGGTGAGCATCAGAAGACGGCCCTTGAAGCCCGACGATCGCAGCCGATCAGATAGCCCGCGGAGGTAGCTGGACATGAGCGGCTTGAGGGAAGCGTCCAGGCAGGCCGAGGAGGCGCGGCGGTACTCGCGGAGAATCGGGTTGAGAACGTGGGAGAGCGTATAAGGGACGTCCGGCAGATGTTCATCGAGAAGCCGACCGACCCGCTCCTCGTGGGCCGGATTGACGGTGGACCAGAGCAGACAGACCGCAACGGCTTCCACCTTCAGGTCGCGCACCCGTCCGAGGATTTCGATGACCGCCTTTTCGTCCAGGGGCTCGACGACTTCTCCATCGGAGCGGATGCGCTCGGGAACCTCGAAGGTCAGCGCTCGGGGGATATAGGGTTTCGAAAAGGGAACAGAGAAATTAAAGGGTTCGATCCGCCCGCCTTCCCGAAAGACGAGAATGTCGGGATGGCCCTTTGTAGTCAGAAAGGCGGTCTTGGCCGTGCTTCCAGTGATGACGGCGTTAACGGCATGGGTCGTGCCGTGGATGAAAAGGTCCCCGCGGGAGAGCAATTGCTCCGGAGTCAGCGACAGGCTCTCGGCGGCGGCGCGGACGGCGGCCAGAATGCCCTCTACCGGGTCATGGGGGGTTGTGGGCGCCTTGAACACATGGAGGCTGCCCGAGTCGTCTTCCAGAACCAGGTCCGTAAAAGTGCCGCCGGTATCCACAGCGAACCGCATCTATGGCATCCCCCTTCTGCTTCTCCTTTCCACGAAGTGAACCCTCGCGCCAGGCCGGCTGAATCCGAATTCGACCTGTGCCCAAAACCCCGCCGATGAAGTGCACGTCACGCTGGCGATCTTACCCTGCGTCCTCATTTGGAGTCCCTCGTCCTGGACGGGGGGACAGCGGACTTCAGCGGATCTTCTCCGAGGGTCGGTCGATGGAAGGGCCCGCCGAACAGCATTGTTGCAAAAGGGAACGAGATTCAGAAACGAACGAGTCAGAAAACGAATTCTACACCGATACGAATTTCTATACGGGATTCCGGAACGAGCGGTCAAGGGAATTCATCTGGCGGCCCCCTGCCCAACCAGACAGCAAAGCCCCCCGAGCCCCCCGAATAAAGGCCCGCTTTTGGAGCCCCAGAGAAGGTCTTTCGACAGGAACAAAAAAATTCGGAATACCCCAAAAAAGCTCTTGACAAAGGTAAGCGATTATAGATATTCTAATTGTCAGGCCAATTTTTTGTACCTGGGATTCGTGAATCGACCTCTGGATACGCAGGGAAAAAGGGGAGTTCGCTTGCAGCTTCATGAAGTAAAGAAGAACCGGGTGTATGAGGCCATCGTCAACCAGGTTCTGAGTCTGATTGCCCAAGGACAACTGAAGAGCGGCGACCGCCTTCCGCCCGAAAGGGACCTTGTCGAGTCCTTTAACGTAAGCCGGGCCTCGGTGAGAGAGGCGATCTGCGTCCTGGAGTCTCTGGGCTTGGTGGAGAGCCGGGTGGGGAGCGGGACGTACGTTACAACGCCCAAGGTCGAGAACCTGATCCAGCCCCTGGCGCTGACCATTCTGCAGGAGCAGGACAACCTTCAGGAGATCTTCGAGGCCCGCCGGCTCATTGAGCCTTACCTCGCGGGTCTGGCCGCCGAGCGGGCGACGCAAGCGGAAAAGGAAGAGTTGGCGGCCATCGTCGAGCGCCACGCTCGCCTGGTGGCCAAGGGGGAGACGGGAGCCGAGGCCGACGTGGACTTTCACCTAGCCATCGCCCGCGCGGCCCGTAACCAGGTCCTCTTGCGGTTGATTGACGGGATCCACGATCTTTTGGGGAAAAGCCGGGACTCCAGCTTCCAGGTCGGGGGGCGGCCAAAACAATCTCTGAACGGCCACCTGAAAGTCCTCGAAGCCATCCAACGCGAGGACAGCCCGGGGGCGCGCATCGCCATGGACGATCACCTGTCTCGAGTAGAAGAATTCGTCCGGAAAAGCATTGAGAAGCAGATGTCCCTGGCCGGCCGTCCGCAAGACGGAGCAAACAGGCTCGCGGGCGGCGCGGCGTCCGGGAACCGGCGTGACACGCACGAAGGCCGGGTGCATCACGGATAACGAGGGCCGACAACCTTCATCTTTCTAGCGCGCGGCGCCGCGGCGGGAGGAGAGAGAGAATGAGTATCGTTGCAATCGAAATCGTCTACCGCGGAATTTTCCAGAAGCAGCTGGCCGGCAAGATCAGCCGCGCCCTGGTGTTTGCGGCCAGGAAGAGCGGAAAGATTGGCATTTCCTTCGGCCGGTACGGGGATTCGCCCGAGCGCAACGGCATCCCCGCCAAGCAGTTTGCCTACATTGCGGAGAGCCCCGAAGAGTTGGAGGAGGTGGCAGCGCAGTACGAACCCAAGAGCGTGGACGTGTCCATCGTGGTGGATGACACCCTTTGCAAGGGTGTGGAATCCTGGGGTTGGTACGGCCTTCAGCCCATCAATGCACTGACGAAAGAGAAGGGCGTGCTTCTCATCACTTCCAAAAAATCAGCCGACGACCTCATTCCGCAAATCCACAAGAAGGACGTTGCCTACCAGCTCTGCATCGTGGACGGCGAGGCCAGCTTCGCCGGACTGTGGGTGTACAAGAACGATCACACCGATGCCCGGGTCCTCGGGGCCGTGGCCAAGGTCTGCCCCCAGTTGGCCGGCCTGCCAGCCGTCGAAGCGACCATCCGGGAAAACCTCAAGGACGATGACGCCCTGGTAGAATCTGCCCATACCTCCTACGAAGACGCCCGCCTGAGAACGGTCAATCCCGGGGAGGGCGACGCGGAGGAGCCCTTCAGGTTCGACCAGCCCGGCTGGAAGAACATGGAAGAAGCTCTCGTGGTCCGGGGGATCGAGGTCGGCGGAGGCTTCCACGGAGAAGAGGGGGGGGGCTACCAGCCCGGGCGAAACCCCTACTTCAAGAAGTGGAGCACGCGGACCATGCGGCCGGTGATCAACTTCGCCACCTGCACCAAGTGCACCCTGTGCTGGATCGCCTGTCCGGACTCCTGCTTTGACGTCACCGCCGACTTCTATTACGACGCCAACATGGAGTCTTGCTGCGGCTGCGGGGTCTGCGACCAGATTTGCCCGGTGGAGGAATGCATCGTGATGGTCAACGAGACCGCCTTCTCGGACCGCGAAAGCCAGTTCGAGATGTACAAGGAAAACCCGCAGGAGTATGAGAAGTGGCGGGCCGAGGTGGTGGCCGCAGGCCGAGTTGAAAACCGCAACCCCGTGACCGGGCTCTCGCCGGTCTTTGGAGGACTTCCCCATGGCGCCTGAGACCGCAGTCCTCGAACGCGAGGAGCTAATCAGCGGCAGCGAGGCCATCGCCCACGCGTGCCGCCTCGCCGACGTGGACGTCATCACCGCTTATCCCATCCGGCCCTATGACACCGTCATGCAGTTCGTCGCCAGGATGATCGCCGACGGCGACATGGACGCCGATTACATCGTGGCCGAGAGCGAGCACTCGCAATTCGAGATCGTCAAGCACGCCTCAGCCGTCGGGGCGCGCGTCTTCTCCGGCAGCAGCGGCGTGGGCTGGTTTTACGCCATGGAGGCGCTGGCCGTGACGGCGGGGCTTCGTCTTCCCGTCGTCGCCATGGTGGGCAACCGCGCCCTGGACGACCCGGGGGCCTTCGGCTGCGAACACAACGACGCCCTGGCCGTCCGCGACCTGGGCTGGATGCTGAACTGGGTTGACACCGCCCAGGAGGCCCTGGATACCGCCCTGATGGCCTTCCGCGTGGCCGAGAACCGAAAGGTCATGCTCCCCTGCGCCATCGCCACCGACGGGGCCTTCCTCACCCACAGCCAGCATCTGGTCAAGGTGCCCGATGAGGAGTCCGTCGGCAAGTACCTGCCCCCCTACGACCGGGGCGAACTACGGCTGCATCCCGACAACCCCATCACCATCGCTCCGCAGGTGAACGAGGACTGGCTCATGGAGATGCGCAAGCAGAGCGATGAGGCGATGAAGCGGGCGCGAGGCATACTGGAGGAGGCCCATGCCGACTTCCGGGCTCAGTTCGGTCGGGGCGGCGAGTCCCCCTATTACGAGGAGTACATGACCGAGGGCGCCGAGGCCGTCATCCTCGGGATGGGCACCCTGGCCCTTCCCGCTCGAGTGGCCGTCCGCAAGGCCCGGGAGGCGGGCAAAAAGATCGGCTTCGTCCGCATCAAGTGGTTCCGCCCCTTCGGAACTGAGGCCGTCCGGGATTGCCTGAGCAAGTTCAAGGCGGTGGGCATCGTCGATCGGGATTATTCCTTCGGTTCCCCCAACTCTGGCGGGGTGCTGTACACGGAGATCCGCTCCGTTCTTTACGAAGCCGCGCCCCGCCCCCACGTCCTGGGGTTCGTCGCCGGGCTGGGGGGTCGCGAGGTGACGTTAGAGGCGACCGAGGAGATGATCGACCAGACCCTGGCGGCTGCGGCCAATGGAAAAGTCGAAACGGCGGTTCGCTGGGTCGACGTGAGGGAGTGAGAAACATGGCGGAAGAAATTGGAACCCAAGTCCTCGAACCGGTCAAGAAGCTCAAGAGCATCCCCCTCAAGCTGATCGAGGAGTATTTCACCTCCGGCCACCGGACCTGCCAGGGTTGCGAGTCCGCCCTGGTGATGAAGCTCATGGCCAAGGCCGCCGGCCCCCGGACCGTCATCCTGGGCAGCACCGGCTGCATGTACGTGGCTAACACCACCTATTACTCCACGCCCTGGGTGGTGCCCTGGATGCACACCCAGCTCGGCTCGTCGGGCTCGGCCGCCACCGGGACAGCGGCGGGTCTTAACGCCCTGATGCGCAAGGGGAAGATTCCCGAGGAGCCCATCAACGTCATCGCCTTCTGCGGCGACGGCGGGGGGATGGACATGGGCATTTCCGCCATCTCGGCCGCTCTCCAGCACACCGAGTACAACCTGCTCATCATCCTGTATGATAACGAGTCTTACGCCAACACGGATATCCAGGTGTCCGGGGCCTCGCCCTGGGGAGTGAACACCACCTTCAGCCCGCCGGGCAAGAAGCACCGGATCCTCCACACACGATGGAAGAAGAACATGGCGGGGATGATGGCGGTGGGCCATCCGGAGTGCCGCTTTGTGGCCACCGCTGACGCCTCCTATCCCACCGACCTCATCGACAAGGTCCGCAGAGGGCTCAGCACGCCGGGGCCGGCCTTCATCCACACCCTGGACCCCTGCCCCAAGGGGTGGGACTACGACCCCTACTTCTCCCACGAGCTGGGCGAGCTGGCCTGCGAGACGGGCATCTGGCCGCTCTTCTCGTTTGAGAACGGGAAGATCTCCTTCCAGAAACCCACGCGGGATCTCATCAAGGGCTACAAGAAGCGCAAGCCCGTGCGGGAGTACATGGAAAAGCAGGGCCGCTTCGCCCACTTTACCAACGAGGACTACGAATACTTCCAGAAGAAGATCGACGAGCAGTGGGAGAAGTGGCAGGTCCCCGGAGCCATTCCCATCATCAAGGATTGAGCCCGGCTGTTTTACCCTCTGACGCGTGATTGGGGCCTTTGGGAAATTCCCGAAGGCCCTTTTTTTTGGCTCGGGCGCGGCTTCGAGATCGCATCACCCAAATCCCCCCCCCAGAGGATTTGGCGCAAAAACCGTCGTTGACACTGAGCGTCCACCGGAATATGCTGATGAGACTTCATAAGCGAACTTGGATAGTTGGCCGACTGTCTGGAACGATGGGACGCCGGAGCAACCGGAACCTCGGTGGTCCGCAGAGAAGTTCCCGAACTGCTGGACCTCCAGGGTTCTCCGTACGAAGGAGGGTATGACATGAGACGAAGTGCGGGTTGGATCACTTTCGCGGCGGCGTTGGTCTTCGCCACGGGTCTCTGCTTCTCGCCTGCCTACGGTCAGGACGTGATCAAGATCGGGATGACCAACTCCTTCAGCGGGCCGTTTCAGACCCCCGCGACCAAGGTCTGGCAGGGGGCCCGGGCCTGGGAAGCGTGGATCAACGCCAAGGGCGGGATCTTTGTCAAGGACAAGGGGAAGAAGCTCAAGGTCAAGCTCATCTACTATGACGACGAGACCAGCCGGGAAACCCTGGCCAGACTTTATGAGCGTCTGGCCGTCACCGACAAAGTTGATTTCTTCTTTGCCCCTTACTCGAGCGGGCAGACCATCGTCGTGGCGGCGATCGCCGACAAATACAAGAAGCTGATGCTCACCACGTCGGCCTCCGCGCCGAAGATCTACAAACAGGGTTATGAGTACATCGTTCAGGGGATTGAGCGGTCCGACGAGTTCGGACGTCCTTACGTCGACCTGATCAAGCACGTGGACCCCAAGCACCTCCGCCTGGCGATGGTTTATGAGGACTCCCTCTTCCCCAAGACCGTGGCCACCACGGTTAAGAAGATAGCGGAAAAGCTGGGCTTCAAGATCGTCTTCTTCGACAAGATGCCCCGAGGCGCCAAGGACGTCACGCCGGTCCTCAGCCGGGTGCGTCAGATCAAGCCCGATCACATCTACATCATCGCGCTGGCCGGGACCAGCATCACGGCGGTGCGGCAGGCGGTCGAGGTCAAGCTGCACGCCCGCTCCATCGGCGTCCTGGACAACGGGATGTACTACTACAAAAACGCCCTGGGCGGGAAAATCTTGAGGGACATCATCGGACCCGTGGAATGGGACATGAGCCAGCGCTACAAGATCGATTACGGGCCCGATAACGACGAGTTCAAAACCTGGCACGATAAGCTCTTCCCTCAGAAAAAGCACCAATTGGACAACCACTCGCCGTTGGGGTTCAACGTGGGGCTCATGCTCCAGCGGGCCATCGAGGAAGCCGGGACCTTAGATTCGAAAAAGCTCCGAAAGGTCTTTTGCGCCCTCAACATGACAACCCTCGTCGGCCCCCAGCGCTGGGAGTGCGACACTGGCATGATGCACCGACCCAAGAATGGAGGGAAACCCACCATCGTCACCCAGTGGCGTGGGGACGCCTCCACCGTAACCGTCTGGCCGCCGAAGTTCGGCGACCTGAACAAGCTGGTCTTCCCGAAAAGGCCCTTTCAATAGGCCAGCGAATCACCTCTGTAGACACATTCTGACGGGAGCGCCCGGGTCTCCCGGGCGCTCCTTTTTGCTGCCCAATTCCGACCCCCGTACGGTTCCCTTCATGCCAACCGGAGCGCAGCGAAGTCCGTGACACTGTTCATCCAGGCCATCATCAACGGCGTCCTCATCGGGAGCATCTACGGCCTCTCGGCCCTCGGACTGACTCTGGTCTGGGGGATCATGGACATCGTGAACCTGGCCCACGGGGAGCTCATCATCCTGGGGGCCTTCATGAACTTCTTCCTGTTCACCCTTCAGGGCGTGAACCCCCTCATCGGCATTCTGCTGTCCATCCCGGCGGGGATTGTCGTGGGCGGCGTCGTCCACCTCCTCTTCATCCGCCGAGTCGTCGGAAAATCGGGCCTGACCACCCTGATGATGACCTTCGGCCTCTCCGTGATGGGCAACAACATCATGCTTCAGGTCTTCACCGGGGAGCCCCGGAGCATCCAGTGGCTAAGGAAAACCTTGGAATTCGGGGGGCTCTTCATTCCCGTGACCCGGCTCATCGCCTTCTGTTTCGTGATGGTTATGGCCGCCTTCCTGTTTTACTTCCTGGGGCGGACTTACCCCGGAAAGGCCATCCGGGCCATCATGCAGGACCCAGAGGCCGCCGCCGCCATGGGGATCCCCACCGGCGCGATTCTTCTACTTGCCTTCATCATCGGAACTGTCTTGGCGATGGTGGCCGGATCGCTGGTGAGCATCGTTCTGCCATTTGAGCCGTCCTTCGCCTTACAGTACGCCATCATTTCTTTCGTCATCACGGTCGTGGGAGGACTGGGCCGTCCCGTAGGCGCTTTGGTGGGGGGGATCCTCGTAGGCATCCTGGAGAGCTTCACCGGGACCTACATCAGCCAGGCCTACACCCCGATTACGGTTTCCGTCCTGCTGATCCTCTTCCTGTTGATCCGGCCCTCTGGCCTGTTCGGCCATACGACCCGCTAAGGCACTGCCGTGAACGCCCTTGGCTACCTCACAAGACCGACCCCCGCGGCGGCGATGGCCGTTTGCGCCTTCCTCGCCCTGGTTCCCCCTTTGTTCGGCCAGGGGGACCTGTTCGGGTTCTGCATGACGATGATGTTCTTCATCGTCCTCGCTTACAGCCTGAACATGGTCGTCGGCTTCATCGGATACCTGGACTTCGGGCACGTGGTCTTCCTGGGTCTGGGGGCGTATTCAGCGGGGGGGTTGCTCTCCCTCTTCTCTAAGGGACACGTTTCTTACAACCCCTACATCTGGATCATCCTCTCGGGGCTGATTCCAGCAGCCTTCGCCGTGGTGGTGGGATACCCGGCCCTGCGGATCCGAGGGGCCTACTTCGCCATCGCCACGTACTCCCTCAACCTGGCCGTACAAACGATCTTTTTTAACTGGGAGACCTTCGGCGGGGCTGAAGGGCTGCCCCTCAACCCTTATCTCAAGTACGTGAAGGGACGGGAGATCTGGGGCTACTACATCTATCTCATGTCTTTGGTGGCCGCTTTCTGGGTTTCCTACATCGTCCTGAAGAAGAAGCTGGGATTCGGATTCCGGGCCATCCTCAATGACGAGGACGCAGCGGCGTCCATGGGCATCAACACCACCGCTTACAAGATCACCGCCTATGCCATGGGGGCCTTCTTTGCGGGGATCATCGGCGGCACGTACGGCATCTTCCAGAATTTTGTGGACCCGGACAACTTCCGCATCGGCGTGAGCATCGAACTATTCGTGATCATGATGGTGGGCGGCGCCGGCACCGCCCTGGGACCCCTCCTTGGAGGGATCGTCTTCTACGCCATCCGAGACCTTCTGATCGTGAAGTTCAGCCACCTGCACCTCATCATCTTCGGGGCGGTGATGATCGTCATCGTCCTTTTCATCCCGGGCGGGCTGGTCGGGGCCATCCGGGACTTCTGGCCCAAGAGCCGGCGGTATCTGGAGTGAGACCCAACCGTGGCGACCTTTCTTGAAGTGAAAAACGTCACCAAACGCTTCGGCGGGATCACGGCGATCCGGAACGTCTCCTTCGACGTGAACGAGAAGGAGATCGTCGGCCTCATCGGACCCAATGGCGCGGGTAAAACCACCCTGTTCAACGTCATCACAGGGACCTACAGGCCCGACGAGGGAGAGGTCTTCATCCGAGGGAAACGCGTGGACGGCATGCCCGCCTACCGGATTGCCCGGGAGAGCATCCGCAGGACCTACCAGATCGTCAGACCGTTCCCGGAGATGACGGTCTTCGAGAATGTCACGGTGGGGGCCTTGTTCGGGGAGACCGACGGGAGGTCCCCATCCACTGGAGAGGCCGAGCGCCTTGCGCGGGAGGCCACGCACTTCGTCGAGCTGGACGAAAAGGCCGATACCCTGGCCAAGAACCTCAACCTGGGCGAGAAAAAACGGCTGGAGGTGGCCCGGTCCCTGGCGGCCGGGGCGGAAATTATTCTCTTGGACGAGGCCCTGGCAGGCCTGAACCCCTCCGAGGTCGACCGCGCCACCGAACTTATCGGACGCATCCGGGCCGAGCTGAACAAGACCATCATCATCGTCGAGCACGTCATGCGGGCCATCATGAAGATCTCCGACCGGGTGGTGGTGCTTCACCACGGTGAAAAAATCGCCGACGCCCCGCCCGCTGAGGTCAGCAAGGACCCGCGGGTGGTCGAGGCCTATCTGGGGGAGGCCTTCACCTGATGGCGCTCTTGACAGTAGAAAACCTCGAAGTCGCCTACGGTGAGGTCCAGGTCGTCTGGGGCGCCGACCTCACCGTCGAGGAGGGAAGCATCACCGGTCTCATCGGCGGAAACGGCGCCGGGAAGACGACCACCCTGAAGGCCATTGCGGGACTCAAGAAATCAAAAGGCGGGGAAATCCGGCTGGCCGGCGAACGAATCGCTCAACTCTCGTCCCACCGCGTGATCGAAAAAGGGATCTCCCTGATCCTGGAAGGGGGCCGGCCCTTCCCGGAGATGACCGTTCGTGAAAATCTCGAAATGGGTTCCTACGTGAAGTCCGCGCGGCCCAAGACCGAAGAGAGCAAACGCCGCGTCTTCGATCTGTTCCCCATCCTCGCGGAGCGGCAGAACCAGGTTGCCGGGACGCTCAGTGGAGGCGAGCGGCAGATGCTGGCCATCTCCCGGGGCCTCATGTCCGATCCAAAGATCCTCATGCTGGATGAGCCCTCTCTGGGTCTGGCCCCGAAGATCGTGGAACAAATGTTCGGAGTGATTCAGGACCTCAACCGGAAGGGGATGACCGTCCTCCTCGTGGAACAGAACATTCAACACACCCTTCAGATCTCACACCGCAACTACGTCATGGAAACCGGCAGGATCGTCCTGGAAGGGGGCCCCGAACTGCGCGACAACGAGCACATCAAAAAAGCCTACCTGGGCCTTTAGGCTCACACCAGTCGCGAAATTCGTTTCTCCTTCGCGGCCCGCCGGGATGGCCCAAATCCTGATTGAGAGCAGCACCCTGACGGTGGAGATAGGCCGGGCGGATATCCATCCGGCGTCTACCAAAAGTTCAAGTTTCACAATCCTCTAGGCAGGCTGACCTCATCCAAAGGATGAAGTTCGTATCTGGACCACTGCGGCGAACTGAATGCCCGTCTTCCTGAGCCCTTTGACCTGGCAACGGCGGACCCCGATGTTCCTGCAAGCACAGGCCAAAGCGGGTCTCCTCCCAATCGGCTCGAAAGATCATCCGCCACAGGGCGGAAATCTCCCAGGCGGGGTCAACCTCGCCTTCCACCCGATGGAATAGCCCCTCCTGTTGGAGGGTTATCAAATAGGATTTCAGGTCTTCGTAAGCCAATGGGAAATCTCCGCTGGGAAGGAGGAAGCATCGAATTCGTCTTTCCCCCCAAACCTTCCCGGTACGTTCCTAAATCACATGGTGGAGGACACGCTTTGGGGAATAAGCAGCCTGGATCTTATTCTGAAGCCCTGCGATGTTAAAGGAAGGGTCTTCGCGCGTTTGCCTTCTCATTCCGTCGGCCGTCCGATTGAGCTCAGGCAGTTTTCACGCGTTCCTTGCGAGTCCCTGTATAATGGGGGATCCCCCTGCCCGGCTGGAATTGAGGAAGGTCAGGAGAGATGAAAAGACGATGCTCCCAGCGAGTCAGAGGCCTTTGCAGCGGGGTCTTTCTGGCCGTTCTGCTTTTTCTCCTTTTGGGGTCCGTCTCATCACCTGCGGAGACGCGGATTTCCGATCCCTTTGAGGCCATCGTTCGCGCCGCGGAGACCATCCTCCCCTCGGTCGTCACGCTGGAGGTCTCCGTCCCCCAGGAGCACCCGGCAGCGACTATCCTGGGGACGGAGCGGGTGGGAACGGGGGTTATCGTCTCCCCGTCCGGCCACATTCTGACGGCCAGCTACATCGTCATGGGGGCCCGGAAGATCCGGGTCACGCTGACGGACGGGCGGACGCTCCCGGGCCAGGTCCATAAGATCGACTATTCGAGCGGCCTGGGCGTCGTGAAGGTGAAGGCTTCGGGCCTTCCCGCTGCTCCCCTCGGCGAATCCGGGGGACTTCGGGTCGGCCAGATGGCTATCGCCGTTGGAAGCCGGGGAGAATCGGAGCGGGTGGTGCATCACGGCATCGTGAGCGCCGTTCGGCCATTCACCGCCCCCTGGGAGTTCCTCCTGGAGAATGCCGTCTATACCACGGCCATGACGTCGGGCTTCTTCGGGGGGACCCCCCTGCTGGATGCCCGGGGTCGGGTCATCGGGATCATTTCCCTCAACATGACCCAGGATCGCGGGATGGGCCTCGCCATCCCCATCAGCCTTTTCACCGCTGTCCGGGAAGACCTGCTGGACCTTCGCCCGGACGCGCGCCGGATACGCCCCTGGCTGGGAGCTGTGACGGTCTTCGTAGAGGACGAGCTCTTGGTCCAAAGGGTAACTCTTAACGGGCCCGCCTGGAAAGCGGGGATCCGCAGCCGGGACGTCATACAGGAGGTCGATGGGAAACAAGTGGAAAACCAGGTGGAATTCTATCGGGCTGTGTGGCGGCATCAGATCGGAGAGCCCATTCAACTCACCCTCAAGCGCGGCCAGGAGACGCTCCCGGTCCAGGTGACTGGCGGAAACCGCGAGGAGTTCTACCGATGAGGGCTGCTCGGGGATTCATAAGCCTTGCGTCTGGGTTGGCCTTCGCGCTCATCGGTGCGGCACACGCAGCAGAAAGGGACCCCTATGAGGCTGTGATCGAAGCGGCCCGGCGGGCCGTCCCCGCCGTCGTGGCCCTGCATGCCTTTTCCCCGCCCGGCAGCCCCGCGGCCAGCGTCCTCGGCCAGTTCCGAAAGGGGACCGGGATGATCATCGATCCCTCAGGGCTCATTCTCACAAGCAACCACGTCGTGATGGGGGCCCAAAGGGTCTTCGCCACGTTGACCGATGGACGAAGGCTTCCCGGGGAGGTGTTGCGAAACGACGCCCAAACGGACCTCGCCCTTCTCCGGGTGAGGGGGGAGGGACTGCCCGCCCTTCCCCTGGGCCGCTCCGCCGGCCTTCGCCTGGGCCAGGGGGTCATCGTGGTGGGGAGCGCCCAGGGGAAAGACCGGGAGGTCACGCTGGGGACGGTGAACGCCATCGGGCGTTTCGTGGGGTACTGGGAGTTCATGCTGAACCGTGCCCTGCATACGGACGCCCTCGTCCGGCTCGGCTACAGCGGTGGCCCCCTTTTGAATCTTCAAGGGGAGGTGGTCGGAGTGGTTTCTTTCCTGCGCCCGACCGTTCTCGGTCCCGCCGGCGTTGTCATCCCGATTGAGGAGGCTTATCCGCTGCGGGAAGAAGTCCTCTCCCCCGGTGGGGCGAGTCGAAGGGCGCGAAGGTCCTGGCTGGGCACCATTGCCTATCCCCTGGCCAACCGGGTAGTCATCCAGGGGCTCACCCCTGGGGGCCCGGCGATGCGCGCCAACGTTCATCCGAAAGACCTCATCACGCATGTGAACGCCGTCCCGATCAACGGGCTCGAGGCTTACTATCGGGAGATCTGGAAGCACCCGCCGGGGACGGAGATCCAGTTGACGATCCAGCGCGAGGGGCAGACCCTCCTCGTTCCCATCCGCAGCGCCGACCGGGACCGCTTTTTCGCCCGTCCAACCCCCTGACGGTGTGTTCGTACTCAACCTGTTCTTAGCCTAAACCCGCTTGGCCCATCCTCCGCAATGCACTGAATTTCCTCGCCTTCCCTCTTTGGCTTTGTTTCGTACTTTTTAAATGCCGATGCCCCTTATCGGGGGGACTCCCCTTCCCCGCACCATATTCGTCTCTCTAATTGACCTTCGGCCCGGTGGACTCTTGCGCGTTTCTCCGATTTGCGTCGATCTTTTTAAGGGTAACTTCAACATTTATTCCTCAATCGATTGATTCTAAAGGTACTATTAAATAGAGACGAAATAAACACAAAATTCAAGCGAAATCGTATTCTTTGAACTCAATCGGGCGGATACACCTTCCGACCCGCTCAGCGCAAGCTCCGCTCCACCCTTACAACGCTGCGGTGTTGCAGGGTCATAAAAACGACGTAGCCCCAATCTGAGCGAAGGCGGCCGAGCCTGAGCGGAGATCGGGGCGGATGGCGTAGGCCGCCGCGCGAATTCCGCGGAGCCTGCACTGAGCAAAGCGAATGTGCTCAAATCGCGGCTACGAGGAAAGGATGGGGTATGTGCCATCTCGCTGGGCTTGATGACCGACGCTTGGAATGAGAAGACTAGCGGCCAGCCTCATGCGCAAGAGGGAAGCCCTGCGGGGCTGCCCTGTTGCGCGAATCAAAAGTTTTCCGAGGGGTTCCAGGGGGGCGGCTTACAAAAAGCGCCCCCTGGGAAATTTGGCCGATTTTCAAAATGTCCCCCCAGTGTTTTCTTATTTTCCGTTCCCGGGTTTGGCTTCCAGGGCTCGCAGGACCTTCTCCGGTGTGATGGGCCGATTGCGCCCTTCCCCTTCATCCGCAATTCTTCTTGACCCGCGTTTCGACGGTAACCTACGATGTTTTGTTTCTCAAATTCTGCGACGAAAATCGGGGCCTGGCGTGGTGGAATTTCATGGACTCGTGAGGGTCAGCGAACGGCTGAACCGGTCATCGAGCGGGCGAGATTTGTCAGCTCACAGCGCGGCGGGGGCGGCGGGGGAGGATCCGTGTCAGACAGCCTGCTGATCCGGGACTGCGGGATCCTGGACCCCTCCCTGAGCGAACAAATCTTAGAGAACCAGGATATCCTCATCGCCGATTCGCGGATCGCCTGCGTTGACGCGACGGGAAAACTCAGCGGCGACCGGGTCATCTCAGGGGAGGATCGCCTTGCCATCCCGGGCCTGATCAATGCCCACACGCATTCGGCGGAGAATTACCTCAAAGGGTTCAATGACCGCCAGCCCCTCGAGATGTGGCTACCGTTCATCTACGGATCCGCGGGCGTCTATTCGCCCCGGGACGTCTACCTCTGCTGCCTCATGGGCGCAGTCGAGATGCTCAAAACGGGCGCCACGAGCGTCATCGACCACTGCTGGATGTCTCCCAGCGTCACCCCGGACCGACTGGACGCCGCGATGGAGGCCTATCGGGACGCGGGGATCCGCGCCTCTGTGGCCCCGCTCGTCTCTGATACCGACTACGTCACCCGCTACGGCATCGAGCGAGGACACCCCCTGGGTGACACGTACTTCGCCGGACGCATGGAGAAGGCCTCCCCCTGGGAGGAAACCTACGGCCACTTGAAAGACTTCTTTGGCAAGTGGGACCGCGGCGAGGGCGGGCGCCTGCGATGCATGACCGGCCCCGGGGGTCTGCAATGGGCCAGCGAACGCCTGCTGGAGGACTGCTGGGAGCTCTCCCGCTCCTACGGATCCGGGGTTCAAATCCACATCAACGAAACCTTCATCCAGGATTGGGCCAACCGGCGGCGTTTCGGCAAGAGCGGCATCGCCTTCCTGAAGGAGGCGGGCTTTCTGGGTCCAGAGGTCTCCATGCCGCACAGCGTATGGGTGGACGACGAGGACCTGGATCACATCGCCGCCGCCGGGGCGGTTCCCGTCCACAACCCCGCCTCCAACTCAAAGATGGGAAGCGGACGGATGCCCCTCAGGAAAATGCTGGAGCGGGGGATCCCCGTGGCCATCGGCACTGACGGGGCGTCCAGCAACGACCACCAGGTCCTGTTTGAGGCCATCCGGATGGCGGCCTACATCCACAACAGCGATGAGCCGGATCACCGCAAACACGTCAACGCCTTCGAGGCCATCGAAATGGCCACCTCCGCGGGGGCGGCGGCCATGCTGCTTGCCGAGGAGCTGGGAAAAATCAAACCGGGCGCGCTGGCCGATCTGGTTCTTCTCGATCGCAGGTCGTTCTCGTGGGTCCCGACGAACGAGCCGATCCGCAACTTGGTCTACTGCGAAAGGGGCCATTCGGTCCGCACGACCCTCGTAGCGGGAGAGGTCGTGGTGGACGACTCCAAGGCGCTGACCGTCAGCGAAGAGGAACTGATCAGCGAAGTGCTCGCCGCGGCGGGCGCGCGGGGCGAGCCGGAGTGGCCGGGCTACGCGGAACGGGATCGCACAGTCGCCCTCTTTGAGCGCCTCTGCGACGACCTGAGGGCCGAACGGCCGGGCTGAGGTTTTCCGATTGAAGTGACGGCCGATTTGTCCGAGAATGCGCGAGAAAA
>JBHIBA010000080.1:0-15739 GCA_046758845.1 Nitrospinota bacterium
GTTAGGCGCTCCCCTCTTCCGCGAATGAAAAGTTTTGCGGGGGGGGCGCGGGGGGGGCGCCTTTCAAAGCTTGTCCCGAGCGTAGTCGAGGGACGCGCCCCCCGCAAGAGAGCAAGCGTCATGGAACGAGCGCTTCCGGTTGAAGAGCGAACGGAGGAGTTGGCCGGCGGCACCATCATCCGCATTAACGGCCCGGTGGTGACGGCCGAAGGCTTGGCGAACGTCCACATGTACGACGTGGTGCGCGTGGGCCAGTCGCGCCTGGTGGGCGAGGTCATCGAGATGGAGGGGGAGAGCGCCGTCATCCAGGTGTACGAGGAAACCGCGGGCCTCTTCCCGGGAGAGCCCGTCGAGTCTACCGGCCTGCCCTTGAGCGTGGATCTGGGGCCGGGTCTCATCGGCGGCATTTACGACGGCATCCAGCGGCCTCTCGACGCCGTCCGGGCGCGCGTGGGGGACTTTGTGGTGCGGGGGGTCGAGGAGCCCGCCCTGAGCCGGGAAAAATCGTGGGAGTTTGTCCCCAGGGTGGAACAGGGCTCAGTCGTCCAGACCGGCGACGTCCTGGGCACGGTTCAGGAGACGGAGGCGACCGAACACCGGATCCTTGTGCCGCCGGAGGTCTCGGGTTCCGTGGAGGAAATTCGTTCGGGCGGGATGCGGGTTGAGGACACCGTCGCGGTCATCGCGGGAGATGGAGGGCAGCGCCACGAGGTCACGATGGTCCAGCGTTGGCCGGTCCGGAAGGGCCGGCCCTTTGTAAGGAAGTATCCCCCGGTCGTTCCGCTCATCACCGGACAGCGGGTGATCGACACGTTGTTCCCCGTCGCCAAAGGGGGCGTTGCCTGCATCCCGGGTCCCTTCGGGAGCGGCAAGACAGTGGTTCAGCATCAGCTCGCCAAGTGGTCGGATGCGGAAATCATCGTCTACGTCGGCTGCGGCGAACGCGGCAACGAAATGACCGATGTCCTCCGGGAGTTCCCCTCCCTGACCGACCCCCGGACCGGTCTACCCCTCATGCAGCGGACCGTCCTGATCGCCAACACCTCCAACATGCCGGTGGCCGCCCGGGAGGCATCGGTCTACACGGGGATCGCCATCGCCGAGTACTTCCGGGACATGGGCTACAACGTGGCGCTGATGGCCGATTCCACCTCGCGGTGGGCCGAAGCGATGCGCGAGATTTCAGGCCGT
This sequence comes from Nitrospinota bacterium, assembly GCA_046758845.1. Taxonomy (GTDB): domain Bacteria; phylum UBA8248; class UBA8248; order JACPRG01; genus JBHIBA01. The sequence goes on from JBHIBA010000080.1 coordinate 1,192, forward strand.
CTGGAAGAGATGCCCGGCGAGGAGGGCTTCCCGGCCTATCTCGGGACGCGGATTGCGTCCTTTTACGAGCGAGCGGGCCGGGTTCAGTGCCTGGGGTCGGACAGCCGGGAGGCCACGCTGACGGTCATCGGAGCGGTCTCTCCCCCGGGCGGGGACCTCTCGGAGCCCGTCGTCCAGAACACCCTGCGCACGGTCCGGGTCTTCTGGAGCTTGGAGGACCGGTTGGCCTACCAGCGCCACTTTCCCGCCATTAACTGGCTCAGGAGCTACTCTCTGTACCTCGACCAGCTCGAGGGCTATTACGCGGAGGAGGTGGGAGCGGGGTTTCAGGCAAACCGGCGCAGGGCCATGGAGATCCTCCAGAAAGAAGCGGAGCTGGAGGAGATCGTCCGCCTCATCGGGATGGAAGCCCTCTCCCAGGAGGAGCGGCTGATTTTGGAAACGGCCAGGTCCATCCGGGAGGACTTCCTGCACCAGAACGCGTTCGACGAAGTGGACACGTATTCTTCTCTCATGAAGCAGGCGTCGATCCTCCACCTGATCCTCGTCTATCACGACGCGTGCCTGAAGCGCTTGGCGGCCGGAGAGGCGATGGAATCTCTCTTGGAGGCGCCCGCTCGAGCGCGAATTGCCCGTTGCAAGTATGTGCTTGAGGGCGAGTGCGCCGAGGTTTGCAAGAAGCTCGCAGAAGAAATCCTCAGCGGGGTCCCGGAGGCGGAGGAGCCGCGCTAGGCGCGGCCCCCGCCTGACGTCAGTCGCTGGGAAGAAAACGGATGCTGAAAGAGTATTTAAACGTTTCCGAGGTGGCCGGTCCCTTGATGGTGGTCGAGGGGGTGCGAGACGCCCGCTATCAGGAGCTGGTAGAAATTGCTTTGCCGAGCGGCGAGACCCGCCGGGGCCAGGTCCTCATGTCCGCCAGGAACCAGGCCCTCGTCCAGGTTTTCGAAGGGACGACGGGCATCGGGGTCCGGCAGTGCCGCGTGCGGTTCCTGGGGAAAACCATCGAGATGCCCCTCTCCCCGGACCTGCTGGGGCGCGTGTTTCAGGGAGCCGGCCAGCCCATCGACGAGGGCCCGCCCATCCTTCCCGAGGTGCGGCGCGACATCAACGGCGACCCCTTGAACCCTTTTGCCCGGGACTATCCCGCCGAGTTCATCCAGACGGGGATCTCCACCATCGACGGACTCAACACCCTCGTCCGGGGACAGAAGTTGCCCATCTTCTCGGGCGCGGGCCTTCCCCACGCCAAGCTGGCCGCGCAGATCGCCCGCCAGGCCAAGGTGCTGGGGAAGGGGGAGAGCTTCGCCGTCGTCTTCTGCGCCATGGGGATCACGTTTGAAGAGGCGGACTATTTCATCTCCGACTTCAACCGGACCGGGGCCATCGCGCGGTCCGTGCTGTTCGTCAACCTGGCCAATGACCCGGCCGTGGAACGCATCCTCACGCCGCGCCTGGCCCTGACGGCGGCCGAGTATCTGGCCTTTGATCTGGGGATGCACGTCCTCGTCATCCTGACCGACATGACGAACTACTGCGAAGCGCTCCGGGAAGTCTCCGCCGCCCGCAAAGAGATCCCCGGCCGGCGGGGTTATCCTGGCTACCTGTACACCGACCTGGCGACGCTTTACGAAAGGTCCGGGCGTATCGAGGGGAGAGCGGGTTCCATCACGATGATCCCCATCCTCACCATGCCTGAGGACGACAAGACCCACCCCATCCCGGACCTCACGGGCTACATCACCGAGGGGCAAGTCATCCTGAGCCGCGAGCTTCAGCGGCAGGGCATCTATCCGCCCGTCAACGTCCTGCCCTCACTCTCCCGCCTGAAGGACAAGGGGATCGGCTCCGGCAAAACGCGCGAAGACCACGCTGACACGATGAACCAGCTCTTCGCCGCTTACGCCAGGGGAGAGGAGGCGCAGGAGCTGGCGGTGATCCTGGGCGAGTCGGCTTTGAGCGCGGCCGACAGGCTCTTTATCGAGTTCGCGAGCGCCTTTGAGAACCGCTATGTGCGCCAGGGAGAAGAGGAGGACCGCAGCATCGAGGAGACCCTGGACCTGGGCTGGGAGCTCCTGTCCGTCCTTCCTCGGAGCGAGCTTAAGCGAATCCGCGAAAGCTTTTTGGAAAAGTACCTGCCAGGAAAGGCGGATTCCCCCGTCGACGCGGCTGAGACCCGTGCGGTCGGCTAATGGGAAATGTCCGGCCTAAGACCCAACAGAGCGCCTAACCGCCGTGGGGAATTGCGCCAGGCGCCGTGCCCGCAAGATAAGATACAGCCAATTCGTAATGTCTTGAAACCTTTTGGAATGATCTAGCTTCAGGACATGAGCGTTCTGAGTTTTTTGCTGGAATGTCGGCTCCGCGTGTGCCGATTCGGAGGGGTGAAAATTTTCACAAACTCCGTTTGCGGGGTTGACGGATCATTGGGGGTCCGGTAGATTGTGAGCGTTTTGCCCGTAACATCGCGCCCTGGCCGGAAGTCAGTTCCCGGGTCTCAGCGGCAAGATCCAGGTTTGTCTCAACACCCGGGCAACGGACGGACGCGCCCGACCGCCCTCGTCGATAACGATCCCGGTAGATGATCCTCACCGTCAGTCCCAACAGGATGGAACTGCTGAGGCTTCGGCGCCGGCTGGCGGTGGCGCGCCGGGGGCATAGGCTTCTCAAGGACAAGCTGGACGGTCTCATCCAGGAGTTCATCTCCGTCGTCCGCCTCGCACAGACCCTGAGGGCCGACGTTGAGGCCCGTCTGGCCTCGGTCTATGGACGGGCCCTTCGGGCCTGCGGGAGCATGCCGCCGGCGGCATTGGCCGCGGCGCTGGGGACGGCGGCCTCGACGTTGGATGTCGGGGCCGAGGAAGTGAACCTCATGAGCGTGCGGGTGGCGAAGCTGGAAGTCGAGCGGCGGGGCGAGCTGTTTCCTTATGGGTACGAGGGGACGGCGGCTGAGCTGGACGCGGCGGTTCTGGAGATGGATCGACTCCTGCCGGACCTCATTCGGCTCGCCGAGGCGGACAAGACCGTCGAGCGTCTGGGGGATGAGATCGAGAAGACGAGGCGCCGCGTGAACGCGCTGGAGCACGTGCTGATTCCGAACCTGGAGGACACAATCCGGTTCATCACCCTGAAGCTCGACGAAATGGCGCGCTCGACCGTGTCCGCGTTGATGAGGATTAAAGAGCTGTTGAGGGGTCAACGAGGGGCGTCCGGGCGGGCCGGAGCGCCGCAGGCGGGCATCGCTTTTTGACCGCACGTTTCCCCGAAGGCGTTTCGAGCGCCTGGAGGAGAAAACCCGCAGGTGATCATTCCCGATTACACCTTCTTGATCCAGTGGGGGAACTTCGTCCTGCTGATCGTCCTGCTGAATTTCCTTCTCTACCGTCCCATCCTGAAACGCATGGAAGAGCGGGAGAAGGCGATCGGTGGGAAACTGGGCGAAGCGGCGGCGGACCGGGCCGAGGCGGAAAGGCGGATGGCCGAGTATGAGGAAGCCCTTGTAGCGGCCCGGCGCGGGGATATGGAAGAGCTCCTGGAGTTGGAGAGGCAGGTCTCCGATGAGGTCCGCCGGGCGCTCGAAGAAAGGCGGCGCGAGGCCGAGCGCATGACGGAAGAGGCCCGAGCGGGAATTGAGGCCCAAAGCCTTGAGGCGGAAGCGGCTCTGGAGGGCCAGGTGCAAGACTTGGCGGGCGCCATCGGCCGTCGCCTCGCCGGGAGGGAAATCCATGTTTAACCCCCGCTTCCTGCGGCCCCTTCGAGCATGGGCGCGTCCGTGCGTCGCGCTGGCAATCCTTCTGTCGCCCGCTTGGGCCTTCGCCGCGGCCGGGCAAGAGCACCACAATGTGTTCGATCCGTGGATGGAATTCTTGAGGGTCCTGAACTTCCTCCTCGTTCTCTTCGGGCTGTTCTTCCTCCTCCGCAAACCCATCCGCGCGATGATGGCCAAACGCCGGGACGGGATTGAGCGGGCCATCAAGGAGGCCGAGGAAGCCCGGGCTGAGGCCGCGCGTCTTCGGGAGGAATATACCCGCCGGACGGCCGACCTGGAGAAAGAGCTGGCGGAGATTCGGGAACAGGCCAAGGCTGATCAGGAAGCCCTGCGCGCCCGCGTTTTGAAAGAGGGCGGCGAGGCGGCGGACCGCATCATGGACCAGACCCGTTTCACCATCGAGCAGGAGACCAGGAAGGCGGAAGAGCAGATCCGTTCCCGGGCCGCCCTTCTCGCCCTGGAGCTGGCGGAAAAGGCCCTGGAACGTGAACTCAGTCCGGAGGATCAGCGCCGCCTCATCCGGGATTGCATCGCCAAGGTGGGAGAGAAGAATTGACCGGACAACGGGTGGCCCGCCGCTACGCCAGGGCCCTTGTCGAGCTGGCTGAGAAGGAGGCCCGCGTGGACGGCGTGGGCGATGAAATCGGGCAGATGGCCGAGCAGCTTGACGCGAGCGCGGATCTGCGCAACCTCATGTTCAGTCCCGGCATCGCCAAGGAGGTCAAGCGGAACATCCTGCGAGAGATCATCCGGCGGGCCGGTTTGAGCGACCTGGTCGGCAAGTTTCTCAACCTGTTGGTGGACAAGGATCGGCTCCGCTACACATCACCCATCTCTGAGGTTTACCGGCAGCTGGCGGATGAACGGAACAACCGTATCCGGGCCCAGGTCCGGGCGGCCTTCGCTCTGTCCGCCGAGGAGGAAGCCGCCCTTCGCAAACAACTCTCCGTTGCCACGGGCAAGGAAGTCGTCTTAGAAATTCAAACCGACAAAACGCTCCTGGGCGGGCTCAAGGCCCAGCTGGGGAGCTCGATTTGGGACGGCAGCGTCAGAAACCATCTGGAGTCCCTGCGGGAAAAACTCGCGGGCCCGGCGTGAGCGGGCACCAAAGAGGTCGACCATGGAAATCCGCGCGGAAGAGATCAGCGAAATCATCAAGAAGCAAATCGAGGGCTATGAGGCTGGGATCGAGCTGACGGAGGTCGGCCGGATCATCACCGTCGGCGACGGGATCGCCCGCATCTACGGCCTGGAGAAGGTCATGGCCGGCGAGTTGCTGGAGTTCCCGGGCGAGGTCTACGGAATGGCCCTCAACCTGGAAGAAGACAACGTGGGCTCGGTCCTTCTGGGAAGCGACACTCACATCGCCGAGGGGGATGAAGTCAAAAGGACCGGACGGATCATGTCAGTCCCGGTGGGGGAGGCCCTGGTGGGACGGGTCGTCAACTCCATCGGACTCCCCATTGATGGCAAGGGCCCTATCGAGCGCACCGAGTATCGCCCCGTTGAGCGGATCGCCCCCGGCGTCGTCGACCGCCTGCCCGTCAACCAGCCCCTCCAGACCGGCATCATGGCCATCGACTCGATGATCCCCATCGGCCGGGGTCAGCGGGAGCTCATCATCGGCGACCGCCAGACGGGAAAGACGGCCATCATCATCGACACGATTCTTAATCAGCGCGACACCGACGTCATTTGCATCTATGTGGCCATCGGTCAGAAGCGGTCCACCGTCGCCCAGGCCGTCAAGCGGCTGGAAGACTCTGGGGCGATGGACTACACCATCGTCGTCTCGGCGACGGCCAGCGAGCCGGCCCCCCTTCTGTTCGTGGCGCCTTACGCCGGCTGCGCCATGGGTGAGCACTTCCGGGACAGCGGCAAGCACGCCGTCATCTTCTACGACGACCTCAGCAAGCAGGCGGCCGCCTATCGGCAGCTTTCCCTGCTCCTGCGCCGGCCGCCGGGACGGGAGGCCTATCCGGGCGACGTCTTTTACCTGCATTCGCGACTGTTGGAACGGGCGGCCAAGATGAACGATGAACTGGGCGGGGGGTCTCTCACGGCCCTTCCGGTCATCGAGACCCAGGCGGGCGACGTGTCGGCCTACATCCCCACGAACGTCATTTCCATCACCGACGGCCAGATTTACCTGGAATCCGACCTCTTCTACTCGGGCATCCGCCCGGCGGTGAACGTGGGGCTTTCCGTCTCCCGCGTCGGAGGCGCCGCCCAGAACAAAGCCATGAAGAAGGTGGCGGGCCGCCTTCGCCTGGAATTGGCCCAGTACCGGGAAATCGCAGCGTTCGCCCAGTTCGGAAGCGAGCTGGACGAGGCCACCCAGGCCCAGTTGAACCGCGGCCAGCGCCTCACGGAGATCCTGAAGCAGGACCAGTACGCCCCCCTTCCGGTTGAAAGGCAGGCCGTCTCCATCTACCTAGGCGTCAACGGCCACCTGGACCCCGTCGAGGTGGATCAATGCCGCGCGTTCGTCGCCGGTTTTCTGAAGTTCCTGGACGCCCGTTTTCAGGAAGTCCTGAACAACGTCCGGGACGAAAAAGACATTTCCGAATCGACGGAAGAGACGCTCAAGAAGGCCATCGGCGAGTTCAAGGTCGAGTGGGCCCGAGAGAACCGGGCGGCATAGGAGGACGCGCATTTCATGGCCAGCCTCCGGCAAATTAAGCGGCGCATCGGAAGCGTCAAGAACACGCAGCAGATCACCCGCGCCATGAAGCTGGTCGCCGCGGCCAAGCTGCGCCGCTCGCAGGAGCGCATCGTTGCGGCCCGGCCCTTCGCGGCCAAGCTGCGCGAGGTGATACAGAGCCTGGCCAGGCGGGCGGAACGTCTGGAACATCCCCTCTTGGAGGTCCGCCCGGTCAAGCGGCGCTTTCTGGTTCCCGTCACATCCGATAAGGGGCTTTGCGGAAGCTATAACACGAACGTCGTCAGGGCGCTGGCTGAACGGATGTCGGAAAGGGACCAGGGAGAAGACGAGGCGCCCGAGATCGCGATCGTCCCCATCGGGAAGAAAGGGCGGGATTTCTGTAACTATCGGCGATACCCGGTCGAGAAAGAGTTCATCGGGAACTTCGGCCGGATGGACTACGACCTGGCCAAGGCCCTGGGTGAGTACTTCGTCGGCGAGTTCACCGAAGGCCGGGCCGACGAGGTGGTTCTGATTTATAACCGGTTTGTCTCCACCGTTTCACAGCGGGTGTCCGTTGAGACGCTCTTGCCGATCTCCCCCCCCGTTTCGGTGGAGGAAAAGGCCGGGAGGGCGGACGAATTCGAGCCGGACTTCATCTATGAGCCCTCGCCGGAGGGCGTCTTGGAAAAGCTCATCGACCGTCACCTGTACACCCACATGTACCGCGTCATCCTGGATGCCGACGCCAGCGAGCACGGGGCGCGCATGACGGCGATGGATAGCGCGACGAACAACGCCGCGGAGATGATCGCCAAGCTGACGTTGCTCTTCAACCGGCAGCGCCAGGCCAAGATCACCACGGAGATCATCGAAGTCGTGAGCGGCGCCGACGCCTTGGCGGGATAAAGAGGATTGAGCCGGGGCGGGGACAATTCGCGAACGCACGGACGCGATGGAAGGGAGAAAGGACTTTGTAGGCCCGATCTGAGCGAACGGCAATCCCGGAGCGGACATCGGGGCATCCTTCTGTGGTTCGGCGATTTCCGCGGAGCCCGTACTGAGCAAAGCGAATGTGCTCAAATCGCGGCGACGACTTGGAGATTGTGGAGTATAACGGCGCGCAGGACGCACGTTTTGTCTTCGTAAAGAATTGAGATTCAGACGCCAGCGATATACCGGAGAGAGATAGCGATGGCTCAAGGAAGAATCACGCAGATCATCGGCCCTGTGGTGGACGTTGAGTTCGCGCCGGGCCAGCTTCCGGAAATCAGAAATGCGCTGAAAGTCCTCAGGACAGACGGGGGCGATGGCGAACAAAAGGAGGTCGTCGTCGAGGTCGCCCAGCACCTGGGTGAGAGCGCCGTCCGCGCCGTCAGCATGGAGCCCACCGACGGCCTCGTTCGGGGGATGCCGGTGGAAGACACCGGTCAATCCATCAGCGTGCCGGTCGGAAGGGAGGCGCTCGGGCGCATCCTGAACGTCATCGGTCAGCCGGTGGACAACGGGCCGCCCGTTGAGGCCAAGCAACGCTACCCCATCCATCGGCCGGCCCCCAGCTTGGAGGACCAGAGCACCTCGACGGAGATGTTCGAGACCGGCATCAAGGTTGTCGACCTCCTCGAGCCCTACACGAAGGGCGGAAAGACGGGGCTATTCGGCGGCGCCGGCGTCGGCAAGACGGTCATCATCATGGAGCTCATCCGCAACATCGCGGCCGAGCACCAGGGGATCGCCGTCTTCGCCGGCGTGGGCGAGCGCACCCGCGAGGGCAACGACCTGTATCTGGAAATGAAGGAGTCCGGGGTGCTCGAACGCACGGCCCTGATCTACGGCCAGATGACCGAGCCTCCCGGCGCACGGCAAAGGGTGGGATTGACGGGCCTGACGGTGGCGGAATACTTCCGCGACGAGGAAGGGCTGGACGTCCTCCTCTTCATCGACAACATCTTCCGGTTCACGCAGGCGGGATCGGAGGTGTCGGCGCTCCTGGGACGAATGCCCTCGGCCGTCGGTTATCAGCCGACACTCGCGACCGAGATGGGAGAGCTCCAGGAGCGGATCACCTCCACCAAGAAGGGGTCCATCACGTCGGTCCAGGCCATCTACGTCCCGGCTGACGACCTGACCGATCCCGCGCCGGCTGCGGCGTTCGCCCACTTGGACGCGACGACGGTTCTCTCCCGGCAGATCGTCGAGCTGGGGATCTACCCGGCCGTGGACCCGCTCGATTCGACCTCTCGCATCCTGGACCCGCGCATCGTGGGGGAGGAGCACTACTCCATCGCCCGCGCGGTCCAGCTGATTCTCCAACGCTACAAAGACCTCCAGGACATCATCGCCATCCTCGGGATGGACGAGCTCTCCGAAGAGGATAAGGTCATCGTAGGGCGCGCCCGGAAGATCCAACGTTTCTTCTCCCAGCCGTTCCATGTGGCCGAGGCGTTTACCGGGAGGCGGGGGAAGTACGTCCCCGTGAAGGACACCATTGCCGGATTCAAAGATCTGGTCGAGGGGAAACTGGACCACATTCCTGAGCAGGCCTTCTACATGGTCGGCAACCTGGATGAGGCCCTGGAGCAGGCGGAGAAAATGAGGGCGGCCTGATGGGCGCAGCGCCGGCGCATGAGCCTGGCCGGCCGGACGGAGATGGGAGTGGCTGAGCTACCCACAAGAATTCGCTTGGAGATTGTGACGCCCGTGCGCGTCGTCCTCAGCGAGGACGTGGACATGGTGACGGCCCCTGGTGCGCTGGGGGAGTTCGGCGTCCTTCCGGGCCATACCCCCATGCTCACGACCCTGACCATCGGCCTGGTGGCTTACAAGAAGGAAGGCCAGACACATGAGCTGGCCGTCAGTTGGGGTTACGCCGAGGTGGGCCCGGAGAAAGTCACCCTCCTGGCGGAGACAGCTGAGAAGGTGGAGGAGATCGACATCGAGCGGGCGGAGGCGGCCAGGCGCAGGGCGGTCGAACGCCTGACCAAACGGGATGAGGAGATCGACCTCGACCGCGCAATGGAAGCGATGGAAAGGGCGGCCCTCCGCCTCAGGGTTGCCGGCAAACAAAATTAACATATCCCCCCACGCCCGCCGGGTAGGCGGGCAAAGCGCTTTTTGCTGATTTCGAGTCAGTCATCTGAGCGGCTCTCTATGATTTCCCCCTTGCCTGTGGCGCCGCATTGCGGTGCGACCCTTCGGCTCGAGCCGGGGCCTCGAGGCTACAGGTACAACCTGGACGCCTTCCTCCTCGCGGAATTCGCCGATCTTCCCGGACAAACCCTGGTCGCGGACCTGGGGACCGGCAGCGGCGTCGTGGGTGTCCTGCTGGCCCTCAGGTACCCGCAGCTTCGTGTCGTGGGGATTGACCTCCAATGGGACCTTCTGCGCCTGGCCGCCGACAACGCGAGAAACAGCGGCTTGGCGGGGCGTTTCAAGGGCGTTCGTGCGGACCTGCGACAGACGAGGGCGTGGGCGCGACCGGGACGCTTCCACGCCGCCGTCATCAATCCTCCCTACCGCAAGGTGGGCACAGGCCGTTTGAGCCCCGACCCCGCCCGGGCCATGGCGAGACACGAGGTGACGCTGGACCTGCCCGCGTGGCTCGAAGCCGCCCGTCACCTGATCGCCCCGGGGGGCCGGCTGTTTGTGACGCATCTGGCCGAGCGGGAGGATGAGGTCGTCCGGCGGATGGGGGAAAAGGGTTTTGTTTTGTGGAAAATCCGGCGCGTTCATCCCTTTGAGGGAACTCCGCCCTCCACCGTCCTCCTGGAGGCCCGTCGTGAGGGTGTGAATCCAGGTAATTCTTCCGAGCGGAGGAGTTCCCTCGGGCCGGGGAATTCTCCCCAGGAGGTCCCGCCCCTGATTGTTTACCGGGAGCCGGGGTTGTACACTGAAGAGATCCGGGGCATGTACAAGGGCTTTGAACTCGAAATGCTGGGTGGCTAAGCTCCGGGCATGGAATGGGCCACCCGGAGAGAGCGGTCTGTCGTCAGATGATGGAAATCGGGGTGGCAATCGCCCAGATCAACCCCACGTTGGGAAACCTCGACCGCAACGTGGAGATCTTCCGCAAGGCGGCCAAGGAGGCGGTTGATCGGGGGTCCGACCTGCTGGTTTTTCCGGAACTCGGCCTGACGGGCTACTTTCTCAAGGACATGGTCCCGTCTGTGGCGCAGCCGCTTGACTCCAAGCTGGTGCAGGAGGTCCGCCGGGCCAGCCGAAAAATCTCCATCGTCGTCGGGCTGGTCGAAGAGTCGCCAGATTACTTTTTCTACAACTCCGTTCTCTACGTGGAAAAGGGGGAGATTGTTCACGTCCACCGGAAGGTTTACCTCCCGACGTACGGGATCTTCGACGAGGAACGCTACCTCTCGCGGGGGACGAAGGTCCGGGCATTCGATACCCGGTTCGGGCGAATGGCGATGCTGGTTTGCGAAGACGCCTGGCACCCTTCGACCGTTTACATCGCCTCCCAGGCGGGGGCGCAAATTCTTCTCTTGCCGGCCTCGAGTCCCGGCAGAGGCGTCCAGAAGGGCAAGAAGCTGGCCATCAGCGAGACCTGGGAAAGCATGGTTCGCGTCTACGCGAGCCTTTTCATGCAGTTTTGCGTATTCGTGAACCGCGTGGGCTATGAGGACGGCATCAACTTCTGGGGCGGCTCGGAAGTGGTGAGCCCCGTCGGGAAGCAAGTCGTCAAGGCCCCCTACTTTGAGGAGGCGTTTGTCGAGGCGAAACTCGACCTGGCGGAAGTTCGGCGGGCGCGCGTCGCCTCTCCCCTGCTGGGGGATGAGGACCTGAACCTGACGATTCAGGAACTGCTGAACTTGCGCAGATTGCGCGAAAATGGACACACAGAGAACGATGCCAGCGACTAGGCGGGCATCCCGCGGGAAACCCAATGCGAGGGGAACCACGGCGGCGAGACGCGACCCGGCTCGAACCCGCCGCGCCAAACGGATCCCAGCGGCCAATCACATCCCGCCGATCCCCGAGCTTGAAGTCAACGCCCCGCTGGTGGAAAAGCTCCTCGTCGGCTTCATCGAGAACGAGGTGAGGAAGGCCGGGTTTTCCCGCGCGGTGATCGGCATTTCGGGCGGGGTGGATTCCTCTCTTTGCGCCTATCTGGCGGCCAAGGCCCTGGGGCGGGAGAACGTGACCGGTATCATCATGCCCTATCGCCTCAGCAGCTCGGAGAGCGTCGAGCACGCCCGACTGGTGGTGAAGAAGACCCGCAGTCGATCCTTGACGGTGGACATCAGCGACATGGTGGACGCCTACTTCGCCAAGTTCCCCGAGATGGATGTGACGCGTAAGGGCAACAAGATGGCGCGGGAGCGGATGACGATCCTCTACGACCAGTCGGCGGCTTTGGGCGCGCTGGTCTTGGGCACCAGCAACAAGTCGGAGCTCCTCCTGGGCTACGGGACGCTTTACGGCGACATGGCCCACGCCTTGAATCCCCTGGGGGATCTGTACAAGACGCAGGTTTGGCAGATAGCCGCGCACATGGGGGTGCCCGAGGAGATCGTCGGCAAGGCGGCGAGCGCCGACCTCGCCGTCGGCCAGACGGACGAGGAGGATTTGGGGTTCCGGTACGCCGAGGTGGACGTGCTGCTCTATCACCTGGTGGATCTGCGTTGCTCCCGCAAGGAGCTCCTGAGGCGGGGCTTCTCTGCCGAGTTCATTGACCGCGTGAACCGGCTGGTCCGGATGAACCAGTACAAGCGGCGCCTGCCCGTCATCGCCAAGGTCTCCAGCCGCACCATCGACCGCGACTTCCGCTACGCCAGGGACTGGGGGATCTAGGGAGAACCCGGGGGTGTTGTGAAGGGCCGCGCCCTGCACCCACGAGAACTTTTGATGGTCGAAGCCCGGTCGAGGGCCCATCGGCTCAGTCTGTGAAAGGGGGTCACCGATGAAGAGGAAAGCATTGACGACGACATTTGGTCTTATCTCTGGATCTTTGCTGGCTTTTCTTGCGTTTGGGAGTTGTGCCGTCTATGCCTCCCACGAGGGCCTGAACGTGGTTATCAATGGAGTCGCCTTGGAGCCGGCAAAGGTTCAGCTTCTCCAGGCGCTGGGCCTACGCCCGAGCGGTGGCCGCTACTGGTACGACCGGGCCTCGGGCCTTTGGGGAAAGGAAGGGGGACCGGCCATGGGGCAAACCCTCCCCGGACTTGAAGTGGGTGGGCCGCTTCGGGCAGATGCTTCCGGAGGCAACACGGGGGTCTTCATCAACGGCCGCGAGCTTCATCCTGCTGAGGTCATGTACCTGAAGCAGTGCACACCGGTTCGCCCGGGACGTTACTGGATGGTTGCCAACGGGATTGTCGGACCCGAAGGCGGTCCTCCTCAGGCGAATCTTGTGGCGCTCTGCGGTCGAGCGCAAGCTAAAGGGGGAGGCCAGACCTGGCGGAGCAAGACGACAGGCATCGGGGTGAGCAGCCAGGGAAACTTCATTGGAATCATCGGAAGGGGGGTAGGCGGGAGAAGCTGGAGCGTCACGGTCGGAGATTAGCGCACGATCGCCCAGGCGTTGAAACGTTCCCCTGTCGACAGTTAGTGTACAGCTTCGGGGGTTCGCAAAAGTAAGGATGCAACGCGCGAGCGGGCGAGGTGGTGAACAGGTTGCGGGGGGGTGTATCAAAGCGTATATTTATTTTGTATTAACCGCTAGGGGTGGTTTGCTGAGAGCTGGGAGTTCCCAGCAACCCTTGGAACCTGATCGGGGTAATGCCCGCGAAGGGAAGCGGTTGAAACGGGATTTTCTCCACACACCCCAAGGTGCCCCGCTTCAACCGCGTGTCCTGAGCGGACAGGCGGTTTTTTCATGGTTCAGGCAAGCGAGTCCATTTCCATCGCCGTCAACGGCGAGAGCCGAGAGGTCTCAAAGGGCCTCACCGTCCGAGAACTGCTGGACCGCTTGGAGGTCAAAGGGCGACACGTGGCGGTCGCGCGCAACGGTGAGCTCGTCCCCCGTTCGCAGTACGAAGCGACGCGCGTGGAGTCCGGAGACCGGATCGAGATCGTCCAAGCCATCGGTGGCGGGACAGCCTGAACCGGCACGTCCGGACCCCAGTCTCCCCGGCTGCGACCGACACCGCTTTAGGAGGAGTGGATGATGCCATCGACCTACCAGTTGGGCGGGAAGACCTACTCCTCCCGGCTGATCGTCGGAAGCGGCAAGTACGAGTCGTTCGAGCAGACCAGGCTCGCCACCGAGGCCAGCGGGGCCGAGATCATCACCGTTGCCATCCGCCGGGTGAACCTGGATTCGAGAAAAGGCGAATCCCTCCTGGATTACATCGACCCGAAGAAGTACACCATCCTGCCCAACTCGGCCGGGTGCTACACGGTGGACGAAGCCGTCCTCACCTGCCGTCTGGCCTGCGAGCTCCTGGGCGTTGACATGATCAAGCTGGAGGTCATCGGGGACGCAAAGACCCTCTTCCCCGACAACGAGAAGACCTTCGAGGCGGCCAAGATTCTGGTGAAGGAGGGCTTTGTCGTCCTGCCCTACTGTATCGACGACCCCATCGTCTGCGGGAAACTGGAGGAAGTTGGCTGCGCCGCGGTCATGCCCCTGGCCGCGCCCATCGGCTCCGGCCTCGGCATTCGCAATCCGCATAACCTCCAAATCATCCTCGAGAACGCCAACGTCCCGGTCATCGTGGATGCGGGCGTGGGGACAGCCTCCGATGCGTCCATCGCCATGGAACTGGGTTGCACGGCGGTTTTGATGAATACGGCGATTGCCGGGGCGCAAGACCCCGTCAAGATGGCGAGGGCCATGCGGCTGTCCGTTGAGGCGGGCCGGTTGGCCTACGAGGCAGGTCGCGTCCCCAAGAAACTCTACGCCACCGCTTCGAGCCCGCTGGAGGGCGTCGTTCGGGTGTAACTAGATAACGCGGGGGGCGCTTTTTGGGCACTTGCGTGCCGGCCGGACTGCGGTTGGGGCTGTGTCTGGTCAAACCGGGCGTCTTTGGCGCACACCTTCCGAGAGGTGATTCAGCCGGCGCGCAAGTGCAGAAACTTGGCGCGGTGCGTCCGCCCCCCCGCCCACCCCCGGCAAAACTTTTGACGGCCGAGGCCTGGCTCGGCCTGCGTGGGTTGGGTGTGTGATTGGCTGGGCCGGTTGT
>JBHIBA010000081.1:0-15508 GCA_046758845.1 Nitrospinota bacterium
GTTAAAGTTTGTAGCCAGCAGGCCAACTCACATATCAATGATCCAATCTCACATGTAAATACCCAACTCGGATGCTTGTTATCCTCACCAATCGCTACCCACTTTCCCCTCAGGCAATGTGGAGATCCCGAGGGCATTTTGTGACAAACTTCGCCTCCTTCTTGTCGATAAAAACCGTATCCTCGACAGAACTGCTTCCCACCTTCCCCGGCAAAAACACACCCGGTTCGAGATTGGCAAACGTCTTGAATTTCAGGGCCCTCTTCTCGCCCGGCGCAAAAAACGGGTACTCAGAGTTAACAAGCCCAGTTCCGTGTCCGAGCCAAACGAAGTTGATCGCTTTTTCAAACCCCGTCTGTCGAGCCACCTTGAGGCCGTTGTCCCAAAGCTCCTCACCAGTTACGCCAGGACGCATCAATTTGAAGGTAGACTTGTGAATTTCCATCACTGCGTCGTAAGCGTCCCGCTGCTTCTGGGTAGGACGGCCGATACAGACGGTACGACAGAAGTCTATATAGTACCCCCGAAAGCACACAGAGAGATCAATAAAGAACATCTCCCCTTTCTTCAAGGGTTTCCGGGTGAATCGGTATGGCCGGACATTACTTAGAACCAGGTTTGAGGAGGCGACCACGATGACCGTTCGGTTCTGGCTTCCGCTTCCGAACTCACAACCGTTCTCCCATGCAACTTGTTCGGCTGCAAGGCCAACCTTGTATTCCGGGACGCCCGGGCCGCATGCATTCATAGCGGCCATCATCACCTTGTCGGCAATGTTAGCCGTCTTGCGGATCATCCCGATGTCATAGTCGCTCTTCCGTTCCAGAACCCCCAAAAGCATTGGGGTTGCATCTTTAATCTTTGCACGGGGGAG
Source organism: Nitrospinota bacterium (assembly GCA_046758845.1). Lineage (GTDB taxonomy): Bacteria > UBA8248 > UBA8248 > JACPRG01 > JBHIBA01. Next base: position 875 of record JBHIBA010000081.1, read on the forward strand.
GGCCTCGCACATGGCTCGGTAGTACTTGGCCGGCATGTCCACATCGCAAACACCGATTGTTCCCCGAGAATATGGGGCGAAGATTTCCCGCATAATCTTTACGAGGCCTTCATAGCCCCACTCGAATTCGACGTAGGGATACACCCTTACATCTTTCACCCAGGACATCTCCTGAGCAATCTCCAAGAACCAGTCGCGATCGACCAGAAGTATAGGCGGTCGGCCGGGGGCTACAACGAGGAACGAGTCGGCGATAGGAAATGGATGCACATAGTTGGCGAGGTAACGGATCCATGATGGCTCAGCAGGTGATCCATATACGAGCACAGCGTCAAATCCGAACTTGTCGCAAAAACGCTGCGCCCTTCGGTAACGCGCCCGCAGCTCCCGGAGGGGAACCTCCGGCGTCAGTCCCTTCGCCATCCGGTAATCAGCACCTATAGCCTTTGGCGTCATCAGAGAACCTCCTGTAAGAGAAATCTGCATAGCTGGTTGCTGAAAAAGTCCATTTCTTCTTCTTGGCGGGACGTCTCGAGGAACCGGGGATGCGTCCGGTTACCCTCGATGCGGACAAAGGGTATGACACTCAGGACGTTGTGACTGCCTTCCGGGGGCTGAATGTCACCCCCCATATCGTCCAGGCCCCGGCCAGCCGGAAAAGCGCGGTAAACGAGGGGACAACGCGGCATGCGGGCTACGCGCTCGGTCAGAGGCGGCGCAAGCGCGCGGGGGAAACCTTCGGCTGCCTGAAGGCGGTGGGCCGGATGTGCAAGACCCGCCATCGATTGCTGAGACGCGTGGGCGGGATGCTCAAGTTTGCCGTCGCCGCCCACAACTTGGTGGGAATATCCAACTTGGCGGTTGCCGCTGCATGAAGGGCGCAAAGAGGGGCGAGTGCACACTGCCAGACACACCGACATCCCTTCCCACGAAGGACTCAACGCATCGACCCTCCCCAAAATCCGGCGCGTCGCCTTCCCCCTGCTACCCCGCTCTCTTTGCTTTTTAGGACGGGTCTTCAGTTGCCTGTTATGGAACTCTACCTGCCTGAGAAGAACTGCTTGGCGGTGTACCCTTCCGGTCATCAACCAGACTCTAGGGAGATAAAGAGGAAAAGGAAGAACCGCCCTGAAACATGGAAGCACAGCGGAAATGTGGTGTCAAGACGGTGCAGTGGGACGGGGACCCCTTGACACTGTTGACAGGCCGAGCGAAAGGGCGTGTAATTGGCCTAAGCAGCCAAAAGCGCTCAGGATGTCTCCATAGAAGAGTTCCAATGAGAAATTCCGGTTCCGATGAGGTTCTGGAAGCGCTGGATAGGCGCAGCTGCTCGAGGTCCCGCAGCGCTTTGCGATTGCGGGATTGGAGGGGGATCGCAGCAGGAGGTAGAGCCATGAAAATGAGACAGAGATTTCGTTGGATCGCAGTGGGTCTCATCGCAATGCTCACATTGGGTGTATTCCCTTTTTCCGGGGAATTGGCGGCTGGTGAAAAGATCACCTTTATGACCGGCTGGATCTTATATGGCCGGGACATGGCCTGGTTTACGGCGATGGACAAGGGTTACTTCAGGCAGGAAGGGGTGAACGTCAGTATCATCCGGGGCTACGGAGGGGGGGGCACCGCCAAAAGCCTCGTGGGCAAGGGCGTGGAAATTGCGGGTTTGGACCCGGGCAATCTTCTGCGCCTTCGTGCCAAGGGGTCTGCGTTCAAAGCGGTCAGCACGTGGTATGACCTCGCGCCTTACGCCATTCTCACCCTGGACGGATCTCCCATTAAGTCCCTGAAGGACCTAGAGGGACGGTCGCTTGGGACGCCCTCCTATGATTCCACCTGGTCGGTGTTTCCGGCCGTGGCCAAGATGAATAATTTCGACCTCAAGAAGATCAAGCAGGTGGAGGTTGCGCCCGCCGTAAGGGATGCGGGTCTTTTGGCAGGGAACTACGACGCCTCCACCAATTTTGTGACCTCCTTTCCCCTGGTGTTCAAGGCGGCAGCCAAGCAGGGCAAAAAGGTCCGGTTCTTTATCCTTGCCAAGCATGGCCTTGACATTTACGGGAACAGTATCGTCACGAGTGAGAAATTCATCCGGGAAAGGACGGCTGAGCTTCGAGGGTTCCTCAAGGCGGCCTTGCGCGGAGCGGCGTACGCGATAGAACACCCGGATGAAGCCGCAGACATCTTGCTCAAGTATGTCCCGGCTGGCGACAGGGAGGCCAACCGACAGACCTGGGACTTGACGGTCGATCTCTGGCTGACTTCCGACGCGAAACGGATGGGCCTCGGACACATGGTAAAGGAGAAGTGGGCCCGGACGCGCGACATCCTGACAGGGACCTTGAAAATCCCCGTAGTGGTTCCCACTGAGGACCTCTACACGAATGAATTTCTGCCCAAGGTATTCCCCAAGCGGGGACCTCGAGTCTTCCCCGCGGTCTTCTAGGCAGTGTCTTCGAAATAACTTGACACTTCACAAATCAGGGTGAGGGGCTTACGAGGGCCATATGGGCGGAAGGCGGGCAAGATGCCCGCCCTACCGAGATCGGCGGATTCCCACCCCACGGTAGGCCGGGTGTCTCGCCCGGCCGGAAGCGATAGTTCGGCCCTGGAAATCTAACGCCATTTTGGAGCACCACACCAGAAGCTCGATGCATCAAGCACCATGCGGCGAAACGGAGCGTCATTCCCCGTCTGAAGAGCGGCTGGGATGCAGAGATCGTGGAGGACCTGAAACCCTTCACCGATGAGAAGAACAGCAATCTGCGAATGAGTCAGTTTGGTCGCTCCTACAACACGAACCTGGAATATCTCCTCCGGGCTCTTGGGGCCACAGCCCGATCCTGGCCGGGGTAACAACCGGGCCTTCGGGGAGACAACCGCCCGCGAGTCCTACTGAAGAGATCTGGACGTCCTGCTGGTCGAAGACTGCGCCGCCAGCCAATCGGAGGAATTTCACCAGGCATCCATCCAAGTGATTCATCGTTACTTTGGCTTGGTTGTCCCTCTTCGACAACTGCCGGCGGTTCTTTCTTCTTAAAGAGGAAACTCTTTTGTCTAACCGTCCCAAAGGCGAAGTTCGTCCGAACCAAGCGGGGGTTCCGGAGGAAGTCCCCAGCGGGCGCAGCCGGGGTCCCGACAGCGGCTGGGCGATGGACACAGTGCTGGCGGTGGATTCAGGCGGAACCTTTACGGATTGCGTCCTGATCGATGGAAACGGCCGAGTCTCGTATGACAAGGCGTTTTCTGATCCCCAAGACATGCAGGGCAGTGTTCTCTCGGCCGTCCGAAACGTTGCAGCCATCGCGGGGAAGGGTCTCGGGGACCTTCTGTCCGAAGCCCGCGTTTTGGGCCACGGGACCACGGTTGCCATCAATGCCTACTACACGGGTCGGCGGGCGAAGACTGGACTCATCACCACCAAAGGGCACGAGGACGTCATCCTCATCGGGCGCGTGTTTCAAAAGGTCGCCGGTCTCGTCGAAAGAGAGATCACGGTCGCTCACCAGCTCCGAAAACCCAGCCCCCTGGTCCCCAGACCTCTCATCAAAGGAGTAACCGAGCGGGTCGACTTTCGGGGAGAGGTCATCGCCCCCCTCCGTCTTTCGGAGGTCCGTCAGGCAGTCCAAGAGCTTCTGGAAGAGGGGGTCGAGGCCATCGCCGTCTCCTTTCTGTGGTCGTTCAAGAACCGCTCCCACGAACGCCTGGCCCGTTCTGTGATCGAGGAGATGGCCCCCGACGTATTCGTCACCTTGTCGAGCGACCTCGCCCCGGTCATTAACGAGTACGAGCGAACCATCACCACCGTCCTGAATGCAAACCTCGGCCCCGTCCTTTCTCGATATTTGGGCGCCCTCCAAGAGAAGCTGCGGGAGATGTCCTTTCGGGGGTCGATTCTGGTGATGCAGTCCACGGGGGGCGCCCTCCCGGCGGCGGAGGCCAGGGAGGTGGCAATTCAGATCTTGAATTCGGGGCCCATCGGAGGGGTCCTGGGCGCCGTGGTTCTGAGCCGGATCAAGGGATGGAAGAACCTTATCGCCACCGATATCGGAGGAACGAGCTTCGACGTGAGCCTCGTGGTCGACGGGGAATCTCTCCCCGCCGCCACGCCCATCTTCGACCGCTACCACCTGGCGTTGCCTCTGACGGACATTTCCTCCATCGGGGCGGGTGGGGGGAGCGTCGCGCGGGTGGAGAGGGACGCCCGCCTCCTTCAGGTAGGCCCCGATAGCGCCGGGGCCTTTCCGGGTCCAGCCTGTTACGGGTGGGGAGGTGCGGAGCCCACGGTCACGGATGCGGACGTCCTTTTGGGCCGGATCAACCCGGAGAACTTCTTCGGTGGGAGACACCGCCTTGATCTGCAGGCCGCCCGGCGGGCGATAGAAGACAGGGTGGCGAAGCCTCTGGGCATGGACGTCTTTGAGGCGGCCCAGGCCATCTTGGATGTGATCGACGCCCGAATGGCGGACCTGGTCCGCAAGGTGACAGTCGAGCGGGGTCACGACCCCAGGGATTTCGTCCTCTTGTCCTACGGGGGGAGCGGCCCGACCCATGTGGGCGCCTACGGGAGAGACCTGGGTTGCCCCTTTGCTGTCATTTCCCCTTACTCGCCGGTCTTCTCTGCTTTCGGCATCGGCTCGGCCGACATCCTCCGGACCTATGTTCAGTCCGACCCCAAACGGATGCCCTGTCCCGCAGGGGAGATCGACACCCTGTTCGCGGCCCTAGAGGAAAGGGCCCGGAAGGAGTTCCAGGGGATGGGGCTGGATTCAGACGCCCTTTCCCTCCTCCGGAGCGTGACGATGAAATTCCGGCGTCAGGTTCACGAGCTCCTGGTGCCGGTCCCCGGAGGGAAGCTTCGGGAAGAGAACGTCTCCGCCATCCAAGAACGCTTCCGCCACCTCTATGAGCAGACTTACGGCAAGGGAACGGCCTACGAGGAGGCGGGGGTCGAGATGGGCACTTTCCGGTTGACGGCAGTCGGCCATCTCCCGAAACCGACTCCCCAAGCCTTTCCACCGAAGGGACCGGACCCGCGGGGCGCCCTGAAAGGGGAGCGCAAGGTGTACTTCAATGCGAGCCATGGCTTCCTGGACACGGACGTCTATGATGCGGAGCGTCTCGAGCCGGGAAACGAGATAGAGGGTCCCGCCGTCGCCGAAGGGGCGGCGCTGAGCCTTCCGATTCATCCCGGGCAACGGGTCCGCGTGGATGAATACAAAAACCTTCTCTTGAGCTTCTGATGCGGAGGCGCCCATGTTCCGATCCCGCGTAGACCCGGTCACGTTCGAGGTTCTCCGGCATCGGCTATGGAACCTCAACAATGAGGCGGCCATTGCCTTGAAGCGGGTCTCGGGGTCTCCCGTGGCAACGGAGATCCAGGACTTCAACACCTCCCTCTGTACGGCCGACGGCCAGAACTTCATGGTGGGCCCCTACATCGTTTCTCACGGAGTGAGCCAGGGGTTGCTGGTTGAAACCCTCCTCAAGGATTACCAGGAAAATCCCGGGATTCACGAAGGAGACATCTTCCTCTCCAGCGACCCTTACCAGGGCGCCATGCACCAAAACGACGTCACCTGTCTTGCACCCATCCACTGGCAAGGAGAACTCATCGCGTGGGCGGGCTCCACCATCCACGAGATCGATGTGGGCGGACCCGTCCTCGGAAGCCAGGCCAGCATCGGCGCCAAATCCATCTTCGGAGAGGGCCCGCCTCTATCGGCGCTGAAGATCGTGGAAGGGGGAACATTTCGAAAAGATGTCGAGCGGGAGTATCTCCTTCGCTCGCGAACCCGCGAGCTGAATGCCCTGGACCTTCGGGCCAAGATCGCCGCCACCCATGTGGCCAAAACGAGGCTCCAGGGGCTCGTGGAGAAATACGGGATCGCCACTGTGAAGGCCGTTATGGAAGACATCGTCGATTATACGGAGGCCCGGCTTCGGGCGCGGCTGAGGGAACTTCCGGACGGAGTATTCCGCCACACCAGCTACCTCGACTACGACGACGGGGCAGAGAGAAAAATTTACCCCTGCCACATTACCCTGACCAAGGAGGGCGACGGCCTGGTCTTCGATTTCGCAGGGACGGCCGCGCAAGCCCCAGCCGTAATCAACTGCGCCTATTCGGGCCTCGTCTCCGGGGTCGTAATCGCCGTCCTGGTTCACCTGTGTTATGACGCTCCCTGGTGCCCGGCCGGAGTCCTGCGCGTGATCCGGATTGATGCTGAGCCGGGCACCATCGCCCATGCCTCCTGGCCGGCGGGGGTCAGCAAGGCGACGACGGCGGGGAGCTACACGGTGACCCATACGGCGAGCGCCTGTATTACGAAGATGTTCCTCACTCATGAGGACTATCGAAAAAATGCCATGGCCGCTTGGATGGGTCCCATGCCCACCCAGGAGCTCTTCGGGGTTGACGCTTATGGTGAGCCGTTCGGCCTGACGCTTCTTGACGGGATGGCCGGAGGGACGGGGGCCTTCTCTGACCGTGACGGCATCGATACGGGCGGATTTCTCCGTTCTCTTTCGGCCACCATCTCGAACATCGAGACCTTGGAAGCCCGCTACCCCATCCTCTACCTTTACCGGCGTCAGGAGATGGACACAGGGGGGGCCGGGGCATTCCGCGGCGGGGTCGGCCTGAGCACGATGTACACCCCGCACTTGGTGGAGGAGATCCACACAACGGTCCTCCACAGCCACTGTGTGATGCAACCTGAGGCGGTCGGGATCTGTGGAGGGCTTCCCTCGGCCACGAATGAATTTGCCATCCTTCGGGGATCGGACGTGTGCCAGGAGTTGGAAAGTGGCCGGGTCCCCGGGGGGCTTGAATCCCTCAAGGGGGATTTGGAAATCCCGCCCCCTCTCTGCGTGACTTCCCTGAAGCGGGGTGACGTCTACCGGTGCATCTCGACGGGGGGAGGGGGCTACGGGGACCCTCTGCTGCGCGAGCCGGCGAGTGTTCTGAACGATGTCCTTTGTGGGCTTGTCTCCCTTGAAGCCGCCCGCACCCTGTATGGCGTAGTGCTCGATGCAGGCGACAAATGCGTGGACCAAGCGGCGACCTCGGGCCTTCGAGAAAAACTCCGCGAGGCCCGCAGAGCCGGGGCCAGCCTTCCCCGAGCCGTTGCGAGCGCCGAGAAGTCCTCCCTTTCAGCGGCAGGCCCCCCTGGGCCAACCGCCTCCTGCCTGGGGGAGTACCTGACCATCCGTCCCGGAAGCGAAGGCAAGAAAATCGTTTGCCGCGCATGTCGCCAGGTCATCGGTCCAGCCGGGCCGGATTTCAAAGAGCATCTTCTCCATAAGGAGATGCCCCTGCAGGTCGCCGGTCCCAAGGTGGACCCCCATGGCCGCGGAGAGGTTTTCTCACTTCATGCCTATTTTTGCCCCTCTTGCCTCATTCAGGTCCAAGTCGAGGTGGCCTTAAAGGAAGGTGGCCGGATCCCGGACATACAGCCAGTGTTCTGAGCCAGGTGCAATCAAGATAACGAATGAAATGCGGATGCGCCAAAGGGGTAGAGGTGGTTCGGCCGTGGATGCGAGGCCTCCCCGCCAGCCTCTTGCAGCCGGCGGGGAGGCGGGGTTCCGGAGTGTTTACGCCTTTGTCGGGTCGTACGGTGCGGCCCAGGTCTTGGCCTTGGCCCACTCCGCGGGTGTCATCTTCACGTTGCCCGCAAATCGGTTGGTGAACAGCTTCTCGATGGGAGGCGGCGGCTTTTCGGGCTTCATGTACTTGATGACCACGTCCCGCGTCCGCTTCTGATCCTTGGGGTCCATCCACCCAAGGCCGTTCTTCTCGACCGCCTGGCCGAAACAGAGGACGTTGGTATTCCCAAGCTGGGTCATGAGGAGCTCTCGGGGCTTCGTCTTGAGCTCCGGTTTGGCCTCGATGTAAATGTCCATGGCCTTTTCGGGTTCCAGGAGTTGGAGCTTGAGCCCTTCCATGGCCCCGTCCACGATGTCCTGGACCAGCTTTGGCTCCTTCTTGATCGTGTCGCTACGGGCCATGAGCGCCGGGCCAAGCGATTGAAGGCCATAGTCGGCATACAGAAAGTGGACGGCCGGAGTCCGTAAGGCCAGGGCGGGGGCGTTGCTGACGTAGTAGGTTCCGGTGCAATCGGCCTGCTTGTTGAGGATGGTGCTGATGAGCTTGCTGGGGTGAACATTCGTTACCTGCACCTTGGAGGCATCGATTCCCGTCGCCCTGACGAAGCCCGGCCAAATCACCGCGTCACCTGAGGCGACCCACTGAACAAGATGGTGGCCTTCCAAATCTTTGGGTTTGCGAATCCCCAACTCCTTCCGACAGGAGATGGCGATGGGGCTCTTCTGAATCTTCGCCGCGATGACGACTACGTCCAAGCCCTTGGCGACCCCGGTGACCATGACGTTGGGGCTCGCCTCAGCGAACATTGCCTTGCCGGCCGAGACGGTCTTGGTCGCCGCCCCGGACCCGTAGCCGCGGGCGATCGAGACGTCGAGGCCCCGCTTTTTCCAGTAGATCTTCCGGGCGGCGAACTCGAAGGCGTGGCCCCCGACGAAGAGCCACGGCAGCATGAAGGAGACCTTTCGGGGCTTCGAGGCGCCGGCTTCACGGATGAAGGCTGGGGCCGTTCCCGCCGCCAAGACGACGCTCAGCCCCCCGATCCCTTTGAGAAATGAACGACGCGTGACCTCCACCTTCGGGACCTTGCCGATCCGGTACCGCTCCGTGTACTTATCCATGGCCTTCCCTCCAAATGAGGCATGTGAATAGGAATTTCCCGTTTCAACGCTTGTTGGAGAGGCACACCTTGCGCTGAGTGTCGATTAGGGCGATTACACGCCCTCTCGTTCGCGCTGTCAAGGACGCCTTGGAACCCCTAAACCGAAACCGGGTGTCCATCCACCCGACCATAGCACCCGATGACCGGGACTCCCCCTCTCCAGCCATAAAACCCATGGCTCCAATGTAGGCAGGTCCTCGACAGGGTGGACGGAGGGTACGCCCCGTCGTGGACCCGGCGTCCTCTTGCCTTCCCTCGCCCTACCGCTGAGGGTATCATGTTGGCACACGCTGATGTTGTTAGGAGGGCGCCGCAAGTGGGCGGCAATCTCCTTTTGAGAACCTCAAGCTGGACGGCGAGGGGTGGGAGGGATCATTCTACCCGCCGGGTACGAAGCCGTCCGACTACCTCACCGTTTATTCCCAGCACTTCAACACCGTCGAGTGCGAGGCCATTTTCTACCGGATCCCCTCGCCCGGAGCGCCCAGGGCTTAACGCGAAAGGTCGCAAGGAGGGCCTGGCGATCGGGTCTAACTGCCAAGTGGAGGGATGTGAGGGATGAAAATCATTCGGGAAGCTCAGCGTTGTCAGCGTGCTCGGATGAGGGGGCCGTATGATCTACGCCCACCTATCGCATTCTTGCGTGGCCCGTGGCTCGTTCTGGGGATCCTCCTCCTTCTGTCGCTCCGGACAATCTTTACGTCAGGCGTTGCTGCCGCATCAAAGGGCGGAGCGGGGCCCCCGACGTTCGATCTGGACGCGGTCCCCGAAGTAGACAGGAGCCGTCGGGGCGTTCCTCTGGACGAGGTCGTGTTCGATACCTTCGATGGCGGATTCGTGAGGCTTTCCGGGGCGCCCAAGGGCCTGATTCGTTCGCTGAGAGACGCCATCCGGCCCATCTATGCCCCTACGTACAGCAAGCCGGGAGGTGTCCGTTCGCTTCCCTGGCTGAGGGACGACGACCTGATCATCGGCTTTGCGCCTCAGGCGGGCGCCTATGCGTACCCCCTGAAGATCCTGAACTATCGGGAGATTGTGAACGACGCCATCGGCGGTGTCCCGGTCCTAGTGAGTTATTGTCCCCTCTGCGGCAGCGGCGTCGTGTTCAGCCGACGATTAGACGGAAGGACGCTGCTTTTCGGCAATACGAGCGCCCTCTATCATTCTGACCTCGTGATGTACGACCACCAGACCGGCTCATACTGGTTCCAGGTGGGTGGAGAGGCCATTGTTGGTAGGCTGACCGGTAGGCGCCTGAGGGTTCTTCCCTCCATGACCATGCCGTGGAGAGAGTGGAAGCGGCATTACCCGAACACGCGCTTGCTCGTGGGCGAGGGGGGCAAGGTTTTCGGGACCCGCTACGCCTCGGATCCCTTTCAAGGCTATGGGCGAAGGCTCGATGAGGGGCGCTTTGTCTTCCCCGTCTCTAGGGAGAAACTGGACGGGCGGCTCCGAGCGGCCGAGATTGTGATAACCGCCGAGGTGAATTCGGCGAAGAAGGCATATCCCGTGAGGCTTATCGGAGAAAGGGCGGTCAATGACCGGGTGGGAGGCCAGCCGGTGGTGATATTCAGCCTGGGTTTTACCGGCGCCGCCTACTTGGCGACGGTCTCCGACAGGACGCTAACTTTCCAGTTTCGGCAGGGCCGATTCGGGGACCAAGAGACGGGAAGCGCCTGGAATTACGCAGGGCGCGCTGTGGCAGGGAAGCTGCGAGGCACGCGTCTGATCCCGGTTCCGTCCAGGCGAGCCTTCTGGTTCTCGGTCGCTCGGATGCTTCCAGCCCTTGAGCTGTACCATCCGTCGCTGACGCCTGAGAGAGAAAGTGGGCAATGACGGATGGTCGCGCCGCATTGGATTCGGACGGCTGGTGGCAGCGGACTGCCCCTCCGCCAACGTGATCTCTACTATGGTCGCACCAGATACCTCAGTTTCGCTTTCGTAAACTGGGTCTTCGCCTTCTCAATATCCCGCGGACCCGTCAAGGCGGAAAAGCTGACGGGTGCGGACCTCAACCCCGGTTTCGCGGAAAATTGTCTTCCCTACTCATCCCCGATGACCGCGATGGCCTGAATCTCAATGAGCAAATCGGGGTGGGCAAGCCCGGCGACGGTGATAAGCGCGCTCGCCGGTTTTCCCTCGGGAAAGTACTCCTTTCGGATCTTTACGAATCGGTCTCCGGTGCGGACGTCCACGATAAACACTGTCATCGTCACGATGTCCTGCAGTTTCCCTCCTGCTCGCTCTAGGGTTTTCCCGAGATTCCTGAACACGCTGCGGGCCTGCGCGTCGAAGTCGCCCGCGAGAGGGTGACGGAAGGCCTCCGCGCCCTCGACCGGCTCGAAGTCGTCCTCGTCATCCATTCCCGCGACTGCCCCGGCCAACCAGACTATCTTTCCACCCCGCGTCACAACGGCGGGGGAGTACGCGCGCTCCTCTTCTTGCCAAGTCCCCTTGATGTATTCTCGCGGCATTTTTCTTCTCCTCCAGACGGTCAGGAAGCGACGTTCAGCTGATTGTCACATCGGCATCCAGATTGGTCCTCAAGCCTCCCGGTGAAATCTTGAGGCACCAGATTTATCAAGCGTGTCTTCGTGCGTCAGATCGTCCCGCAGGGCCGATGCGCCCGACCGTCCCTACCGGCAACTGAAAGGCTTAGGCCAAGTTTGGCGAGAGAAATTGGGCCAGGGAGCCTCTTTCGAAGATGGTATCCGCGGGGCGGCCCAGTAATCGAGACAACCGCACAAACCGTTCATAGCGGCACCTAACATCTAATGACGCCTATGAAGTGGACGCCTCACTCACGTCAGCCCATTTTGTCTCCTCCCGTTCCGAGCAGCGTTTCAGGCGCCCGAAATGGTGTTGACAGGTCCGGTAGAGACGGGTCTAATCGGGCTAAACAGCAAGAACTGGTCGGTACAGCCCTGGCCGGATTTGAAATGGGAACCTCCGGATCAAACGTTAAGTTTCGGGACACTTGGGGAGGGTAGCGAATGGGGTGGATATATCTCTTGCTTGCTGGAGTGTTCGAGATCGGCTTTGCGACCGCTTTAAAACTCTCTGATGGCTTCACGAAGCTTATCCCCACAATCGTTTTTCTGATACTCGCGGTTTCCGGCCTTTTCCTGCTCACCAGGGCAATCCAGTCCATTCCACTCGGGACAGCTTACGCTGTTTGGACTGGAATCGGGGCAGTCGGGACCGTTATTGTTGGCATATTCTTGTTCAACGAATCCGTGACTTTTTCGAGAATGTTTTTTATCTGTGTACTCATTGCTTCTATAATCGGGCTAAAACTAGTCTGAAATTCACAAAAACCCAATCCGGATCAATATATCAACCAGGCCAGTAGGCACTCTAATTTCCTCTCTCGGGGCTACAGAAGACAGCCCTTTTCGTATCGAATCCATACATAATACTTTCTTTGATCTTGAAAGAGCGTTGAATAGTCTTAGATTCTTGGACCGAAATAATTCCGCCGGAAGGCTCGAAATACCTGCCAACCCTAAATCCCACCTGGTGTTGAAACCCATTCCCCCCCCAAACTAAGGGCAGCCTTTCCTTTACAATCGATAGAGGGATAGATCTTCTCAAATAGCAGATCATCGTTTCCTCATGAAGGTCCTCGCCATGGCACCAAATCCTCTGAGAGATTCTTTCCGAAAGCGAGCGCCTGTGCGCCCGCTCATGATGACATACGTGTCTTCATCAAAAAGGAAAACTTGATATAAGAGGATTGGTATGCCTGTCTTGCTGTGTTGGGCACTGCCAACTATCTTGTAACCCGGCAGCCGGTCGATGGTGACTTGTTCGGTGGTTTCAATTGGTACGTTTTTGGCGCCCGCGGATCTGAGGAATCTGCTCTGAGCGAATTGCCTTTTGTCACGGGCTTGAAGGGTCGAGACTGCATAGCCAACGATGAAAATTGGGTGCTCCGGAGACTTCGCTGGAAAGAGGCCATCTTTTGAGTATAGGAGCGTTTTCCCCACACGCTTAACGAATTCCATTTGATCAGATGGCGCAATCGTGAATCTCAGATCCGCAAACGGGTCCACCTTTTTGCTTTTTTCCCATTTAACGCTGAGGACCACATCCCGGAGAGGTGTGGAGAGGTCGGATTCGCGATCTTTCGGAAACGTTGCGGTGATTATCACAGTATTTTTTTCGTCGCCAATAATCGAAATCCATTTGGCATACGTTTTCCCATAAGCAATTTGGGTTAGGCTGAGAAGCAAGCCCGGCCGACCATCAATCGTCGCATCTTCCTTACTCTGCAAGTTCATTCCGCGAGACTTCATCTGTTCGGCCGTAACCCCCTTTGTGACTTCCGAATAGGGGCCCGGAATTTCGGTCACCATGATCGAAGCACCCGTGCTTGCCTGTTGCAAGCCGGGAAAATGTTTGGCCATAACAAATCCGGTTGGCTTGAGAAGGGAGACTCGGGTCCCCGGTATGCTGCTGAAATTTAGCTTTTTCTTGGGACTACCGGCTGCTGCGCCGGGCGAAAATCTTTGGCCCGGTATTTTGGTTTCGAAAAGAGGGGGGAAAGGCCACCAGGGCGAGGTTCCCGCCAGGATGAGGACGATGAATCCGACAATGAAGGCCAAGGGTTTTGAATGAGACATTGGCCTTTCCTTCCAATCGGGATTTCTTGGATAGGCGTTAGCCACTTTAGCTAAAATCAGGTTACAGAATTCTTGGCAATGTTTCAACACCCCCTTCCAGGAACACTGGCCGAAGCACTAGCGAGTGAGGACAGGCCCCCAGAATCGGCCGCGATCCTTGCGGCTCATGGTAATTTAGCGGGGACAAAGGCCGCAGTTGCGAACGCATCGCTACATCTCTTGGCGGCTGTCCCTTCCTCCGGGCGACAGTAGCGACGAGGGAAACCAAAATCGTGGATTCTGCTCGGGAACAAATCGGAATGGCTCTCGAAAGGTCGTTGTTCCCGAAATCTGAGACCATGAAGGATGCCTGGGCTCTTCTCGTGGACTCCGAAGCCGGATAGGGATTCCCGCTAGGCGCGCCGCTCCTGAATCTGGTCGTAGATCCGGCCCACGAATATCTTTTGCAGCTCGGGGGCCCAAGCCTGATGGTCCTCGGGAACCGGCTGACGGCCAATGAACGTGATTCGATCCATCGCCTCATCCCGAGTCATCCCTTGATCGATAGCCGTCGAAACCTCTCCGATGGCCTCCCCCACCACCTGCCTCATTTCGTCGAACACCTCGGGTCCTGCCGCTCCACCGTGGCCGGGAACCACAACCTCAACATCCATCCGTTTGAAGTGCTCCAGCGTCTGGAGCCATTCGAAAGGGAGGGATTCGTGGTACCAGGTCATTGTGTCGTGAAAGACGTTGTCACTGGTGAACAGGAGCCGATCTCCAGGGATATGAACCGCGGTGTCGGCCGGGACGTGGCCGGGCATGGCAAAGGCCTCGATGGTCACGTCCCCAAGGCAAAGTGTCAAGCGCCCGTCGAATGTAATTTCGGGTTCGCGCGCTTTGTATTCCCCAAGCAGACCGAGGCCTTCGGGATCAATTTCTCTCACGTAGGCGTGCACATCCTTAAGGGGGTTTGGGCCGAGAACGCTGTCTTTGTTAAATTTCTCCAAAATTTGCTCGTGGGCGATGATGGTCCCCGGCAAGAAGGTGTTGCCGAAGACGTGGTCGATGTGGTGTTCCGTGTTGATAAGGTAGCGAACCTGGCCGAGTTCCTTGATCTCCTTAAGCCACCTCTTGGCCCGCGTCGGCTTGTTCGGAGAATCGATAAGCGCCACACCCTCCGGTGTACGGATTGCACCGATGGTGCATGCGCCATGGTCTGGGTCAATATAGACATGAGAACTTACCTGTTCCATCGTAACCTC
>JBHIBA010000082.1:0-15391 GCA_046758845.1 Nitrospinota bacterium
CGATCGTCCCCACGTTCACGTGCGGCTTGGTCCGCGAAAACTTCGCCTTGCTCATTATCCAGAATCCTTCGCTACGGTTTTTTGTTTGAATTCAACTCGGCCCGGATCACGAGACCAGGGCCTCCCGGGAACCCGAGGCTCCTAACCGCTGAATGACCTCCTCTGCGACCTGGGCCGGAACCTCTTCGTATCCGGCCACCTGCATGGTGTAATGGGCGCGCCCTTGGGTGGCGGAGCGCAGATCCGTCGCGTAGCCGAACATCTCCGCCAGGGGGATTTGTGCGTTCACCACCTGGGCGCCCGCGCGCTGGGACATCCCGCGAATCTTCCCCCGCCGGGAGGTCAGATCGCCCATCACGTCTCCGAGATACTCCTCCGGAACCACGACCTCCAGCTTCATCACCGGCTCCAGGATGATGGGGGCGGCCTTCTTCACCGCTTGCTGGAAAGCCATCGAGGCCGCCACGCCGAAGGCGATCTCCGAGGAATCGACCTCGTGATACGAACCGTCCACGACGGTGGCCTTGACGTCCACCACCGGATAGCCGACCAGGACGCCGGATTCCGCCGCCTCTTGAATCCCCTTCTTGACGGCCGACGCATATTCCTTCGGGATGGCCCCTCCCACGATACCCCACTCAAACGTGATGCCCGTCCCGAGGGGCGCCGGCTCCACGCGCAGGTCCACGTCGCCGTATTGGCCGCGGCCCCCTGTTTGCCGGATGAACCTCCCCCTGGCCTGCGCCCCCGTCTTGATGGTCTCCCGGTAGGAGACCTGGGGCTTGGACACGCCGGCCTCCACCTTGAACTCGCGCAGCAGGCGGTCGATCAGGATCTCCAGATGAAGCTCGCCCATTCCGGACATGATGGTCTGTCCGCTGTCGGCGTCCGTCCTGACGCGGAAAGAGGGATCCTCCACGCTGAGCTTGACCAGGGAGCTCGCCAGCTTCTCCTCCTCGGCCTTCGTCTTGGGCTCGACGGCCACCGAAATGACGGGTTCGGGAAATTCGATGGATTCCAAAAGGAGGGGGGCGCTGGGATCGGCGAGCGTGTCGCCGGTGGCGGTGTGTTTCAAGCCGAGGAAGGCGATGATGTCGCCTGTTCTGGCCTCTTTGATCTCCTCTCGCTTGTTCGCGTGCATCCGAAGGAGGCGGCCGACTCGCTCGCGCCGCCCACGGCCCACGATCAAGACCTGATCCCCGGAGCGGATGACGCCGGAGTAGACCCGGCAGAAGGAGAGCTGCCCCACGTAGGGGTCCGTCATGACCTTGAAGACCAGCCCCGAGAAGGGGGCCTCGTCCTCCGGCGCGCGCACCTGCACGGCCCCCGAATCCCCCTCGGTCCCTTCAACCGGCGGCACGTCCGACGGTGACGGGAGGTAATCGACGACCGCGTCGAGCAGGGCCTGCACCCCTTTGTTCCGGAAGGCCGACCCGCAGAGCACCGGAACGCCCTGTAGGCAGAGGGTGGCCCGGCGGATCGCCGGGACAAGCGCCTCCGCCCCCAGGTTCTCGCCGCCCAAGTAGCGCTCCATCACGCTCTCGTCCAGGTCGGCCAGGGCCTCGATGAGGGCCTCTCGGCGGCTCCGGGCCTTCTCTTGGAGCTCTTCGGGCACCGGGGCCCTGCGGAAGTTGACCCCCAGCTCGTCCTCGTCGTAAATGCGGGCCTCCCACCGGACGAGGTCGACGATGCCCCGGAATTCCTCCTCGCTCCCCCAGGGGAGGTGCAACACGAGGGGGTTGGCCGCCAGGCGCTCGCGGATCTCCTCCGCGACGCGCTCGAAATCGGCCCCCACGCGGTCCATCTTGTTGACGAAGGCGATTCGCGGCACGCCGTACTTCTCGGCCTGCCGCCAGACCGTCTCGGACTGGGGCTCAACGCCTCCGACTGCGCAGAACAGCGCCACCGCTCCATCCAGCACGCGCAGGCTGCGCTCCACTTCCATGGTGAAGTCCACGTGGCCGGGGGTGTCGATGATTTGAACCAGATATTCCCGCCACTGGCAGGTGGTGGCGGCCGAGGTGATGGTGATGCCGCGCTCCTGCTCCTGGGGCATCCAGTCCATGACGGCGGTGCCTTCGTGGACCTCCCCCATGCGGTGGGTGCGCCCGGTGTAAAACAGGATGCGCTCGGTCGTGGTTGTCTTGCCGGCGTCGATGTGCGCCATGATGCCGATGTTTCGGATTTTGTCGAGGGGTCGGGAGCGAGTCATCGGGGTCAAGCCTTCGCGCGGGTCACCAGCGATAGTGGGCGAAGGCCTTGTTCGCCTCGGCCATGCGGTGGGTATCTTCTTTCTTCTTGACGGATGAGCCCTCGTTGTTGGCCGCATCCATAAGCTCACCCGCCAAGCGCTCCTGCATGGTTCTCTCCTTGCGGTTGCGGGCGAAGGAGATGATCCAGCGCATGCCCAGGGCAGTTCTCCGGGCGGGCCGGACTTCCGTGGGGATCTGGTAGGTGGAGCCCCCCACCCTGCGGGAGCGGACCTCCAGGGCCGGCTTCGCGTTGTCCAACGCTCTTTTGAAGACCTTGAGCGGGTTGTCCCGGATCTTTGTTTCGATGATGTCGAGGGCCTGGTAAAGGGAACGTTCGGCCAGGCTCTTTTTGCCCTTCCACATCAGGCAGTTGACGAACTTGGCCACCGCCCGATCGCCGTACTTGGGATCAGGGATGATCGGTTTTTCTGTCGCGATCTTGCGCCGTGGCATGAATCAGATTCCCAGGAGCGGAGCCGTCAAAAACCCGCGACCGGAGGCCGTCCATTCCTCAACAAACGTTGCCCGGCTCGACAAGGCGCTCCTCCCCGCCCCATCCGCGATTTTGCATCAACGCCTGCCGGGTAACAAGAGAAGGCGTCGCGGTCCCCGGGGGTCAGGCCTTAGGGCGCTTTGCGCCGTACTTGGACCGACTCTGCCGGCGTCCTTCCACGCCCACGGTGTCGAGGGCGCCCCGAACAACGTGGTAGCGGACGCCGGGCAAGTCCTTCACGCGCCCCCCCCTGATGAGGACGATGGCGTGCTCCTGAAGGTTATGTCCGACGCCGGGGATGTAGGTGGTCACCTCCAGCCCGTTGGTCAAACGCACCCTCGTCACTTTCCGCAGGGCCGAGTTGGGCTTCTTGGGGGTCGAGGTGTATACCCGCAGGCACACCCCGCGCCTTTGCGGGCATCCCCGCAAGGCCGGGCTCTTGGTCTTTTTCGTGGCCTTGCGCCGGCTGTTGCGCACCAATTGGTGGATAGTCGGCACCGGGTCAGCCTCCACAGAAAGAGATCCGGCCGCACGTCGCACCCACGCCGCGCGGCCGGAGAATAAATCCAAGAAAGCGCTTCTAATCTAGCACTTCCCGAACCCGTGTCAAGGTCTTTTCCCCGTCGGCCCGCGCGGGCCCGATCAGTCCCCTGAAACTCCTACCTCCTCGCTCTTCACCGCCTCTGCGGAGTCTGCCCCCGAAGTCTCGGCGTCAGGGGCCAACTCTTCCTCCTTCTCCACCACCACCATGGCAGCCTCGGGCTGGGGTTTGGGCATCTGCGTGTTCAGGTCGAGGCGCTGGTACCGCCGAGCCCCGGTGCCGGCGGGGATGAGCCTGCCCATGATGACGTTTTCCTTCAGGCCCCTGAGCCGGTCCACCATGCCGCTGACGCTGGCCTGGGTCAAGACGCGCGTGGTCTCTTGGAAGGAGGCCGCCGAGATGAAGCTCGGCGTGCTCAGAGAGGAGCGGGTGATTCCCAACAGGATGGGCTTGGCCGTGGCAGGGGTCCCGCCCTCCGTTTTCACGGATTCGTTCTTCGCGGCGAAGACCTCCTTGGTCACCTGCTCGCCCACCAGGAAGTCCGTATCGCCGGGGTCCTCGATCACCAGTCGTTTCAGCATCTGGCGGACGATGACCTCGATGTGCTTGTCGTTGATGGTGACGCCCTGAAGGCGGTAGACCTCCTGGATTTCGTTGACCAGGTACTTCTGCAGCTCGTTCTCGCCCAGGACGTCCAGGATGTCGTGCGGGTTGACGGCCCCGTCCATGAGGGGCTCGCCGGCCCGCAGCACGTCGCCCTCGTGCACGTTGACGTGCTTGCCGCGCGGGATGAGGTACTCGTGCTCTTCGCCGGCGTCGGTCACGACCAATACGCGCCGCATCCCCCGGACGAATCCGCCAAAGCGGACCGTGCCGTCCACCTGGCTGATGATGGCCTGCTCCTTGGGTTTTCGCGCCTCGAACAGCTCGGCGACGCGCGGGAGTCCGCCCGTGATGTCTTTGGTCTTCGTCGTCTCGCGCGGGATCTTGGCCAGGACGTCGCCGGGGGAGACGGCGTTGCCCTCGCTCACCATGATCCGCGCCGCCATGGGGAGCAGGTAACGGCCCACCGTCTTGCCGCCGCCGTCCTTGATGGAGATCCGCGGCTGGAGCTTCTCCTCGGCGTGCTCGAGGACGACCTTTTGCGAAAGGCCCGTCACCTCGTCCAGCTCTTCCTTGATGGTGACGCCTTCGATCAGGTCGCCGAAAGCGACCCGGCCTCCGTGTTCGGTCAGGATGGACAGGGTGTAGGGGTCCCACTCGACGAGTTTGTCCCCCGGGCTGACCCGCTGCCCGTCGCGGGCCTTGATCTTCGCGCCGTAGACGACCGGATAGCGCTCGCGCTCCCATCCCTGCTCGTCCTGGATGACGATGCTGCCGTTGCGGTTCATGACCACGGTGTCGCCGTCCTTGTTGACCACCGTGCGCAGGTTTTGGTAGCGGAGCGCGCCGCCCCGCTTGACCTCCAGGGTCGTCTGCATGACCACCCGGCTGGCCGTTCCGCCGATGTGGAAGGTCCGCATGGTGAGCTGGGTCCCGGGCTCGCCGATGGACTGGGCGGCGATGACCCCCACCGCCTCCCCCATCTCGATGAGCCACCCGGTGGCCAGGTTCCGCCCGTAGCACATCCGGCAGATCCCGTTGGGGGTCTCGCACGTCAGGGCCGAGCGGATGGTCACCTTCTCGATCCCGGCGTTCTCGATCCGTTCGACCGCGTCCTCGTCGATCTCCTGGCGGGCCTTCACGAGGGTCTCGCCCTTGATGGGGTCTTTGATGTGGTGCAGGGCGATGCGGCCCAGGATCCGTTCCCCCAGCGTCTGGATGACCTCACCGCTTTCCACCAGGGCGGTGATTTCGATGCCGTTGAGGGTCCCGCAGTCCTCCTCGGTAATGATGACGTCCTGGGCCACGTCCACCAGCCGACGGGTCAGATAACCGGAGTTGGCGGTCTTGAGCGCGGTGTCCGCCAGTCCTTTGCGGGCGCCGTGGGTCGAGATGAAGTACTGCAGGACGGTCAACCCCTCGCGGAAATTGGCCGTAATGGGGGTTTCGATGATCTCCCCCGACGGCTTGGCCATGAGCCCGCGCATCCCGGCCAGCTGGCGGATCTGCTGGGTGCTGCCCCGCGCGCCCGAGTCGGCCATGATGAAGATGGGGTTAAAGTGCCCGTCGCGGCCGTTCGCCGCGCGGGCCACCTTCTCGGTCTCTCCCGTCATGACCCACTCGTCCTCGGTTTGCATCACGCGGAACATCTCATCCGAGACGTTCTCGGTGACGTGGGCCCAGATGTCAATCACCTTGTTGTAGCGTTCGCCGTCGGTGATGAGGCCGTCCCGGTACTCCCGCTCCACCTTGGTCACTTCCAGCTGGGCTTTCTCCACCAGATCCACCTTGGTCTCCGGGACATGCATGTCGTCCATGGCGATGGAGATCCCCGCTAAGGTGGCATAACCGAAGCCCGCGTCTTTGAGATCGTCCAGGAACTTCACGGTGGTGTCCTTGCCCATCCGCTTGTAGGTCTGGGCCACCAAGGAGGTGAGGGCCCTTTTGTCCATCACCCTGTTGACGCTCTCAAAGGGCATCCCCTGGGCGATGATCTCATAGAGCAGAACCCGCCCCACCGTCGTGAGGTAGAGCTGGCCGTTCAGTCGGAGGCGGATTCGGGCCTGAAGCCCCACCTCCCCCTGGTCGTAGGCTATCCGGACCTCTTGCGGGCTTGCAAAGACCCGGTTCTCTCCTATGGCGCCCGCGCGCGGTTTGGTCATGTAGTAGCAGCCCAGGATGATGTCCTGGCTCGGCACGGCCAGCGGCGAACCGCTGGCGGGTGAGAGGATGTTGTTGGTGGACATCATCAGGACCTTGGCTTCCATCTGCGCCTCGACGGAAAGGGGCACATGGACGGCCATCTGGTCTCCGTCGAAGTCCGCGTTGAACGCGGCGCACACCAGGGGGTGGATGCGGATGGCCTTGCCCTCGACCAGGACGGGGTCGAAGGCCTGGATGCCCAGGCGGTGAAGGGTCGGGGCCCGGTTCAGGAGGACCGGGTGGTTGTTGATCACCTCGTCCAGGACGTCCCACACCTCCGGGACCTCCCGTTCCACGAGCTTTTTGGCGCTCTTGATGGTGGTGACCAGCCCCTTCTCCTCCAGCCGGTTGTAAATGAAGGGCTTGAACAGCTCGAGGGCCATCTTCTTGGGCAAGCCGCACTGGCTGAGCTTCAGTTCCGGCCCGACGACGATGACCGATCGGCCGGAGTAGTCCACGCGCTTGCCGAGCAGGTTTTGGCGGAACCGCCCCTGCTTGCCCTTGATCATGTCGCTCAGCGACTTCAGCGGCCGCTTGTTGGGACCCAGCAGGATGCGGCCCCGGCGTCCGTTGTCAAACAGCGCGTCCACCGCCTCCTGGAGCATCCGCTTCTCGTTGCGGATGATGATGTCGGGCGCCCGCAGCTCTTGGAGGCGCATGAGGCGGTTGTTGCGGTTGATGACGCGCCGGTAGAGGTCGTTGAGGTCGGAGGTGGCGAAGCGCCCCCCGTCCAGGGGGACCAGCGGCCTCAACTCCGGCGGGATCACCGGGATCACCGTCAGGATCATCCACTCCGGTTGGTTTCCCGACTTGCGGAAGGCCTCGACCACCTTGAGCCGCTTGACGCACTTCTTCCGCTTCTGGACGCTGCCCGACTCTCGGATCTCTTTCTTCAAAGAGGCGCTCAGCTTGTCCAGGTCCAGGTTGGCCAGAAGCTCCCGGATGGCCTCGGCGCCCATGTCGGCCCGAAAGCCGCTTCCGTCGAATTCCTTCCGGACCTCCTGGTAGCGTTCCTCGGAGAGCAGATCTGCCGGCTTGACGGGGGCGTCGCCGGGGTCGACGACCACGTAGTTCTCGAAATAGAGGATCCGCTCCAGGTCGCGCAACGGCATGTCCAGCAGGTTGCCGATCCGGCTGGGGAGCCCCTTGAAGAACCAGACGTGAGAGACCGGACACGCCAGCTGGATGTGGCCCATGCGCTCGCGCCGGACCTTGGAGAGGGTGACCTCGACGCCGCACTTCTCGCAGACGATGCCCCGGTACTTCATGCGTTTGTACTTGCCGCACAGGCATTCCCAGTCTTTCACCGGCCCGAAGATCCGAGCGCAGAACAGACCATCCCGCTCCGGCTTGAACGTTCGGTAGTTGATGGTCTCCGGCTTTTTCACCTCTCCGGAAGACCACGAGTGAATCTTATCGGGCGAGGCGACCTTGATGCGGATCGCATCGAAGGAAATGGGGTCTTTGGGTTTGTCGAAAAGGCTCAGAATACTGTCCAACGCCGTTCTCCTTCGGACCTGCGGATTTCCGGGCCCTAGCCCTCGTGGCCGGCTCCGTCCGTGCCGGTGCCGTCGGTCCCCGAGCCGTCCTTGGGGGTCTCTTCCTCGATCAGCTCCACGTCCAGGGCGAGGCTCTGGAGCTCTTTCATCATGACGTTGAAGGATTCGGGCAGGCTGGCCTCCAGGGCGCTGTCTCCTTTCACGATGGACTCGTACATCCGCGTCCGCCCGGCGATGTCGTCGCTCTTGACCGTCAGCATTTCCTGAAGGATCCGGGCGGCCCCGTAGGCCTCCAGCGCCCACACCTCCATCTCTCCCAGGCGCTGCCCGCCGAACTGGGCCTTTCCGCCCAGGGGCTGCTGGGTGACCAGGGAGTACGGGCCGGTGGAGCGGGCGTGGATCTTCTCGTCCACCAGGTGGTGGAGCTTCATCATGTAGATGTACCCGACGGTGACCTTCTGGTCGAAGGGCTCGCCGGTGCGCCCGTCGAAGAGCGTCGTCTCCCCGCTCGGCGGCAGATGGGCGTCCGCCAGGGCCTTGCGGATGTCCTGTTCCTTGGCCCCTTCGAACACCGGTGTGGCGAACGTGACTCCCAGGGCCTTGGCGGCCCATCCCAAGTGGGTCTCCAGCACCTGGCCCACGTTCATCCGGGAGGGCACGCCCAGGGGGTTGAGGATGATCTCGATGGGGCGCCCGTCGGGCATATAGGGCAAGTCCTCTTCAGGGACGATGATGGAGACCACACCTTTGTTGCCGTGGCGGCCCGCCATCTTGTCCCCGACCTGGAGCTTTCGCTTCACGGCGACATAGACCTTGACCAGCTTGATCACCCCCGGCGGCAGCTCGTTCCCCTTGCGGAGCTTGGCGATTTTCTCTCCCATCGTGGATTTGAGGTAGTGGACCTGGTCCTTGGCGACCTCGTCCACCTCCTCGATCCGCTCGCGCACCTCCTCGGGCATGCCCTCCTTGATAGCGCTCAGCGCCCGGACGGACACGCCTCTGAGAAGGTCCAAATCAACCGTCGCCCCTTTTGAAAGCAGGGTCTTGCCCGTGCGGGGATCGACCACGCGGGAGACGACTTTCTGCCGGGTCATCAGGGTTCGCAGCCGCTCGTCCCTTTCCTCTTCGACGATGCGGATCTCGTCCTGGTGGTCCTTTTCGACCTTGGCGACCTCGTCCTCCTCGATGGAGATGGCCCGGCTGTCCTTGTCCACGCCGCGGCGCGAGAAGACCCGGACGTCCACCACCGTGCCCTCCACACCCGGGGGAACGGTCAGGGAGGTGTCGCGCACATCGCCGGCCTTCTCGCCGAAGATGGCCTTGAGGAGCTTTTCCTCGGGGCTGAGCTGGGATTCGCCTTTGGGGGTCACCTTCCCGACCAGGATGGAGCCGGGCCGGACCTTCGCCCCGATGCGGACGATCCCGCTCTCATCCAGGTCCTTCAGGGTCTCTTCCCCCACGTTGGGGATGTCGCGGGTGATCTCCTCCTTGCCCAGCTTGGTGTCGCGGGCCTCTACTTCGAATTCCTCGATGTGGATGGAGGTGTAGATGTCCTCTTTGACCACCTTTTCGCTGATGACGACGGCATCCTCGAAGTTGTAGCCGCGCCACGGCATGAAGGCCACCAGGACGTTGCGGCCCAGGGCCAGCTCGCCTTTCTCGATGGCCGGCCCGTCCGCCAGGACCTGCCCCTTTTTCACCTTCTGGCCGACCTTCACGATGGGCCGCTGGCTGATGCAGGTGTTCTGGTTGGACCGCCGGTACTTCGTCAGGTTGTAGATGTTCACCCCCGGGCCTTTGACGGCGCCTTTTTTCCGGCCGTCCTGGGTCCTTAAGACGATCCGCGAGGCGTCCACGTCCACGACCTCGCCTTCTTCCTCGGCCACGACGACGGCGCCCGAGTCCTGCGCCGCTACGTCCTCCATCCCCGTGCCCACCAAGGGGGCCTCCGGACGGAGAAGCGGCACGGCCTGGCGCTGCATGTTGGAGCCCATCAGCGCGCGGTTGGCGTCGTCGTTCTCCAGGAAGGGGATGAGAGAGGTGGCCACGCTCACCAATTGCTTGGGTGAGACGTCCATGTAGTCCACTTCGTCGGGCGACGCCATAACGAACTCGCCCCCGCGCCGGCAGGAGATCATGTCGTTGACGAACTTCCCGTTCTTGCCGACCGGGGCGTTGGCCTGAGCGATGGTGCTCTTGTCCTCATCGATGGCCGTGAGGAACTCTACCTGGGCGCTCACGCGGCCGTTGGCGACCTTGCGGTAGGGCGTCTCGATGAACCCGAACTCGTTGACCCGGGCGTAAGTGCTGAGGGAGGAGATCAGACCGATGTTAGGTCCTTCGGGCGTCTCGATGGGGCAGATCCGGCCGTAGTGGGTCTGATGCACGTCGCGCACCTCGAACCCGGCCCGCTCGCGTGTCAGGCCCCCGGGCCCCAGCGCCGACAGGCGCCGCTTGTGCGTCAGCTCGGAAAGGGGGTTCGTCTGGTCCATGAACTGGGAGAGCTGGGCGCTTCCGAAGAACTCCTTGATGGCCGCAGTGATGGGCTTGGCGTTGATGAGGTCGTGGGGCATGGCCGATTCCAGGTCGATGATGCTCATCCGCTCCCGAATGGCCCGCTCCATCCGGACCAGCCCGATCCGGAACTGGTTCTCCAGCAGCTCCCCGACCGAGCGCACGCGCCGGTTGCCCAGGTGATCGATGTCATCCACCACCCCCTGACCCGAGCGCAGCCCCACCAGGTAGCGCATGGTTTGCACCACGTCTTCCTGCGTCAGCGTCCGCTGGCCCAGGGGAAGCGAGAGCCCCACCTTCGAGTTGATCTTCATCCTGCCGATCTTCGAGAGGTCGTAGCGCTTGGGGTTGAGGAAGAGGTTGTCAAAGAGCGCCCGCGAGGTTTCCCGGGTCGGCGGGTCCCCCGGCCGAAGGCGCTTGTAAATCTCCACCAGCGCGTCCTCGGGGGTGGTGACGCGATCCGCCTTCAAGGTCGCCAGGATGCACGGGTCCAGTCCGCCCTCGGTCTGGTGGAGGATGTAAAACTTTTGGATCTCGGCCTCGCCGATGGCCTGCAGGGCTTCGGCAGTGATGGGATCGCCGGCCTCGAGGATCACCTCGCCCGTGGCCGCGTGGACGATGGTCTTGGCGACCGTGTGCTCCAGAAGGCTCTCGGCGTCCATCCCCACCGAAGGGATCTTCAGCTCCGCCATCCGCTCGTAGGTTTTCCGGCTGATCTTGCGCCCGACCTTGGTCAGGGGCTCGCCCGTCTTCGGGTCGGCCAGGTCTTCCGTGGCGCGCTGTCCCACGATCAGCTCGGAGACCCTCTTTTTGAAGATCCCCGCCTTGGGGTCGCATGCGATTTCCTCTTGGGGGTAA
Organism: Nitrospinota bacterium; assembly: GCA_046758845.1. Classification (GTDB taxonomy): domain Bacteria; phylum UBA8248; class UBA8248; order JACPRG01; genus JBHIBA01. The sequence continues at coordinate 10,963 of JBHIBA010000082.1, forward strand.
AAGGTCTCCAGGATTTCCTCTTTGGACATCCCCAGGGCGCGCAGGAGCGTGGTGGCGGGCAACTTTCGCCGCCGGTCGATCCGGACGTGAAGGATGTCCTTGGAGTCGAACTCGTAGTCCAGCCAGGAGCCCCGGTAGGGGATGATGCGAGCGGAGAAGGACTGCTTGCCGCTGTGGAGCGGACCGCTGTCCTGGCTGAAGAAGGCCCCCGGCGAACGGTGCATCTGGCTGACGACGACCCGCTCCGTTCCGTTGACGATGAAGGTCCCGTTATCGGTCATCAGGGGGATCTCCCCCAGGTAGACTTTCTGCTCCTTGATGTCCTTGACAACGGTTTCCCCGTCGGGCCCCTTCTCGGAGAGGACCAGCTGGACGATCACGCGAAGCGGGTCGCTGTAGGTCATCCCTCGCTCTCGGCACTCGTCCGTGTCGTGCTTGGGCCGGTAGGTGAGGGGCTCGCCGGTCTTGGGATCGACCACGTCGGGCCCCCCGAGTCCTTTGAACTCTCCCGACTTCGACACCCAAGAGCCGATCTCGTAGCCCCCGTAGTTGAGAAGAGCGGTCCCGCTGAAGTCGCTGATGGGAAAGACGCTCTGAAAGACGTTCTCCAGGCCCTCGTTCTCGCGCTTGGAGGGGTAGACCTTGGTCTGCAGGAACCGCTCGTAGGATTCGAGTTGAATCTCGATGAGATTGGGGATGTCCACGATGGTCGCGATGGTGCCGAAACTGATCCGATCGCTTTGTCCGTCGCTACGCGTTGTGTCTTTCGCCATTCTTCACCCCTTACGGGACACACGACCGACTGCGGGCCGGAGCCGGGCCCGCAATCCTCGGGGGGGCGATCAGCTCATCTCCGCTTCCGCCCCGGCATCGGTCAGGTCCTTGACGATCTTTTCGGCTTCCTCCTTCGAGGCGCCTTCTTTCACCACGCCCGGAGAGCTGTCCACCAGCTCCTTGGCCTCCTTCAGTCCCAGACCCGTCAGCGCCCGCACGGCCTTGATGACGGCGATCTTTTGCTGGCCGGGGGCCTTCAGGGTCACCTTGAACTCCGTCTGCTCGGCGGCCGCGGCGGCCTCTCCACCACCCTCCGCGGCGCCGGGAGCGGCGGCCACGGCCATCGCGGCCGCGGACACCCCGAACTTCTCCTCCAGGGCTTCGACGAGCCCCGACAGCTCCAGAACCGACATGTTCTCGATGTAGGAGATGACATCTTCCTGTGTAATGGTGCTCATCGCCCTTTCTCCGTTTTCGCAGGAGCGGCCGCGGCCAGCCCCCGACCCCTGGCCACCCGCTCAGCCCTGTTGGCTTTTCTGGTCGCGGATGGCCGAAAGCGTCATGACCAATTTCACCAGCAATCCATTCAGCGTCCGGACCAAACCCACCACGGGGGCCTGAAGAGTCCCCATCAGCTTCGAGAGCAGAACCTCTCGCGGGGGCAGTTTGGCGATCTTCTCCACATCCGCCCGGCTCAGGAGCTTTCCATAGAAAAGGCCGCACCTGACCTCCAGCGCCCGGTGTCGGGCGGCAAACTTCGTCAGCTCTTTGGCCGGGTCCGTGATCTCTCCATCACAAAACGTCACCGCGGTCGGGCCCTCGAACTCCTTCTCCAGATCGGAGAAGGGCGTGTCCCGGACCGCCAGGCGGACCAGGGTGTTTTTCACCACCTGCATTTCGGCCTGATTCGCCTTGAGCGTTCTTCGCAGCTCCGTGATCTGCGAGACGTTCAGGCCTCGGAAATCCGCCAAGATGGCCCCACGGGTCCTCTCAAAACGCTCCCGGAGTTCGGCCACGGTTTTCTCTTTGATCTGCGTAACCAATGGACTGGTTCCTCCCGGCTGGCGGCGCTAGCGGTAACTGGCCGCCACCGCTTGGGGGTCCACCTGGATTCCCGGACCCATGGTGGTCGAAACCGAAACCGTGCGGATGTAGGCCCCCTTGGCGGAGGCGGGCTTGAGGCGCTGGAGGCTTTCGAGGAGCGCCCCCGCGTTTTCCACCAGGGCCTCGGTTTCAAAGCTCGCCTTGCCCACCGCAGCGTGGACGATCCCCGCTTTGTCCACGCGGAAATCGACCTTGCCCGCCTTGGCGTCGCGCACCATGCGACCGACGTCGAAGGACACGGACCCAGACTTGGGGTTCGGCATGAGACCGCGGGGGCCCAAGATCTTTCCCAGCTTTCCCACCACGCTCATCATGTCCGGCGTGGCGACTGCCCGGTCGAACCCCAGCCAGCCGCCCTCGATCCTGGACGCCAGGTCCTCGCCCCCCACGGAGTCCGCTCCCGCTTCGCGGGCCTCTCTCTCCTTGTCCCCCTTGGCGAACACCAGGACCCGGACGGTCTTCCCGAGCCCCCGGGGAAGGACGACGCTGCCCCGGACCATCTGCTCGGACTTCCGGGGGTCGACCCCCAGCCGGACGGCGAGCTCGACGGTCTCATCGAACTTCGCGCCCGCCAGGGACCGGGCCAGGTCCAGCGCCCCGGGGAGCGCATGTTTCTTGGAGCGGTCGATTTTCTCAGCGGCCGACCGGTACCGTTTTCCCTGTTTCGCCATCTCGCCTAACTCTCTACCGTGATGCCCATGCTCCGGGCGGTTCCCTCGATGATTCGCAGGGCCGCTTCGAGGTCCCCTGCGTTCAGGTCCGCCAGCTTCCGCTCGGCGATCTGCCGGATCTGGGCCCGCGAGACCTGGCCCACCTTCTCCCGGTGCGGTTCGCCCGAGCCCTTGGCGATGCCGGCCGCCTGCTTCAGCAGGACGGACGCCGGGGGTGATTTCAGGACGAACGTGAAGGACCTGTCGGAGTGGATCGACAAAACGACAGGGATGATCGTCCCTTCCTGCCCCTGGGTCTGGGCGTTGAAGGCCTTACAGAACTCCATGATGTTGACGCCGTGCTGGCCCAGGGCCGGGCCGACCGGGGGCGAGGGCGTGGCCTGTCCCGCCGGGACCTGCAGCTTCAAAGTTGTCGCAACTTCCTTCGCCATTTCTGTTCCTCGACGCCCGGCGGGCCGCCTGCGCCTCCGGGTCTGCGGCCGCCGGAGCCGTCAGATCCTCTCCACCTGAAGGAATTCCAGCTCGACTGGAGTCGGCCGGCCGAAGATGGTCACCATGATCTTGACCTTGCCCCGTTCGTGGTTGACCGTTTCGACGACCCCGGAGAAATTGGCAAACGGGCCATCGATCACGCGGACGCTCTCGCCCTCCTCCAACTCCACTTTGGGTCGAGCGACCTGCTCTCCGCGCATCTGGCCCAGGATCTTCCGCACGTCCTCTTCCCCTAGGGGGGTGGGATCGTTCGTCCCGCCGAGGAAGCCGGTTACCTTCGGGGTGTTCTTGATGAAGTACCAGGTGTCGGTGGTCATGACCATCTGGATGAGGATGTAGCCCGGATAATACTTCCGGGAGGACACTCGCCGCCGGCCGCCTCGGACCTCTACCACGTCCTCGGTGGGGACCAGGATTTTCCCTAACAGTTCACTCAGCGGGGAAGCCTGGAGGCGTTCCTCCAGAGCAGCCTTCACCTTGGCCTCGTACCCTGAATAGGTGTGGATGACGTACCACTTCATTTCGGGGTGGTCGGCCCCGGCCTCGACTTCTTGGACCGCCGTGCCGACTTCCTCTGTCTCGGGGGCGGCCGCGCCGACTTCTTCCATCTCGGGGGCGGGGGAGTCCGCCGCTTCCGCCTCTGTCGCGGGCCTTGCAGCGGACGCTGAGGCGGTTTCGGCCTCCGCGACCTCGGGTTCCGGCGGCGAGGAGTCCGAAACGGCCGGGGCCGCATCTTCTCCCTGCGCAGTTTCCGGGCGCGTGGGTTCCTCTGTCATTTAATGATTTGTCCCACCAGTTTGGAGAGACCCAGATCTACGAGCCCCAGGTAGATCGCAATGAGGAAGACGGCGATGATCACCACGGATGTGGAGGCAATCGTCTCTTTTCGAGTCGGCCAGGTGACCTTCCTCAGTTCGGAGCGGACATCCCGAAGAAAATCCGTCGATTGTCTGTACCAGCCGTTAATTCGTTCCATTTCCCCGCAGGGTCACGGGACCGAAGAGCGGACGGAGAAGAGCTGGCAGGCCAGGAGGGATTCGAACCCCCAACCCTCGGTTTTGGAGACCGATGCTCTACCGTTCGAGCTACTGGCCTTCCGATCCGGCTTCGGCCGCCTCACGCCGTCTCCTGGCCCCGACCCGCTCCTGTCCCGAACGCGCCTCTCACTTCGTCTCGCGGTGGAGGGTGTGCCGCCTGCAATGCCGGCAGTACTTTTTGAATTCCAGCCGGTCTGGAGTTCGCTGCTTGTTCTTGGACGTCGAATAATTTCGCCTTTTGCACTCATTGCAGGCGAGGGCGACCAACACGCGCATTCATTTTCCCTTCAAGCGTTTTACGCCCCGAGTTATTCCACGATTTCGCTGATGACGCCGGCGCCCACGGTCCTG
>JBHIBA010000083.1:0-15366 GCA_046758845.1 Nitrospinota bacterium
TTCGATGAGGACGCCGTGGGCGCTTTTGGGATGGAAGAAGAAAATCAGCTCCCCTAAAATCCCCGGACGCGGCTCTTTGTCCAAGGGTTCCAGACCCTCTTCAATCATTGTCTTGACGGCCTCGTGGATGTCCGGCACCTGATAGGCTAGGTGGTGGATGCCCTCTCCGCGCTTCTCCAGAAAGCGGTCCATCACCGTGCCCTTCTTCGTGGGGGCGAGAAACTCGATGGCGGTGTCCCCGATAAGAACGAAGGCGGCGTCCACTTCGTTGTTGTAATTGGGATGGCGGCTTCTGACCTTCCCGCCGAGGGTTTTCTCATAACGGGCAATCGCGGCCTCCATGTCCCGAACGGCCACGCCGATGTGGTCCAGCTTCCCGATCTGCACAACCAAACCTCCCAAACCCCCCGGAAAACTTCTGTTTGGCGAAAGTGTGCGGCCTTGAAGGGCCGCCATCGGGAGGCGGGCTGGAAGCCCGCCCTACCAGCTCGTTGGCCGAATGCGGGAGCCTTGCGCAGCAAGGCGCGCATTCGGCCAAATAAGCAAGCCACCAGCAGGCGACAGATCACCGGCCCAGCCGAACCCACACCCACCCAAGGCAGGCCCGGCCATGCAATGCCGGGCCGTCAGAAGTTTTGCTGGGGGGTGCGGGGGGGCGCCTTTCAAAAAGCGCCCCCCGCATAAAGTCCGGTTCTTGAACAGTCCCCCATGAAGCTGGATCTGTTTCCCATCATCGCGGGAGTTGGAAGTTTCCCAGACGCTCGTACGCCCGGATCATCGCCTGCGTACCCAGATCGCCGCCCCCCTCTTCGGTCTCCACCGAGCGGAACAACTGAACGGCCAGGGACGTTCCGGGAAGCGGAAGGTTGAGTCCCCTGGCCAGCTCCGACACGATATTCAGGTCTTTCTGGATGAGGCGGACCATGAAGGCGGGCTGCAGGTCTCCGTCGATCACCTTTCGGCCCAGCTTATCCAAGGCCCAGGAATTCCCCGCGCCCCCCGTCACCACCTGGTGCATCTCGTTCAGATCAATTCCGGCCCGGTAGCAAAGGGAGAGGGCCTCGCTGACGGCGATCTGGTTCACCGCGCACATGATCTGGTTGCACGCCTTGACGATCTGGCCCGAACCGGTCCTTCCCACGTGGGTGATGCGCGTCCCCATGGCCTCCAGGACCGGCCGGCAGCGCCCGAAGACCTCTGCGTCGCCCCCCGCCATGATGGTGAGGGTCCCCTGGATAGCGCCGAGTTCCCCGCCCGAGACGGGGGCGTCCAGCATGTCTACGCCTGCCTCGGCCAGCCGGGCGGCGAAATCGCGGGTAGCCTCCGGGGAGATGGTGCTCATGTCGATGACGGTTTGACCTTTCCGCGCACCGTGAATCACGCCCTTCTCCCCGAACAGGACGGCCTTCACGTCCGGGGTGTCGGTCACGATGGTGATGATGATGTCGGAGGTCTCCGCCGCCTCCCGGGGGGAGGCCTTCAGAACACCCCCGGCATCGACCACCTCCCGGGCCTTCTCACGGGTCCGGTTGTAGACGTGGAGGCGGAAGCCTTTCTTGAGGAGATTCAGCGCCATGGGCCGTCCCATGATCCCCGTGCCGATAAATCCGATGACCTTTTCCAAGGGGTTCATCCTCTCTCCTTCCGATTTCAGCCAGGTCCAAAAAACGGAAAACCCGGATCACGCCTGAGGCAAATGCGCCGGAGAAAGTCTAGCGTACCCGTGTTGGGGGGTAGTCCTGTTCGCGAAAATGCTTTCGCCGGCGGGTTCCCACCCGGTCGGATTCTCCTCACCCAAGGCTACGTCCTTTTGGCAGTGGGTCAGTATGCAACGGATTAAGCCCCCTACGCAGCTTTGCCCACGGGTCTGTCATCACTTGGCGTAGCACCGATCTGAGCGAGGACCTTAGGTCCGAGCGGAGATCGGGGCATGCGCGGCCGCGATTTCCGCGGAGCCTGTGCTGAGCAAAGCGAATGTGCTCAAATCGCGGCGACAACGGAGGAAGGCAAGGGTCATTCAGCAAACTGACCCACTACCGTCCTTTTGGAAGATTTGAGTCATTCTATGGTAAAGTATCAACGTTCAAAGAGAGTAGTGGGGATCAACAACGCCGAGCTCGTCAGGTTTGGCGCACCTTACATCGCCGAGGTTGGGCTTCGGTGGAACAGGAACCTGTTTGAAAGGAAAGGAGGTGTCTCAACGCGCGATTCGGAATGGCAATCCGGGGGGATAACAACGCCGGACCCCGAATTTCCTCGGAATCAGTGAACCCAACACGGGGAAACCGGCTCCGGATTGGACGGAGTGAGCATCATGAAAAAGCGCTTGTGTTGTTGGCTGATAGCCGCGCTGATGACGACGGGACTGGCGGCGTCCGCAGCGGCGGCGGAGCAACTCTTCCTCCTGGATTGGATCATCTACGGCAAGCATGCCCCCTTCTTCGCCGCCAAGGACTTCGGCTTCTTCAAGAAACAGGGGCTGGAGCTCAGGATCGAGCGGGGCTTCGGGAGCGGCGATACGGCCAAGCGGATCGCGGCCAAGGCCGCGCCCTTCGGGTTTGCTGACACGGGGGCGGCGCTGGGCGTCCGTGTGGCCGGAGGGAAAGTCGTGGAAGTGGGAATGATCCACGCCAACGCCCCGTACGCAATCTACACCTTGAAAAAGAAGGCGATTAAAGACCCGAAAGATCTAAAGGGGTATAAATTCGGGAGTCCGCCAGGGAACGCGGCCCGGATCGTCTTCCCCGCCTTCGCCCGCCGTGCGGGTCTGAACCCCGCCGATGTCACCTGGCTCGACATGAAATATGGGGCCATGCTCCCCAGCCTGTTGACCGGACGGGTGGACGCCATTCCGGACTATACTACGGGCGGCGTCACACACATGGGCAAGGGCAAAGACGCGGGCAAGATCGTCACAGAGTACCGATACACGAACGTCGGCTTCGACTTGTACAGCAACGGCCTGATCGTCCGCGAGGACACGATCCGGGACAAGCCCGGCATGGTCCGCCGCTGGGTGAAGGCCAACATGGAGGCCTGGGCGCACTGCCTGCTCTATACCCAAAAGTGCCTGGACAACTTCTACAAGTACGCCCCGGGCATGAGCAAGAAGCTGGTAGACGGGCACTTCGTCGAAGCCATCAACCTCCTCATCGACGACGGGGTGAAGCGGAACGGCCTCGGGTGGATGGACCCCAAAAAGATGGACTTCACCGTCGACATCATGACGAAGTACACCCCCCTCAAGAAACGGATCCCAACGAAGGACCTGTACACCAACAAGTTCCTGCCGCAGGTGGGGCAGATGTGAGGGATCCGGGCAGAACCTGAATTCCCAATACCGAGAAGGGCGGTGAGCCGCGGAGGGTTTGCCGCCCTTTTTTTCTTGATTCTCCCGGATTCTGTAGCCGAGATCCGGCCGTCGGGTGATCGGCGCGTCAGCCGCGCAAATGGCAAGCCACCTGACGCCCGTCAGGGAGGGTTCTCAGCTCGGGGATTTCCTCCCGGCAGCGGTCCTCGGCGATGGGACAACGGGTGTGGAAGACGCAACCCGAGGGCGGATTGATGGGGCTCGGGATGTCCCCCCGCAGGACGATCCGGTCCTGCTTCTTTTTCGGGTCGGGAACGGGAACAGCCGACAAGAGGGCCTCGGTGTAAGGGTGCAGCGGATTTGGATACAGGTCTTCGTTCTTTGCAATCTCGACGATTTTCCCCAGGTACATCACAGCGACCCGGTGGCTGATGTGCCGGACGACGCTCAGGTCGTGCGCGATGATGAGATAGCTGAGGCCCAGCTCGTTTTGAAGGTCTTGCAGGAGGTTGATGACCTGCGCCTGGATAGAGACGTCCAGGGCGGAGACCGGCTCGTCGCCGATCATGAAATCCGGATTGAGCGCCAGGGCCCGGGCGATCCCGATTCGCTGCCGCTGGCCTCCGCTGAACTCGTGGGGGTAGCGGCGCATGTGTTCCGCCGAAAGCCCGACGCGATTCAGCAGGGCCTCGACCCGGTGGGCTCGCTCCTGTCCGGAAGCGATTTTGTGGATGGCGAAGGGTTCGCCCACGATACTGCCAACCGTCATCCGGGGGTTCAAGGAGGCATAAGGGTCCTGGAAGATGATCTGCATCCGGCGCCGCAGGGCTCGGAGTCCCTCCTTGCCGAGGGAGAGAACGTCCACCCCGTCGAACTGGACCTCACCCGCCGTGGGCTCAATGAGGCGCAGGATGGAACGCCCCGTGGTGGACTTGCCCGAACCGCTTTCCCCCACCAGACCCAGGGTTTCCCCTTTCCGGATGGAAAAGCTGACCCCGTCCACGGCTTTGACGTGGCCAACGGTCTTCCCGAATATCCCCCCGCGGACCGGGAAGTACTTTTTTAAGTTTTTCACCTCCAGAAGGACTTCGTCTTTGGGAGCTCTGGTCGGCATGGGGAAGCGTCCCCTCAAGTGGTCCGACGGGGGAGCGGGTCCTCCGGATCTTCCAGCCAGCACCGGGCGGTCTGCCCGCTGGACCCCGCAAAGAGCGGCGGTTCCCTTTCTCCACACCGCGCGGCGAAGTACGGGCATCTCGGCCCAAACTTGCAACCCGCGGGGAGGTCGTACAGGCCCGGAACCACGCCCGGGATTTCCCTTAATCGGCCGGCCCTCTGGGTGTCGATGCGAGGGATCGACTGCAACAGCCCCTGGGTATAGGGGTGCTTAGGGTCGGAGAAGATCTGCTCGGCGCGCCCTTCCTCGACGACAACCCCGGCGTACATCACTGCCACCCGCTGGGCCACCTCGGCCACGACGCCCAGATCGTGAGTGATGAGGATGATGGCCGTTCCAAAATCCTTCTGAAGGCGAATCATTAATTCCAGGATTTGGGCCTGGATGGTTACGTCCAGGGCGGTGGTCGGCTCGTCGGCGATCAGGACCTTCGGGTTGCACGAAAGGGCCATGGCGATCATGGCCCGCTGGCGCATTCCTCCGGAGAGCTGGTGGGGATACTCTCGCGCCCGCTGCTCCGCGTCCGGGATGCCCACTTTGTCCAACATCTCAATCGCCTTGGCCCAGGCTTCGCGCTTGCCCAAACCCTGGTGCAGGGTGATGGCCTCGACGATCTGAAATCCCACGGTGAAGACCGGGTTGAGCGAGGTCATCGGCTCCTGAAAGATCATGGAGATCTCATTGCCCCGGACGGCCCGGATCTCCCGGTCCGAGAGTTTCAACAGGTCCGTTCCTCGGAAGCGGATCTCGCCGGCGACGACTTTCCCGTGGGGCTCGGGCACGAGTCGGAGAATGGAAAGGGCCGTCACCGTTTTCCCGCAGCCGGACTCGCCGACGATGGAGAGCGTTTCCCCTTCGTCCAGGTGCAAGTCCACACCGTCCACGGCCTTGTTGGTCACGCCGTCCGCCGTGAAAAAATGCGTCTTCAGCCCGCTGATCTCCAGAAGGCGGCCGCTTCCGTTCGCGCCCGGCAAGGAACAGATCCTCCGCGTCACTATCCGTGCGGTAAACCCGCTCCTTTGAGGGGAGCGGAAAGTCGCCAGAAAACGTAAAGCGGTTGGAATCGTAGCATCTGCCCTCCTGACCCCGCAAGGTTGTGCACGGGTTCAGGACCTATGAGACAAGGGCGGTGAGCCCGCCGGCGGCGGTGAGATTTTTTCTAGGGAGACCCTCCTACGGGGGGCGCTTTTTGGGCACTTGCGCGCCGGCCAAATTAGAAAGCCGCCGAAAGGTTACTGAAAACCGGCCTAGCCAACTCACACCTGCCCCAAGCAGGCCCGGCCATGCAATGCCGGGCCGTCAAAAGTTTTCCGGGGGGTTCGAGGGGGGCCGGACGCACCGCGTCAGGTTTCTGCACTGGCGTGCCTGGTAGATCACCTCTCGGAGGGTGTGCGCCCAAGACGCCCGGCTTAAGCGTACGCGCCTGCAACCGCAGTTCGGCCGGCACGCAAGTGCCCAAAAAAGCCCCCCTGAGATTTTCTCTTGCGCCGGGATCAAACGCTTTGCGCCAGAAGGGATTCGATCCTTCCCCTGGACGGAAGAGAGGGTTGCGCTCCCCGAACGGTGCAGCTGAGCGCCCCAGCCGCGCAGGCGAACCGAACGGCAGCCGGCAGGTCCTCCCCTTCGGCCAGTCCCACGGCCAGGGCCCCGCAGAAGGCGTCGCCCGCTCCCGTGGTGTCCACCACCCCGACGCAAGGCGGTTGAATATGACCAAATCCCTCCGGTCCCGCGAAGGCCGCCCCGTCCCCGCCCAGGGTGATGACGACGCTCTCCGGACCCGATTCGCGCAGGGCCTTACAGGCAGCCTCGGCCTTTTCCGCCGAAGCGATCTCGATTCCCGTAAACGCCCCGGCCTCGGGGCGGTTTGGAATGAGAACGCGCGTCAAAGAAAGCAACTCGTCGGACAAGCCTCCCTCGGGCGCCGGAGCCGGATTGAGGAGCGTTCTGACGCCCGCCCTAGCGGCCCGCCGGAAGGCCGATTCCACGGTCTCCCGTGGGACCTCCAGCTGCGCCAGCACGACGTGCGCGCCCTGAATGGCCCGCTTAAAGCCTTCGATATCCCCGGGAGAGAGGCGCATGTTCGCTCCGGGCGCCACGGTGATGAGGTTCTCGCCGTCCGGACCGACCACGATCAGGGCGACCCCTGTGGGGGTGTTTTTCTCCCGCCTCAGGGCCGAGACATCGAGGCCTTCGGATTCCAGGTAGCGGGCGTATCGGTCTCCTCGTCCATCGGCGCCGAGCTTTCCGAGAAACACCACCCGGGCGCCTCCCCCTCCGGCCCGGTGTGCGGCGACCGCCTGGTTCGCTCCTTTTCCGCCGAAGAATTCCTGCAACTCGCCTCCCAGGACGGTTTCGCCCGGGCGGGGCAATCGGTGGGCCCTGACCACCAGGTCTTCATTGGCGCTACCGATGACGACGATATCGGCAGAATCGCTGAAAAGTGCGGAATGCATTTTGACCAGGGGGCGCTTTTTGGGCGCTTGCGTGCCGGCCGAACTGCGGTTGGAGGTACTTACGCTTAGGCAGGGCATCATCGGCGCACACCTTCCGAGAGCTAATCGACCGGGCGTGCCGGTGCGGAAACCTGACGCGGTGCGTCCGGGCCCCCCTGAACCCCCCGGAAAAGAACCTCCCGGAAAACTTTTCTTTCGCCGAGCCTCCGGCTCGGCCCTGCTTGAGCTGGGCTTCTGTTTGGCTCAAGGCGTCGTCCGTCGCCTTCTAACGCAGGGTCGCCTCGCCCCTCAGCCTCCCACACGGGAGAGGAAAAAATCCAGGAATCGCCCGGCTTGCACAGAGGTGCAGACCCGGACCCGCCCGCCCGCTCGTCCGCCTCCCGGACGCTCAACTTCCAGCGTTCTCCCCCTCTGGGGACTGGTTCCCGTGACGACCTCCAGAGATACCTCTTCCATCCCCACGAAGGAAGGGTCCAACGCCACCCCCAGAGCCAGGGGGTCATGGAGAAGGCATCCGTCGATGCCCCGAGTTCTCTTGTGAAACGCCATGTAAGCCCGGGTGCAGTCAGAGATGAGACGGGTCCGGGGATCCTCGGGCGGCAGATGCTGAAGGTGGCGCTGTGTGAGAATCACTTGCCTCGTCACGTCCAGTGGAACGAGGACCAGGGCAAGACCCTTAAAGAGCAGCGCATCCAGCGCCTCCGGGTCCGACCATACGTTGAACTCGGCCTCGGGCGTGACGTTTCCGGGAACCCGAACGGCTCCGCCCATGACGATGATTTCCCGGAATTGACGCATCGCCTCCGGGTCCGCCTCAGCGGCGGCGGCGAGATTGGTCAGCGGCCCGGTGGCTACAAGGGTCAATTCTCCGGGGGATCGGCGGGCCCACTCGATGATGGCTTCGGGCGCCGGCGGAGGGACCGGGTCTCCCTGGGGGTCGGGATACCGAGAGGGATCGAGGTCTCCCAAGCCGTCCTTTCCGTGGATGTGGGGGGCCCGATCGACCTCCATGCCGCTGAGGGGAAGCGAAGCGCCCTGGTGCACGGGGGGCGCCCTTTCGGGACGGACCACCGCCAGAACCCGAAGCGCGTTCCGTGTGCAGATTTCTACGGGCGCGTTTCCGGCGACTGTGGTGACGGCCAGGACTTGGGTTTCGGCGGAAGAGAGGGCTAGGATCAACGCAAGGGCGTCGTCCACCCCCGGGTCGCAATCGATGAGGATCTTGGGTTGGGGCATGGCCCGGACTCGCAGGGCGGGGGGAAGGGGTTTTGGAAGGGGGGTGACGCGGGCGAAGGGCGCTACTTCTCGTTGATGCAGAGGACGCTTTTCCAGTAACCGAAGAGATTGACTCGTTCCACAGCTTGAACGCGGAGCTCGTTTTCCTCGATCAGGGACCACAGGTCCAGGTTGGAGTTCCAGCCCATTTTGTTCCAAAGGCCGTTGGAAACTTCTTCCAACCGGGCCAGGAGGGAATTCTGGCTCTTGAAGTGGTTGAGGAAGACGATGCGCCCGCCGGGCCGGCAGACGCGCTTGATTTCTTGGACGAAGCGGTTGGGGTCCGGGACGACGCTGGCCACGTAAGCGGCTGAGATGCAATCGAAGCTGTTGTCGGGAAGGCCCATCTGGCCGGCGTCCTGTCCCATCAGGTTGACGTTGGTCAACCCCAACTTTTTGACCTTCTTGGCAGCCTGGGCCAGCATCCTTTCCGAGATGTCCACCGCCACCACCTGGCACCAACTCGGAAACAGAGGCAAAGAAAGCCCTGTTCCGGCCCCCACGTCCAGGACGTGTTCGCCCGGCCGAATGGAGAGAAGGTCAACGGCTACTTCTCGCCCTTCGGAGAAAATCTGCTTGAAAAGAAGGTCGTAAAAGGACGAATATCGGGAATAGATCTTTACGACGGCATCGGGATTTATGACTGAACCCTCCCTTTAGGGGCCAATTTAGGGGCCAATTCTCAATCTGAAAAAGGAAACCATGGGATTAACCAACTCGGAAATTGGCATCGAATTTAGAGGATTTGCCGAGTCGCGTCAAGAATATTGTGGCCCTGAAATTTGGCCAGAGAAGGGTAAGGGGGGCCTTTCAGCGCCTCGGACCGCCCGCTGCTTCACCCAACCCGAGGGGTGGCCGCAAAGGCGCCCCTCGATTCCGACTGGCCGGGGCGGCTTAGGGTGATGAATATCTGGAAATGGGGTCTTGCGCTGGGGATTTTGGGGCTCACCGCCTGTGCAGAAACCGCCGTACGAAAGGAGGAGGCCTGGAACCACATCCCCGGTGTCGCTTCGGACGCGGACAGCGCCATGGGGCGCTTGGCGGAAGTCTTGTGGAGGGAGCAGGAAAATTTTCGGCCGGGCCGGTTTCGCCGGTTCCTGCCTCCGGTGAGGCGGCTGGCCGTCGGGGCGGTCTTGAATTTCGACACCCACCACAGGACCTTGCTGTCGCAGCGGCTGGAGACCCTCCTGGCCCGGCGCCTGGAGAGGGTGAGCGGAGGGTCGGTCGTCTCTCGTCGGGAGATGGTTCGGTGGGAAGATGAGTTCGCCCTGCGCAGGGCGAAAAACCATGTCTCAGCGCCTTTACTCAGACGGGACGCGAGCATTCGTGCAGCGGAGTTCTGGGCGGTGGACGCCGTGGTCCTGGGCACGTATCGGATCGTTCAGGACAGCGTCGTCGTGAACGCGGAGTTCCTTCGACTGACGCCCGCTTTCGGCCGGCCCACCCTTTCCGTGGCTCGAGCGCAAGTCTCCCTCTCGTGGAGCGCCTTGTCGCTTTCTGAAGTTATCGCCCAGATACCCGTGCGCGCGCGGGACATCCTTCCCAAGCCCCCGGACGACTGGGTGTGGAATCCAATCAGCGTTTGGTACGAAGTCATTAAGAAGGAAGGAAGGCATCTGAAAGGCGTGGACGGGACCGTCCTCTCCCCGGGGGATACCTTTTTGGTGAGCTTCATGGCGGCCCGCCCCCTTTACGTCATGGTCCTGCGTATGGACAGCGGCGGGGAGATCCGCAGGCTCTTTCCCGAGAAGTCGGCGGACCTCAGCGAGCGGGCGGAGGTTGACCGCCGGTATTCGATCCCCGACCGGCTGACCGAATCGTCTCAATGGGCGGCCGCGTACGTCCTGTTTTCCGACGAGCCTTTCCGCTACCGGCGGGACGTCTTGCCCGGCTTTCGCAGCCATCTCGCACAGGTGAGCGCCGGCGTCTTCCGGGGAATCGGCCGAGCCGGAATCGTCCTTCCCGCCGGGATCTTTCAGAAGCAGCTTTGGTTCACTCAGCTCCGGGACAAGCCTCGCAGCGACTGGATCAACTCCGGTTCCGGGACGAAGTCAGCCCGCCTCCGGGACGCGGGGCGTTGAGCGAGATCGTCCTGGGACTCTGACAGGCGGATTCTCCCGGCGGAAACCAACTCTGGGGTGGTGAGCGCAGGCTCGGCCATTGGAGACGGCGACCGTCATCCCCCCGCCGCGCCCGCCGTATTGGGTGCCCTCCTGTGCTATAAATACGGGAGCATCGATCGAATCGACCCCCGAGGACCATCCGGCTTGGCAGCGATGCTCGCCGCGCCGCCAGGACCGTTTGCGCCGACCTTTTCCGAGCGGGGGGGACCTTGCCTTTCCCAAACGGACTTGCCCGCAACCGAACAGGGGGCCGCATGCCCTTGGGCAGGGTGTTGCGACTCATCCGGTTAGCCACCGAGATCAAGGCGAACCCCAGCACAACCCCTGAGTCCCTCTCCCAAAGGCTGGGAGTCTCGCGATCCCAGTTTTACAAGGACAGGGAGGGGCTGAAACGCCTGGGATTTGAATTCCGGTTTTCCCGCAAGGAGAATCGGATCCAGATCACGCACGACGCCTTCCTCCCCGCTCAGGACCTGACGTTTCCCGAGCGCTTCGCCCTGGTTCTCGCCGTCCGGCAGTTCCTGGCCTTCGGCGAGTACAGCCTGGGCGGGGACGCCTTGTCGGCGGTTCGCAAACTCATCAGCCAGGCCCCCGACCCCCAAGCGGCTTTCCTTCGGGAAACCCTGGGCGAGGCCGTTCTCCGCGAGGGGTTTGGTTGCAAACCCGAGGTGCTGGCGGCCCTTCAGGAAGCGATGTCCAAGCGCCGGCGGGTGGTTCTCCAACACCGGTCGATTCGAGAAGGGCGCGTCAAGACCTGGACGGTCGATCCCTGCGCTCTGCTGTTTCGGCGAAGGGCCTTTTATCTGGACGGCTATGTCCTGGAAGCGCGGGAGTACCGGATGTTCCGGGCCAGCCGGGTCGAGAGTGTTAAAATTCTGCCGATCCAGATCCCCGCCCGTGAGGATTACTCCTTCACCCGCCGCCACGGGAGCGCTTTCAGCGTCTTCCCCGGGGAGACGCGGACTCCGGTCCGTGTGAAGTTCGACGGCTCCGTCGCGCCCTTCATCCGCGAGGTCCTTTGGCATCCCTCCCAATCGTTGAAGGACTTGTCCGATGGGGGCGTCCTGCTCCAGGTCGAGGTCGCCGAACCGCGGGAGGTCGGCTGGTGGGCCTTGCAGTGGGGGGCGGGGGCGGAAATCCTGGCTCCCGAAGGGCTCCGCGGCGAAATGGCGCGAGAAGCCGGCCTCCTGTATCAACGGTACGCGAAGGCCGCCGCTGAAGAGGAGCCTCTCGAGAGGGTGGCGGAGGAAGCAACGCCTTACCCCCAACGGCCGAAGAAGAGGCCCGGTGCTGGGTCGCGTCGCCGGGGCTGAGGGCGAGTCGCCGGCTGCTCAGGATTGCGTCAGGGTGTGTTGCTCTTCACGCCGGTCCGGATGAGTTTGCGAAGCTCGTCGTCGTTCAGTTCCCGGAGCCGGGCGAAAGACAAAAAGATCGAATCCGCCGGGTCCCGCATATTCGTCCAGGTGAGTTGGAAACCCGTCTTGGCGAAGTGGTACCGAAGATCCTCTTGAACGCCGGGGATCCCCGCCGCCAAGACGCGGCTCAGCCGTTCTGCGGCCTCCTTGCTCTCTTTTCCCGGAACGCGAGGATCCAGTTCCATCGGCCTTCCTGATTCAATGGTTTCTTTTTGAACAGTGTGCGAAAGGAATCGGGGGCTGTCAACCACGCTAGAATCCCCTTCGCCAAGGAGAGATGAGGACAACCATTCTTGATCTCCATCGAATTTCTCCCGGTCCCTGCTTTTTGCCACTCAAGAACGCGGAGGACGCTGGCTGACTGAGGCGTGGCGAACCTGGGGCACCGGCTTCCCCCCTGAGGTGGGGCACTGCGAGTTCCCTGCGCGGATTCAGTCTCGCGACTTTTTACAAGCGGATCGAAGGGGTTCTTTCGGATCGAGCGATCCGTCGGCATTTGCGCAAGGGCGGAGACCCGGTCAAGGGGTCTCCGCCCTCACGTATCGAGAGAATTTTCCGGGCGCGGAGGGACCGCTTCTCTCCGAAACCGCCCCGGCATCAGGGTTTTCAGCCGAAGGGCTTCTCTTCCTTCAGGCGGACGGCCGCCTCTTGGACGATGCTGGTGTCCACCACCTGATCCACAGGCGCCCTTTTCTCGACGTAGCCGCGGAAATCGACCCAGTGCTCTTGCATCTTGGCGATGGTCGCCTTGTTGGGCTTCGCATCGGGGACGGTCCAGGCCCAGTGGGGCTGGATGCCCTTCATGAGACCTCTGCCCTTTTCTCCCTTGAAGACGGTCAGCTTGGACAGGATGTCCAGGATTTCATCCGGGGCGGGTTTCATGCCCGCAGCCTCGTTAAAGATCCGGACTCCCTCCAGGAACCCCATGGAGAAGCGGACATAGTGCTCCCGGCCCACCTCAGCCAGTTTCTTCTTGGAGTAGGCGGAGCAGGAGATGATGGCCCCTGGGGCCACATCGCTGCCGTAGGCGACGATCTGGGCCTTCTTGGCGTTTCGCAGGATCCACGCGAAGTGGTAGGCGAAGTTGGAGATGTTGACCCCGCCCTTCATCATCAGTTGCATGGCCTTGGGTTGCGGAAGGCCGAAATCGTGGCGGACCTTGCGCGGGTCCACGCCGCCCGCCAGGAAGGTCTTGTCCAGGCAGTATTGGTTGATGCTCCCCTTGGCCGACATGTGGACGGGCAAATGGGCCACCTTCTTCAGGTCGGCGGGGGTCCGGATCCCTTCGTCCCACAACTTCTGACTCACGACGGAAATGACATAGGAGCGATCGCGCCTCGCTTCGGTCCCGCTGTCCAGGAACATCGTCAGGTCGCCTCCCCGGGCGACGGCATTGAAGAAGCCGGCTGAGACCGTCAGCGTACCTATGTCCAGCTCCCCCGCCAGAAGGGGCGCGACGATCAGGGCCCCGTCGAAGAACCACTTGAACTGAACGTCCAGGCCCATCTTTTTGTAAAAGCCCTTGGAGTAGGCGATCATGTTCGGGCCTTTGCTGATGAAGGGACCCTCCCCGAAGACGAGCTTCGTCATCTTGGCCGACCGGGAGACCCGCGGGTTCATGTACACGGGCAGGCTTGCGGCCGCCGCGCCCGTTCCGACCACCCGGATGAACTGGCGCCGCGTCAGACCTTTTCTCCGGCTCATAGTCGCTTCTCCTTTTCCGAGTGAAAGTGTCCTCCAGCGGGAACGACTACTCTACCGCTCCCGCGTCTCGAAGGCCCAGTGGGCGAACCGCATGTCCACCCAGTCCTGCGCCTTCGTGACGACGATCCCCAGGATCGCCATCAGCAGGAGGGCCGCGAAGACCTTCTCCGTCTCCAGAATGGCGCCCGACTCGACCAGGACCCGGCCCAATCCGTCCTGGCTGGCGATCATCTCCGAGGCGACGGTGAGGATGATCGCCACCCCCATGCCCAGCCGGAAGCCTGCGAAAATGCTGGGAATCGCCGCCGGCATCATCACCTCCAGCTGAATCCGCCGCTCGTTGGCCCCCAGGTCCCGCGCGGCCTTCACCAGCCCTTCGTCCACCTGGCGGAGACCGACGTACGTATTGATCACCCTGGGGAAAAAGGCCGTAAAGGCGCTGATGACAAACTTGTAAGCCTCGCCCGATCCCAGCCAGATGATCAGCAGGGGGATCAGCGTGATTTTGGGGAGGGGATACAACGCGGCGATGAGCGGGTCGCAGATGTTCTGGAAGGTCCTGGACATCCCCATCACGATCCCGACGCCCACGCCGGCGACGGCCGCTGCGAAAAAGCCGGTCAGGATGCGCAAAACCGTCACCATTGTGTTCCAGGGCAGCGTTCCGTCCAGGACCATGTTCCAGAAGGTTTTCAGGATGAGGGAAACGGACGGCAGGAAGATGGGCTCGATGGCGAACAGGCGGACGATCCCCTCCCAGAGCAGCAAAACGCCCGCCACCGTCCCGATCTGGACGAAGCGCCCTCGCCGCCGGAGACGCTTCGCCCCGCCTCCCTCCCTGGGGTTCTGAAGGGCGGGGGCCTTGCGATTCCGCGCGACGGTCTGCGTGGTCATGTCATCGCTCTCTCGCCGATCATGGACTTTTCGACTTCCTCTTTGATGAGGTGATAGATTTCGTTGAACAGCCCGCCGAACTCCTGGGAGTTCACGTCGTCCAGGGAACGGGGCCTCGGCAAGGGGATGAGGACGGCGGCCTTGATCCGCCCCGGCCGGGACGTCATGACCACCACCTCGTCCGCCAGGAGGATCGATTCGTCGATGGCATGGGTGACGAAAATGACCGTCTTGTGGGTTTGCAGGTAGAGCCGCTGCACCTCCTCCTGCATGACGATCTTGGTCTGCGCATCGAGGGCGCCGAAGGGCTCGTCCATGAGAAGGATGCCCGGGTCTTTGATGAGCGCCCGGGCCAGGCCGACGCGCTGCTTCATTCCGCCCGAGAGCTGGCGCGGAAGTTTCGTCTCAAAACCCCGGAGTCCCACGAAGTCGATGTACTCCTGCGCCCGGGGGTAACGCTCTTTCTTGCTCACGCCGTCCATCTTCAACCCGAAGGCGATGTTGTCCATCACGTTGAGCCAGGGGAACAGATTGAAATTCTGCCAGACCATGATGGAGTCTTCGCCTAGCGCCGCCCCCCGCCCGTTTTCCGGATCGATGATGTCGATGCTCCCCGATGTCACCGGGCTCAGACCCGCAATGATTTGTAACAGGGTGCTCTTTCCACAACCCGAAGGGCCCAGCACGCAGGTGAATCGGTGGGAGGAAAAGGTGCACGTGACGGAATCCAGCGCGGCGACCGGCTCGGCCGTCCTCGCGTCCCAAATCTTCGAGACATCCCTGACCTGGACTTCCATGCGTCCTTCTGGCCTGGAGGCCGCGCGCCGCGCCTCAGAGCGGCCTCGCCGGGCTCTTCCATTCCGTCTGAATCAGAAAACGAAATCATATCAGATTCGCCGAGGAGGAAAAACCGACTGGGACCGTCGGACAATGACTTGGGTCTTGCGGAGGGCTTGGTTTTTTCCAGGGGGGCTTTTTTGAAAAACCGCCCCCCTGGACCCCCTGAAAAACTTTTGAC